>JBDSTZ010000036.1:0-36651 GCA_039927975.1 Massilia sp. | reverse complement strand
CGATCTTGCCGTCCATGTACCAGTCGACGATCTTCGGCACGTCGCTGCGGCCGCGCGCGCCGCCGAAGGCCGAGCCCTTCCACACGCGTCCCGTCACCAGCTGGAACGGCCGGGTCGAGATTTCCTGCCCGGCCGCCGCCACGCCGATGATGATCGACTGGCCCCAGCCCTTGTGGCAGCACTCGAGCGCCTGGCGCATGGTGGTGGTGTTGCCGATGCACTCGAAGCTGTAGTCGGCGCCGCCGTCGGTCAGGCCGACGATGGCGTCGACCACGTTCTCGGTCTGCGACGGATTGATGAAGTGGGTCATGCCGAACTTGCGCGCCATCGCTTCGCGCGCCGGGTTCAGGTCGACCCCGATGATCTTGTCGGCGCCGACCATCTTGGCCGCCTGGATCACGTTCAGGCCGATGCCGCCGAGGCCGAACACCACCACGTTGGCGCCGGCCTCGACCTTGGCGGTAAACAACACCGCGCCGACCCCGGTCGTGACGCCGCAGCCGATGTAGCAGATCTTGTCGAACGGCGCGTCCGAACGCACCTTGGCCAGCGCGATCTCGGGCACCACGATGTAGTTGGAGAAGGTCGAGGTGCCCATGTAGTGGAAGATCGGCTTGCCGTCGATCGAAAAGCGGCTGGTGGCGTCGGGCATCAGGCCGCGCCCCTGGGTCGAACGGATCGACTGGCACAGATTGGTTTTTTGCGAGAGGCAGAATTTGCACTGCCGGCATTCCGGGGTGTAGAGGGGAATGACGTGGTCGTCCTTGCGCAGGCTGGTGACGCCCGGGCCGACGTCGACCACCACGCCGGCGCCTTCATGGCCGAGGATTGAGGGGAAGATGCCCTCGGGATCGGCGCCCGACAGGGTGTAGTAATCGGTGTGGCAGATGCCGGTGGCCTTGATTTCCACCAGCACTTCGCCGGCGCGCGGGCCGGCCAGGTCGACTTCTTCGATCGTCAGCGGCTGACCCGCCTTCCACGCAATGGCTGCCTTGGTTTTCATAATATCCTGTGCAAGATGGGGAATGGCCGGACCGGCCATTTTTTGCCATCATAGCAAGGGCGGCGCGCGCCTGCCACGCCGCCCGAGGATTTATTCGACCCAAGCGGCCGGCGGGTTCAGGCGGCCGGAGATTCACGCCGAGCGGACGGCGAGTTCAGGCGGCCCGGAGATTCACGCCAGGCGGCCGGCTCACTCGGCCGGGATCAGGCGACCGTGTGCAGGCGGTATTCCCACAGGGTGCGCAGCTGGTCGCACAGGCGCAGCGGAATCAGCGGCTTGGCGATCACGCCGAGCGCGCCGACATCGATGTAGCGGTCGACGTCCTCGGTCTCGGCGTGCGAGGTGACGAACACGACCGGGGTGTCGGCCAGGTGCGGCAGGCGGCGCAGCATCTCCAGCGTGGCCAGGCCGTCGAGTTCGGGCATCATCAGGTCGAGCAGGATCAGGTCGGGCTGGAAATTGTGCGCCGCCAGCAACGCTTCGCGTCCCGAGCCGCAATCGCGCACCTCGACCTTGCCGATCACTTCGAGCACCAGCTTGGCGGTGGTGCGCACGTGCAGGTCGTCTTCGACGTACAACACGGTCTTGATGTCCTTGGAAATCATGGTCAGTCTCCTGCGCTGTTCGGCTGGGCAATGCCGAGCATGGTTGAAATGGTGGTCCACAGCCGGCGCGAGGAAGTCCACGGCTTGGGCAGGTAGGTGGCCGAGGCGCTGCGCCAGAGCGGCTGTTCGGGCGCGTAGACCAGCACCGGGGTGCCGGCGAACAACGGCAGCAAGGCCGCCGCGTCGCCGTCGGGCAGGTTCGGGTCGACGATGATCAGCGAGAACAATTCGCGCTGGAGGATGGCGCGCGCATCGGCCATGGTCGTCACGTTGGTGACGCTGGCCTCGGGCCGCAGCAGGCAGCCGAGCGCCAGCGCGGTGCTGGCGTCGTGGTCGATGTGCAGCACGCGCGGGATCGCGCTGCCCGAATAGCCGCGTGGCCGGGTGGCGGCGGCGCTGTCGTTGCCGGCGGCCGGCGCGGCACTGCCGGCGTCGCTGCCGACGCCGATCGCGCGGGCGAAACGGCGCCGCCGCGCGCAGGCGTTGAGCCAGTGCAGGCGCGAGAACGTGCTGGGCCTGGCCGAAATACCGGTGTAGGGATGTTGTGCCGCCTTCATGCGACCTCCTGGAGTGGTGCGGTTCGATCGATTCCCGACAGGCTGGGCGGAACGGCAGGCGGCGAACAGGCGCGAAGGACCGGGCGAACCAGCAGGATCGGGGGAGCAATCGGCGGAGTTGGGCCGAGGAAGAGAAGGTCGCCGCTGGGAGAAGGCGGCGTTTGCGAGGTGCGCGGCAACAGGCGGGGTGGGGCCCTGTCACGCTTAACAACGGGTAAAATTTAATTCACAGTGGCAACTATACATGAAACCGGGACGCCGCTCCCGCAGCGCGCCGATTAAATTTTTCTATTGTTGCGATTCGGGGTATTGGCGCGACCGTCGCGGCGACGCTCGCGTCGCCCCTCGCGGCGGCCCAGGCGACGGCCCCACGGCGGCCCTCGCGCCAACCCTACTTCGCGCGCATCCGCTGGCTGAAGGCGGCGTGCAGGCTGTTGAGGGTTTCCTCGGCGGCCAGCAACTGGTCGGCCACCTCGTTGATCTTGCGCCGGCTCGAACGCGCGTGGTCGCGCAGCACTTCGAAGGCGGTGTTGCGGTCGGTCTGGTATTTGGCCATCAACAAACCCACCGCGAGGCTGGTTTCGCGCCCCGCCGCCAGCGCCGCGTTGAGGTTGGTTTCGGTGCGGCGCAGCTGGCGAATCTCGTCGGCGCGCGCCAGGGCCGCCTCGAAGGCCGGCATCAGGTGCGCGGCGTCGACCGGCTTGACGACGTAGCCGAGCGCGCCATGCGTGGCGGCCTGCTTGGCCGATTCGCTGTCGCCGTTGGCCGACAGGAACATGAACGGCACCGACGTCAGCTCCTTGAGGTGGCGCGCCAGTTCGAGTCCGGACATGCCGGGCATGTTGATGTCGAGCAGCGCCATGTCCGGCTCGCGCGCCTCGATCTGACGAATCGCCTGTTCGGCCGAGGCGGCCGAGGCAGTCTGGTAGCCGGCATGGCCGAGCACGGTGCTGAGAAATTCAAGCAGGAGGGGGTCGTCGTCGACGATCAGGATCAGGCGCTTGGCGGCGGACGCGGGATGCATGGCGGAATCCTCAGGCTGGCTTTGTTAAATGTCTGTGCGGTGTTTTTGTATTGTACAGAAGACTTTACGTATCGCAACAGTGGCTTTTTATCGATCGCCGGCCAGGCAATATTTCGTCCCGAAAAATATAGCATGAAGCCCGAAACCACGGGTGTTTCAAGCGTGCGCGCGAATACTTTGCAACACCCGCACGAGCGTGCGCAAGTTCGGTTGCGCTGACGCCAATTCCGCTACTACACTGGTTCTCGCCATCATCCATGGCGCCACTATTTCACATTTCACAGCGGCATGACGGGCTTGCCACGAGCCGGCCCTTCGGCACCGCCTTTTTGGAGAACACCATGATTCAAAGTACACAAAGCCGTTGGCGCACCACCCGCGCGGTCACGCTGTGCCTGGCCGCGCTGGCCGTCGGCGCCTTCGGCGGTGCGCACGCTGCCGGCACCACCCGCGTGATCCTCGCGTTCACCCCGGGCGCGGCGGCGCATGTCAAGGCGGCGGTCGCGGCGGCGCACGGCGCGGTGCGCGAAGAGATCTTCGGCATGAACGCGATGGCGATCGAGGTGCCGGCCGCCGCGCTGGCCGGGCTGGCGCACAATCCGAACGTCGAATACGTCGAAGACGACGTGCAGCGGCGCGCCTTCGCCGGCGCCACCGCCTCGACCGGCCAGCCCTACCTGAGCGGCCAGCTGGTGCCGTACGGGATCAAGATGGTGCAGGCCGACCAGCTGTCGGACGCCGCCGCCGCCAACCGCAAGGTATGCATCATCGATTCGGGCTACGACCGCGCGCACGAGGACCTCGGCGCCAACAACGTGGCCGGCGAATACGACAAGGGCACCGGCTGGTGGTACACCGACGAGAACCATCACGGCACCCACGTGGCCGGCACCATCGCGGCGATCAACAACAGCGGCGTTGGCGTCGTCGGGGTCAACCCGAACCGCCAGCTCAAGCTGCACATCGTCAAGGTGTTCGGCGCCGACGGCTGGGCCTACTCGTCGACCCTGGCCAGCGCCGCCAACAAATGCGGCGCCGCCGGCGCCAACGTGATCAGCATGTCGCTCGGCGGCGGGCGCGCCAGCAAGACCGAGCAGCGCGCCTTCGACGCGCTGTACAGCAAGGGCGTGCTGAACGTCGCGGCGGCCGGCAACGACGGCAACACCGCGCTGTCCTATCCGGCCGGCTACAGCAGCGTGATGTCGGTCGCCGCGCTCGACGAATCGAAAGCCTGGGCCAGCTTCTCGCAGTACAACAGCAAGGTCGAGATCGCCGCGCCGGGTGTGAATGTGCTGTCGACCGTGCCGATGGGCGCCGGCAGCGCCTCGACCCTGAAAGTGGGCGCCAGCACCTACGCGCCCGGCGGGATGGATGGTTCGCCGCGGGGTTCGGCGTCGGCGCCGCTGGCCGATTTCGGCCTCGGCGACGCGGTCAACACGGCGGTCGCCGGCAAGGTCTGCCTGATCGCGCGCGGCAGCGTCGACTTCGCCACCAAGGTGAGCAATTGCCAGAACAGCGGCGGGGTCGGCGCGGTGGTCTACAACAATGTCGCCGGCGGCTATGGCGGCACGCTCGGCACCACCATCACCAACATTCCATCGGTGACGGCCAGCGACACCGAGGGCGCGGCGATGAAGGGGCAACTGGGCCAGCTGGCCAGCCTCACGGTCGCGCCGAGCAATTACGCCTGGTTCGACGGCACCTCGATGGCCACCCCGCACGTGTCGGCGGTGGCGGCGCTGGTATGGAGCTATTTCCCGACCTGCAGCGGGGCGCAGATCCGCACTTCCCTCGACAAGAGCGCGCACGACCTCGGGCCGGCCGGGCGCGATGTGAAGTTCGGCTACGGCCTGGTGCAGGCGAAGGCGGCGTATGACCGCATCAAGGCGATGGGCTGCGGCATGTGAGCGATTAGCACTCCCATTGAGGGTCGGCAACGCAAAGGGACGAGTCCGTGGGACTCGTCCTTTTTTTGTGCGCGCAGGCGTCACGATGGCCGGTTCCCATCGACGGAACATCATGCCAGCGGACCGGCGCCCTGCGCCTGCCTTTTCGTTTTCTACCTGGTCGATGCGGCGCTCGACCTCATCACGCCCACGCTCGGCCGGTGAAGCCGGAAGGCGCCTCGACGGCAGCGGCGCCGATGCCGCCCGGACGTGGCGTCAGAACTTGTAGCTGGCGCCGACGCGCAGGACAGGGTAGTACTTGAACGAGCTCGAATCGTCGTCGAAATTCTTGCGCTCGGCGGCCAGGTCGGTGGCCAGCTTCGCACATACCGCGCTCGTCAACGTGCAACCGGTGTTGGTCAGGGTGTTCTTCGGCGAACCCTGGAACAACACGCCCAGATCGCTCGAGAAGCCCCAGCCGCTGTCCTTCGCCACCGCGTTGCCCCAGCCGATACCCAGATACGGCGCGGCCTTGCGGAACTCGATCCCGCCGTTGATGCTGCCGGCGCCGCTGGCGTAGTTGGTGCCGTTGACCTCGTAACCGCCGCCGGCCGCGGGCTTGCCATGGGCTTCGAACTTGTTGCCGTTGTAGACCAGGCCGCCGGTCACGCGGAAGCCGCCGTCCATCGGGAACCAGTCGGCCAGGACGTCGACGGTTTGCAGCTTGAATTTGTAGTCGTAATCGACCGAGCCGGACTTGTCGGCGAAGTTGTAATGGGCGGCGTTGATGCCGACGCGCGTGTTCAGGTTCGGTTGGACGGGAATGCTCAAATGCGCGCCCAGGCCGGTCGTGCCGAGGCCGACTGTGACGCCGACTTCAGCGTGGGCCGCGCCGGTGGCAAACAAGCAGGCGATGAAACCGGCCAGGATCGATTGATGAATCTTCATACGGAATTCCCTATTGTGGTGGTGAATGACTATTTTTATGAACTGAAGCCGTGTTGGCGACACGGCCGGATCGCAGCATACTCATGCGCCCACGCAGTGGCAACTTCGCCGCCCGAGGGCGTTGTAAATTGGCCGCAGCGGCAGATCGCGCTTGCGCTGGCAGGCAGGTCTTGGGTAGACGCGACGGCTTAACCGGCGTCCGGTCCGGCGGGACTGGCGTGCCTGCGCGCCGCCGTGCCCTGGCTGCCGTCGGCGCCGCCGCGCCCTGACTTCCATCGATGCTGCAGCCTGCCGTGCCCGCTCCATTGGTGACGCTCGAATGCGCGTCGCCTGCGAACACTGGCGCCAGCGGCGGCGCCCTCCGCCGCCTTTGCTGCCACCGGTCATTTATAATGCTTGTTTCCGCACAAAATACACCGCCAAATCATGGAATTAGCCAAGTCTTTCGAGCCAGCCGACATTGAACAATTCTGGCGCACCGAGTGGGAACGGCGCGGCTACTTCGCCGCCACCCTCGACCCCGCCAAGCCATCGTTCTCGATCCAGCTGCCGCCGCCGAACGTGACCGGCACCCTGCACATGGGGCACGCCTTCAACCAGACCATCATGGATGGACTGACCCGCTATTACCGCATGCGCGGCCACAACACGGCCTGGATTCCCGGCACCGACCACGCCGGCATCGCCACCCAGATCGTCGTCGAGCGCCAGCTCGACGCGCAGAAGATTTCGCGCCACGATCTCGGCCGCGAGAAATTCCTTGAAAAAGTGTGGGAGTGGAAGGAAAAATCGGGCAACACCATCACTGGCCAGATGCGCCGGCTGGGCGCCTCGGCCGACTGGGCGCGCGAGTATTTCACGATGGACGAGCCGCGCTCGAAAGTGGTCACCGAAGTGTTCGTGCGCCTGTTCGAGCAAGGCCTGATCTACCGTGGCAAGCGGCTGGTCAACTGGGACCCGGTGCTCGGCACCGCCGTCTCCGACCTCGAAGTGGCGCAGGAAGAAGAAGACGGCTTCATGTGGTACATCAACTACCCGCTGGCCGACGGCGGCGGGCACATGACGGTCGCCACCACCCGTCCTGAAACCTTGCTCGGCGACGTCGCCGTGGCGGTCGACCCGACCGACGAGCGCTACACCGCGCTGGTGGGCAAGATGCTCAAGCTGCCGCTGACCGATCGCGAAATTCCGATCATCGCCGACGAGTACGCCGACAAGGCTTTCGGTACCGGTTGCGTGAAGATCACCCCGGCCCACGACTTCAACGATTACGCCGTCGGCCAGCGCCACAAGTTGCCGCAGATCTGCGTGCTCACGCTCGACGCCAAGATCAGCGACGAGGCGCCGGAAGCGTATCGCGGCCTTGACCGCTTTGCCGCGCGCAAGCAGATCGTCGCCGACCTCGACGCCCAGGGCTTGCTGGTCGAAACCAAGCCGCACAAGCTGCAAGTGCCGCGCGGCGACCGCACCGGCGTGGTCATCGAGCCGATGCTGACGGACCAGTGGTATGTCGCGATGAGCAAACCTGCGCCGGAAGGCACTTTCTTCCCCGGCAAATCGATCGCCGAAGTCGCGCTGGAAAAAGTCGCCAGCGGCGAAGTGAAATTCGTGCCGGAAAACTGGAGCACGACCTACAACCAGTGGCTCGGCAACATCCAGGATTGGTGCGTCTCGCGCCAGCTGTGGTGGGGTCACCGGATTCCGGCCTGGTACGACGAGGCCGGCAACATCATCGTCGCGCGCGACGAAGCCGAAGCGCAGGCCAAGGCCAAAGCGGCCGGCGTGACCGGCGTTCTGCGCCGCGACGACGACGTGCTCGACACCTGGTTCTCGTCGGCGCTGGTGCCCTTCTCGACCATGGGCTGGCCGGAAGAAACGCCTGACATGAAGATGTTCCTGCCTTCGTCGGTGCTGGTGACCGGCTTTGACATCATCTTCTTCTGGGTCGCGCGGATGGTCATGATGACCACCCACTTCACCGGCAAGGTGCCGTTCGAGACTGTGTACGTGCACGGTCTGGTGCGCGATTCGAGCGGCCAGAAGATGTCCAAATCGAAGGGCAACACGCTCGACCCGATCGACCTGATCGACGGCATCGACCTCGAGTCGCTGGTGGTCAAGCGCACCACCGGGCTGATGAATCCGAAAGCGGCCGAGAAGATCGCCAAGGCCACCCGCAAGGAATTCCCGGAAGGGATCGCCGCCTACGGCACCGACGCGGTGCGCTTCACCATGGCCAGCTACGCTTCGCTGGGCCGCAACATCAACTTCGACCTCGGCCGCTGCGAAGGCTACCGCAACTTCTGCAACAAGATGTGGAACGCGACCCGCTTCGTGCTGATGAACACCGAAGGCCACGATTGCACGCCGAACGAGGCCGACCTGTCGCAAGCCGACAAGTGGATCATCTCGCTGCTGCAGCGCGCCGAGGCCGAAGTGGCCAAGGGCTTCGAAGACTACCGCTTCGACAACATCGCCGCCGCGATCTACAAGTTTGTGTGGGACGAGTATTGCGACTGGTATCTGGAGCTGGCCAAGGTGCAGGTCCAGACCGGTGCCGAAGGCCAACAGCGCGCCACTCGCCACACCCTGCTGCGCGTGCTTGAAGTGATTCTGCGCCTGGCGCATCCGGTGCTGCCGTTCGTCACCGAGGCGCTGTGGCAGACCGTCGCGCCGCTGGCCGGCAAGCAGCTCGACGCGGCCGGTGATTCGGTGATGCGCCAGCCGTATCCGCTGTCGAATCCGGCATTGATCGACGAGCAGGCCGAGCAGTGGATGGTGCAGCTGAAGGCGCTGGTCGACGCCACGCGCAACCTGCGCGGCGAGATGCAACTGTCGCCGTCGCTGCGCGTGCCGCTGATCGTCGAGGCGGGCGACGCCGCCGGCAAGGACGCGCTGCATGCGTTTGCGCCTTACGTGCAGGCACTGGGCAAGCTGTCGGAGGTGAACATTGTCGACACGCTGCCGGAATCGCCAGCCGCCGTGTCGATCGTCGGCACCACCAAGCTGATGCTCAAGGTCGAGATCGACGTCGCCGCCGAGCGCGAGCGCATGACCAAGGAGAAGCTGCGCATCGAAGCGGAGATTGCCAAGGTCAACAGCAAGCTGGGGAACGAGAGTTTCGTCGCGCGCGCGCCGGCCGCCGTGGTGGCGCAGGAGAATGAACGGCTGGTGAACTTCACGGCGACGCTGGCCAAGCTCAACGAGCAGTTGGGCAAGCTGCCGCCGGCTTGATCGGCTTCTAGCGGGGCAGGGTTCCGGCGGTCAGCATCAGCGGTCGCCGGCCTCGACGGGCGCTTGCCTGAGCGCCCGCCGTATCGGGGCGGGAAATCTGCGCTAACCAAGCGATGGGCTGTTATCGCTGACGGAGACGGCCGGATACAGATCGCGGCTGGTGTCAAGTAGATCGCTCGCTAGCACCGGGCCATTATTTGGATGCTGGCGCCTTCGTCGGGAGCAAGGCAGGCAAAACGTATTCCCGCAGCAGGGTGGTCGTCGGCGATTCGCGGTTGTAGTTACTGCCAGTGATGACCGTGACGGCGTTTAATTCAGGCCAAATATAAATCCGTTGCCCACCGTTGCCTTTCGCAGCCATGCCCTCGACATTCTTGCCATCGACTTTCAGTGGCTCAAGCCACCACAAATACCCATAGTTGATACCGCCAACGGTGGAATGCTTTGTAAGCGAATTTTTCACCCATGCCTCTGAAATAATCTGCTTGCCCTGATATCGCCCGCCGTTCAGATAGAGCAGGCCAAATTTTGCCATGTCGACAGGTGTCAGCTTTAGCATACCCTGGCTGACGCTATTGAAGTCCCAGCCGAACTGGGTGACACCAAGCGGTTTAAACAGCGCGCCGTCGGCAAACTCTGCCAGTTTTTTCCCACTCGCCTTTTCAACGATACGTCCCAAGGTCACCACGCCGCCGGTACAATACGCCCCGCGGCTTCCCGGCTTACCGAGCATGGGCAAATCCAAAACGAATTTCACCCAATCTTCGCTTTCGTACATCTTTTGTTCCTGGCCCGGAGATGCCGGATTCCAGTCATCACAATCCAATCTTGACTGATTTGTCAGCAAATCTTCAATAGTGATCTTCTTTTTATCTTCCGTCAGGTTCTTCAGTTCGTATTCCGGGAAGAAATCAAGCACCGTCTGTTGTGTATTTTTTATAAAGCCTTTATCAATCGCTATCCCGACCAGGGCCGAGACGACGCTTTTGGTTGCTGATCTTTGCTCATGCAGTTTGTCTTGGTCGTATTGGTAGAAGTATTCTTCCAGCACCAGTTTTCCATCTTTGACAATCAGAACGCTATCGACATTTTTATAGGTGCCATCAATGATCTTGTACATCATCTGCGCTATCGGCGCGGCGTTGAGGCCCATACCCGTCAAGTCGGCAACGGGTGGTCCGTTTTTAGTGGCTTTCGGTGTTTGATATTGGTAGGCAAAATTAGCGACGACCGGAAGGCGTGGGAACCAACTTTTGTCCGACACGGTTTCCTTCGCAAGCAGTTTATAAAACCGCTCCGGTTTCTTGCCAGGATAGCGCCATCCCATTACTTGCTGCGACGAGTCTCTTTCAAATAGCACCTCTGAGTTCGCCACATCCACAAAAGCATCTTTTCGCACAGCATTTAACCCGTACAGCGATTCGCCAATGACGGCATATAGTTTGCCGTCGATTGGTGAGACTTTCATGTAGAGCCGTGTATTGTCCTGGTATTCGTACAAGCCTTCGTATTGCTTTAATTCCGGGTTGGCGGATGTGGCTGGGGCGGGAACTGGCGAGGCGCAGGCGCCCAGGGTGACTGGTACGAGTAGCGTGAGCAATATTCTCATAACGACAATCCTTAGGAGGACAAGTATTAACCGTTGAAGCTACGTGCGAAAACAAGAGATCGACGATCTGCCGCTGCGCACGACCATTGCAGCCAAAACTGCAAATGCCACGCTCTGCACAAGTTCAGTCGCCGCTTCCAAAAAATACATTGAATCTGGCAGCTGCGATCCCTTAAGCACAAAGCTGGGGAATCCGAACGCCAGTAGCACAACCCCGCTACATAGATTGACGGCCGCCGCCGCGAACATGACTTTTCGGGAGAACAAGGTACCGATGAGCAGTGCGCGCACTGACCAACGCGGAAAATTCCACAACCAGGCGAGTTGCTCAAAAGTTGAGGGCGCGGTGTTCTTCGAACGCTTTAGCTGATTGCCACCATTATACTTGAGCAACCATTAACGGCCCGAAGTGGCGGTACCATTGTCGACACTCGCCAGCGATCCATTTCATTCACGCCGCACCATATATTCCATGGTCGATCGCTGTGATCAGGCTGTTTACTTTTCAAGCGCACAATTAAACATCCACTGCACGCCGAACTGATCCGTCAGCTTCCCAAAGAAATCGCCCCACGGCTGAATGCCCAGCGGTGTCGTAACTTTCCCTCCCTCCGACATTAACGCGAACAGTTGTTCGGTTTGATGACGGTCATCCATCGCCAGGATGTGGGCGGATCCGCGCATGGGCTCGGCGTCATCGTTGTCCGATGCATAGAAGAGCACGCCGGCCCCCTCGAATTTCGCGTGCATGACCCGACCGCGCAGCGCCTCGTTTTTCACCGGCACGCCACCGACGCCGTAGCGCAGTTCCTCGACGACACGGCCAAGGCCGCACCGTGTATAGAAGTCGAGCGCAGGCTCGCAGGACGTCCTGAAAAACAAATAGTTTGACAGTTGCATAGTTGCCCTTCCTTTCCATTCGTTGCGGAATCCGAGTGCGGCGCTCCCGATCGCCGCACTCGGCAGCGTCGAAAGCACTCAGCCCCGGGACACCGCCTCGCCCAGTTGAGCGTTGGTCAACGCCGTTCCACCAATCCCCCACGCGCCGTCCACCGCGTGCACGACGTTGACCCAGATGCGTTCCTTCGGCTGCCTGCCGTCGGACATCTCGTGGATGACGTTGGTGGCCTCCGCGACATAGCCGAGTTGCACATCGCGCGTGGCGAAGGAAAATGACGGGACCTTCCACTCGACGAAAGCGACCGAGCCCTCGGCCGATCCGGAGAAGGTGTGCTCCTTCGGCAAAACGTGGATAGAGCCGACGACATTCGGCGTCAGCACTTGGTTGCCGGCGAGTCCGTGCCATTTGAGCATGGCGTCGGACAGGCGCGCGAAAGCGATTTTTTCCTGGCCCTTGGGCAGGACTCCTTCAGTAAGTGTGAGGGTAAGCGGCATTGATATTCTCCGTGTGAACAATGAAGGCGAGCGACCGGCGCCCGCCGCGTGATCGGCCATTCACATCACGACCGTTATTCAATATTGGCATGACGATCGTTATGTCGTCAACTAGAATCATGTATGGACCGATTTTCAAGGGGAACGACATGTCGAGGACCGAAAAGAAACTGCAAACGCGCCAGCGTATCGTTGAGGCTGCCGGACGCGGGTTTCGCAAAGGCGGTTTTGGCGGCATCGGGGTGGACGGCCTGGCAAAGGAGGCCGGCGTGACTTCGGGCGCGTTCTATGTTCACTTCGATTCCAAGACCTCGGCGTTTCGCGAGGCCGTGGCAGATGGCATGAGCGGCCTGAAGTCCGGCGTGCTGTACTTCCAGTCCGAACACGCGGGCAACTGGTGGCCGGAGTTCGTGCGCTTCTATCTGGGCGTCAAACGCAGCTGCGACCTTGCGGACAGCTGCACCCTGCAAAGCCTCTCACCGGAAGTGGCACGCTCGGACGCGTCGGTGCGCACGACGTTCGAGGCGGGCTTGCTCGACGTCGCCAACGCAGTGGCGTCCGGCCCCGATTCACCGTCGGCTCCCCGCGATCTGGACGCGGCGCTTGCGGCGCTGTCGCTGCTGGTCGGGGCGGTGACGCTCGCGCGCGCCACCAACAGCGAATCGCTCTCGACGCACATCGCCGTCGCGGCGGAAAGCGTCCTGCTGAAACGCGCTTCGGCTTAGCCCGCGCTGTACCGACGGACGCGCGCGGACGACGCGGCGCGTCGCGGCTGGCGCGTGCCGCCCGCTGTTGGTCTATGGCTGCGTGGAGAATCCATACCAAAACCGCCCGCGTCTCGGTCTATGCAGACCACCCGAGGAGTGCAATCAATTCGCAATAATTTTGCTATATCATGGCAAGTTTTATGCTATTGTCATGCCACTTCGCTACCTCGTTAATGAAGTAAATCGTTTTGCCCTGCACTCAACATCAGCACCTGCGAGCCACAATAAGGGAAATAAATGAAAAAGAAATGGATTGTCATACCGTCTCTGCTGGTGCTGACCACGCTCGGCGCAGCTGCCACCATGCCCATGTGGCGGCCCGTTTGGGAAAGTCACAAACCGGGGCCAAAGCTTGTCGTCGGCAGCGAAATGAGGACGGAGGCGATCGATATGCTGGTGGCGAGGCTGAACGGCCACTATATCTTTCCCGACAAGGCGAAGGAGATTGAAACGCTCCTGCGTCAGCGCCAGCACGAGGGCAAGTACGATGCGATCACGGACGGCCAACAGCTGGCCAAACAGCTCACGGACGACCTGCACAGCGTGGCCCATGACCTGCATATGGAGGTAGGCTTCGATCCAGGGCTGGTACCTCACGACAATGCGATGGGGCCTCCACCGACAACGCTGGCGGAATGGGAGGAGCACGCCTCCTTCCCCGTGCGCATATTCCGCCACGTGTCAAAGCTAGGTGTGGAAAAGGTCGACCACCTCAGCTCGAACATCGGCTACCTGCAGATTTCCGGCTTCCCGCCTCCTTTCATGGTGGCCGAAAAGTACGCCGCGGCGATGGACAAACTTGCCGACACCGACGGCCTTATCGTGGACCTGCGCGAGAACGGCGGCGGCGGGCCGGAAACGGTGGCTTTACTGATCAGCTATTTTGTCGACCAGCGTACACGTCTCAACGACATCTGGGATCGCGAGACCGGCATCACCAAGGAACAATGGACGGCAGACAAATTTGAAGGGAAACGCTATGGCGGCAAAAGGCCGGTACTTATCCTGGTCGGCCCCGGTACGATGTCCGCCGGCGAAGACTTCGCTTACACAATGCAGGCACTAAAACGCGCCACGATCATCGGCAAGCCGACCTGGGGCGGGGCCCACCCCGCGCGCCCTTATCGTATTGGCGACCATTTTTACGCCGTGATACCTGACGCGCGCACCATCAGTCCAATCACCAAAACGAATTGGGAGGGCGTGGGCGTCACCCCGGATATCGCGGCGACGCCGGACAACGCGCTCGCGGTCGCCAAGGACATCATGCAGCGTCGCCTGCACGGAACCGCCCCGGTCGCTGCCACGGGTCATTAAGGCCGCGCCGCGCACTCCGCTGCCCCATCGACGTGGCCGGCGCTTGTCTCAGCGATCCCGCGCCTCGAAGCGCGCGTGCTGGACCGCGAACTTGATCAGCTCCGCCTGACCTTCTATGCCGAGCTTGCGCTTGATGTTCAATCGGTGCGTCTCGACCGTGCGCACCGACAGGTCGAGCGCGCGGGCGATATGCTTGTTCGACTGGCCGTCGGCGATGTGCTGCAATACCTCGCTCTCGCGCGTGGTCAGCTGGTTGTCGTGCACCAGCGGCCGCGCCAGTTCGCGCGCCAGCGCCGCGCTGTAGTAGATCCCGCCCGACATGACCGTCTCGATCGCCTGCACGATGTCCTTGCCCGGCGCGTCCTTGAGCACATAGCCGCGCGCGCCGGCCTGCATGGCCTGGGTCACGTATTCGAGCTTGTCGTGCATCGACAGGATCAGCACGGCGATGTCGGGAAAACGCGCGCGCAGCTGCGCGGTCGCCTCGATGCCGTTTCCGCCGCGCATATTGATATCCATGAGCACAAGGTCGACCGCGCAGGCGCTGGCCTGGCGTAAGGCTTCCTCGGCGCCACCGGCTTCGGCCACCACGCGAAATTGCGGCATCGCTTCCAGGCGCGCATGCAGGCCGTCGCGCACAAGCGGGTGGTCGTCAACCAGTAGAATCCTGACGACCCCGCCTGCCGTGCCGCCGTTGCTGCTGCCACCGCCGCCGATACCACTGCCGCTGTCGCCGCCAATGTCGCTGTTCATACCTTCCCTCCCAACGCCACGCTGGCCTGTACCGAGGTGCCGGCCGCCGACGAGGTGATGCTCAATTGTCCGTCGATCGCTTCCATCCGTTCGAGCATATTACGCAGGCCGATACCGCGCTGTGGATGCAGCGCGACGCCGAGCGCGTCGAAGCCGACGCCGTCGTCGGCAATGCTCAACACCACCCGCCCATCCTCGCGGTACAGCCGCAGGACGACGCGGCTGGCGCGCGCGTGCCGCTCGCTGTTGGTCAAGGCTTCCTGCGCGATCCGGAACAGCACCGTGTTGGCGACGTCCGACAAGCCCTCGCCGCCGTCGTCGACAAACTCCACCGCCATCGCGCCGCCTTGACTGAACTCCTGCGCCAGGTGGTCGAGCGCGGCGGCCAGGCCAAGATCGTCGAGGATGGCCGGACGCAGGTCGTGCGAGATGCGCCGCACCTCGCCCAGCACGTCGTTGAGCTGGCCGGCGGTGTGCTCGAAGCTGGCGCGCGCCGCCTGCTGCTGCGCGGCGTCGCCGCCGAGCCGAATGATGCCGGCCTCGATCTGCAGCTTGATCGACACAAGCCACTGGCTGATGCCGTCGTGCAGATCGCGCGAGAGGCGCGCGCGTTCCTCCTCCTGCGATTCGACCACCCGCTGCGCCAGCACCTTCAGCTTGGCGTCGGCCACCCGCAGCTCGCTGATGTTGAGCGCCAGGCCAGAACTGCCGACCACGAGCGCGCTGACGATGGCCAGGCCGGCGATCCACAGCATGGTGCTCTGGATATTGCGCGACTGCTGGGCGTCGATCTTGGCCAGCGCGGCATCGACGTCGTCGAGGTAAATGCCCGTGCCGAGCATCCAGCCCCAATCCTTGAGCGCGATGACGTAGCCGAGCTTGGGCGCCGGCTGGTGCGACGACGGCTTGACCCAGACATAGCGCTGGAAGCCGCCGCCCTCCTTCGCGCGCGCGATCAGGCGCTGGACGGTTGGCTGGCCGGTGGCGTCGCGCAGCTCCCACAGGTTGCGCCCGACCAGTTCAGGCTGGCGCGGATGCATCAGGTTATTTCCCTGCATGTCGTAGACGAAGAAATAGCCATCCTCGCCGTAGCTGAGGGTGGCCAGGATGCGCTTGGCTTCTTCCAGCGTGGCCGGATCGCGGCGGCCCGATTCGGACAGGTGCGCGATGGCGTGGGTGGCGAGCGCAACGTAGTGTTTGAGCTCGGCTTCCTTGCTCGACAGGTAGGCTTGCTGGATGGTGTCGCGCTGCTGCTGGGCCAGCGTCAAGGCCTGGTGGCGCACGAACAGCGCGATCGTGCACAGCGCCAGGATCAGCGGCACGATCGCCAGGACTACCACTTTTTGCCGTAATTTCATGGGTCGTCACCTTCTACATCGTCATCACCGCGCATGCGGGAATCTATTCTTGCCGCGTTATCGGGACGCCCGCGCATTGGGTCCCCGCCTTCGCGAGGACGACTGATCTTCGGTAGGTGGCCGCCGAGCCGCTACCTGATGGTGGGCAAACTAACGCTTGCCCACAGAGATTCTACGACGCTTCAGCCCGTCTGCACTACGTACTACTACTGAGCCGGTCTGCGTAGTGCTGCGCTTGTTCCCGCTTGCCTTCAAGTCAATACTCGGTCACAAGCTGCGCACAAGCCGAACCGGCATTCGACCGGGCACTCCCTGGCGCGGCACCCAACTTGGAGGAGTCACCATGAACCGTATCACAAGCCGGCTCGGCTGGGCCGGGCTGTCGGTCGCCACCGCCGGCATGCTCGCCTTTATCGCCCTCAATCGCGGCGAATCGATCAACGCCGTGTGGATCGTCGCCGCCGCCGTCTGCGTTTACCTGATCGCTTACCGCTTCTACAGCCGCTTCATCGCCGACCGCGTGCTCAAGCTGGACGCCAAGCGCGCCACGCCAGCCACCCGCCTCAACGACGGCCTCGACTTCGTGCCGACCAACCGCTACGTCCTGTTCGGCCACCACTTCGCCGCCATCGCCGGCGCCGGCCCGCTGGTCGGCCCGGTGCTGGCCGCGCAGATGGGCTACCTGCCCGGCATGCTGTGGATCCTGGCCGGCGTGGTGTTCGCCGGCGCGGTGCAGGACTTCATCATCCTGTTCATCTCGATGCGCCGCGACGGCCGCTCGCTGGGCGATCTGGTCAAGTCCGAACTCGGTCCCGTGCCCGGCGTGATCGCCCTGCTCGGCACCTTCATGATCATGGTGATCATCCTGGCCGTGCTGGCGCTGATCGTGGTGAAGGCGCTGACCGAATCGCCGTGGGGCTGCTTCACCGTCATGGCCACCATCCCGATCGCCCTGTTCATGGGCGTGTACACCCGCTTCGTGCGGGTCGGCCGGATTGGCGAAGTCTCGCTGATCGGCTTCGTGCTGCTGATGCTGGCCATCCTCGGCGGCCAGGTGGTGGCCGAATCGGCCGTGCTGGCGCCCATGTTCACCTTCACCGGCAGCGCGCTGACCTGGATGCTGATCGGCTACGGCTTCGTCGCCTCGGTCATTCCGGTCTGGCTGCTGCTGGCGCCGCGCGACTATCTGTCGACCTTCCTCAAGATCGGCACCATCGTCGGGCTGGCGGTCGGCATCCTGATCGTCGCGCCCCATCTCAAAATGCCGGCAATGACCAAGTTCATCGACGGCAGCGGCCCCGCCTGGGCCGGTAGCCTGTTCCCCTTCCTGTTCATCACCATCGCCTGCGGCGCGGTGTCCGGCTTCCACGCGCTGATCGCTTCGGGCACCACGCCGAAGATGATCGAGAACGAGGAGCACGCCCGCTTCATCGGCTACGGCGCGATGCTGATGGAATCGTTCGTCGCGATGATGGCGCTGGTGGCCGCGTCGACCATCGAGCCGGGCATCTACTTCGCCATGAACAGCCCGGCTGCGGCGATCGGCACGACGGTCCACTCGGCCGCCACCGCAATCGGCCAATGGGGCTTCTACATCACTCCCGAGATGCTGACCCAGACCGCCAAGGATATCGGCGAGAGCAGCATCATTTCGCGTGCCGGCGGGGCGCCGACGCTGGCCGTCGGCATGGCCAACATCCTCGCCGGCGTGGTGGGCGGCAAGGCGATGATGGGCTTCTGGTACCACTTCGCGATTCTGTTCGAGGCGCTGTTCATCCTCACGGCGGTCGACGCCGGCACGCGCGCCGGGCGCTTCATGCTGCAAGACTTGATGGGAACTTTCGCCCCTTCGCTCAAGCGCACCGATTCGCTGGTCGCCAACCTGGCCGCCACCTCGCTGTGCGTGGCGGCGTGGGGCTACTTCCTCTACCAGGGCGTGGTCGATCCGCTGGGCGGCATCAATACCCTGTGGCCGCTGTTCGGCATCGCCAACCAGATGCTGGCCGGGATCGCCCTCATTCTGGCGACCTGCGTGCTGTTCAAAATGAAGCAAGGGAAGTTCGCCTGGGTCACCGCGCTGCCGACCGCCTGGCTGCTGGTGTGCACCTTGACGGCTGGCTGGCAAAAGATCTTCGATGCCAACGTCCGGGTTGGCTTCCTGGCCCATGCGCACAAGTTCCAGGCCGCCCTCGACCAAGGGACGCTGCTGGCGCCGGCCAAGAGCGCCGCGCAGATGCAGCAGATCGTGTTCAACGATTATCTGGACGCCTCGCTGACCGGCTTCTTCATGTTCGTCGTGCTGGCGGTGCTGCTGTTCGGCGTGCGCACGGTGCTGGTGGCGCGCGCCAGCACCACGCCGAGCACCCGTGAGACGCCGTATCAACTGGCGAAGGCGTAGATCATGTTGAGCGAATTGATGCAGGCCGGCCGCTACCTCGGGCAGAGCATGCGCCTGATGGTCGGCCTGCCCGAATACGACGCCTACGTCGGCCACATGGAGGCGACCCACCCCGGCGCGCCGGTGATGAGCTACGAAGAGTTCTTCCGCGAACGCCAGGAGGCGCGCTACGGCGGCGCCGGCAAGCGCGGCGGCTGCTGCTAGCAAAACATGGGGTCAAGTTGACCCCGTGCTTTTGAGTGCTTTTACGCGCTTGGTTGGCCGGCAGCGTTCGTCTATTCGCCGATCGGCCGAATAACCCGCGCCGGATTCCCGCCCACCAGCGTGTTCGCGGGAACGTCGCGGGTGACCACCGCCCCCGCCGCGACGACCGCGTTCTCGCCCACCGTCACCCCGCCGATGATGGTCGCGCCGGCGGCGATCCACACGTTCTTCTCGATCTTAATCGGCTTGCCGATGGTGACCGAGCGGCGCTGCGCAGGGTCAAGCGGATGCCCCGCCGTGATGATGCTCACGTTCGGCCCGATCATGACATCGTCGCCGATGTCGATGCCACCAAGGTCGTAGAAGGTGCAGTTCTGATTGACGAACACCCGCCGACCGACCCGGATCTCGCTCCCTCCGGCAGTATAGAAAGGAGGAATCAGCAAGAAGTCCGCGTCGACCTTCGTGCCGGTCAGTTCGCTGAACAAGGCCCTCACTTCGTCCACATCGTCGAAGGTCAGGCGATTCATCCTCGCGGTGATCGCCACCGCGCGTTTTACGCCGGCCACCATGGCCGCCGACTCCGGCGTTCCGCTATAAATGATCTTTGTGCGATCGAGATCCGGCATCGTGTCTTCCTCAAGCGCCAGGCGGCGCGCATCGCGCGGCCTGGTTCAGTCGCGTGCTGCTATTTCTTGGCGTACCGCGCCAGATGCCGGTCAAGCTGATTGGCAAACTGCTGGCGGTCCGACTGGCTGTACGGCGCCGGTCCACCGGTGTCGACGCCGCCGCTGCGCAGCTCTTCCATGAAGGCGCGCATGGTCAGCTGCTGGGCGATATTGTCGGCGGTGTAGAACTCGCCGCGCGGATTGAGCGCGAAGCCGACCTTGTCCAGCACCAGCGAGGCCAGCGGAATGTCGCCCGTCACCACCAGGTCGCCCGGCGTCAGCAGGCGCACGATTTCCTGATCGGCCACGTCGGCGCCGGCCGGCACTTGCACCGATCTGATGAAGCGCGAACCTGGCACCCGGATCAATTGATTGGCCACCAGCGTGACCTGCAGCTGCAGCCGCTCGGCGACCCGGAACAGGATCTCCTTGACCGCCACCGGACAGGCGTCCCCGTCTACCCAAATTTGCATTGTTGCTGTCCTTCTGATGGCTTTTCGCACCACTATGTTGCCAAATTTATTGCGAAATCGCAATATTGCTAGCGCCGTGGAAAAGATCGTGTTATGTTGGATTAAGAAAAATGTCCCAATAGCAATTTGATAGCGGTCCTCGACCGGCATTGCGACGCGGAGCCCCCATGATCATCCTGCGATTCCTAGCTCTCCTGATTGGTAGCGCCATCCTGTTTGGCGCGCCCTTCATTTTGCTGCCCGAAACGCCGCAAAGCCGGCCCGACGACTTCAACACCGTTATGCTCAACTGCGTGGCGATCCTGCTGGTCGTGTCGGG
This sequence comes from Massilia sp., assembly GCA_039927975.1. GTDB lineage: Bacteria > Pseudomonadota > Gammaproteobacteria > Burkholderiales > Burkholderiaceae_D > JBDSTZ01. The sequence goes on along the minus strand of JBDSTZ010000036.1, from coordinate 16,133 downwards.
TTATTTCTTCGTCGGCGTGCTCGGCCACCGCATGCGCAAATCGTTGCGCCGGCGCATCATCGCCGCCGTGCTGTTGCTGTTTCCGATTATCGCCAGCGGCTATGTGCTGTTTTCCGGCAAGGAGCCGGACTTGCTGCCGGCGATCGGTCCGCTGTTCTGCTTCACCGCTTTCCTCTACCTCGCCTTTGTCTTCCCGTCGAACCGGCGCCGCACCAAGCGCGCCATGCGCCCGCGCGAGGAATCGGACCAGATCGCATCCGGCCCGATCGAAAGCCGCCAGCCCACCTGATCAACCCGGGGCGCTGTCCCACAGGTCGCCGGTCGGACTGGTGCGCGGCGCCGCCACCCCGAAGTGCGCGTACGCCAGCGGCGTGGCGATGCGCCCGCGCGGCGTGCGCTGCAAATATCCCTGCTGAATCAAAAACGGTTCGAGCACATCTTCGATGGTGTCGCTCTCTTCGCCGATCGCGGCGGCCAGGTTGCCGATGCCCACCGGCCCGCCGCCGAACTTGAACAGCACCGCTTCGAGCAGCTTGCGGTCCATCACGTCAAAGCCGACCGAGTCGACGTCGAGCATCACCAGCGCGGCGTCGGCCATGGCCTTGGTGATGTCGCCCGTGCCCTTCACTTCGGCATAGTCGCGCACCCGCCGCAGCAGGCGGTTGGCGATGCGCGGGGTGCCGCGCGCGCGCAGGGCGATTTCAAGCGCGCCCTCGTCGGCGATCGGCGCGTTCAGCAGGCCGGCGCTGCGGGTGACGATGCGCGCCAGTTCGGCCGGGTTATAAAATTCGAGCCGCGCGACGATGCCGAAGCGGTCGCGCAGCGGATTGGTCAGCATGCCGGCGCGGGTGGTGGCGCCGACCAGGGTGAACGGTTGCAGGTCGAGCTTCACAGAGCGCGCCGCCGGCCCCTCGCCGATCATGATGTCGATCTGGTAGTCCTCCAGCGCCGGGTAGAGGATTTCCTCCACCACCGGCGAGAGCCGATGGATCTCGTCGATGAAGAGCACGTCGTTCGCTTCCAGGTTGGTCAGGATCGCCGCCAGGTCGCCCGGACGCTCCAGCACCGGGCCGGAAGTCTGGCGCAGGTTCACGCCCATTTCGCGCGCGATGATGTGGGCCAGCGTTGTCTTGCCCAGTCCCGGCGGGCCGAACAGCAAAGTGTGGTCGAGCGCCTCGCGCCGCTTGCGCGCGGCCGAAATGAAGATCTCGAGCTGGCCGCGAATTTTCTCCTGGCCGACATATTCGTCGAGCTGCTTGGGGCGCAGCGCGCGCTCGATCGCCTCCTCGTTGGGCGAGGCGGGCGTGGCGGCGATGATGCGCTGCTCGCTGAAATCGTCGGTTTGAATGCTCATGCTAGTGGTTCCCTCGCGCGCAATCGTTCGCGCTCCTTATCCCTTGGACAGCGCCTTGAGCGCGTACTTGATGCCGTCGGACACGCTGGCCCCGCTCGGCATATTTTTGAGCGCCGCCACCGCCTCCTTGTCAGAATACCCCAGCGCCAGCAGCGCGTTGAGGATATCCGATTGGGCGTCGTGATGCACGGCGCCGCCGGCCGCGCCGAGGTCGGCGCCGAGCTTACCCTTCAATTCGAGCAGCAGGCGCTCGGCGGTTTTCTTGCCGATGCCGGGCACCTTGATCAGGCGGCCGGCTTCCTGCAGCGTGACGGCCTGGGCCAGGTCGGCCACCGTCATGCCCGACAGGATCGCCAGCGCCGTGCGCGCGCCCACGCCGGTGATCTTGATCAGCTGGCGGAACACCGCGCGCTCGTTGGCGTTGCCAAAGCCGAACAGCAGATGGGCGTCCTCGCGGATCGCCTGGTGGGTGAACAGCACCACCTTCTCGCCGATCTGGGGCAGGTTGTAATAAGTGCTCATCGGCACATCGACTTCATAGCCGACACCCTGGCAATCGACCAGTAATTGCGGGGGATTTTTTTCCAGCAAAATGCCGGACAGGCGACCAATCATGGCGATCCTTGTTGAAGTTAGACCAGGCGCCCGCGCTTCATGCGCAGGCCGTTCAGGCTGGGCGCGAGCGCGCCGATCAGGGCCAGCGTATCGTGGCTGTTGGCATGGCAGATCGCCACGCCGAGCGCATCGGCGGCGTCGGTGCCGGGCAGGCCGGGCAGCACCAGCAGGCGCGCCACCATGTCCTGCACTTGTTCCTTGGCGGCCTTGCCGTGGCCAACCACCGCCTGCTTCACTTGCAGCGCGGTGTACTCGGCCACGGACAGGTCGGCGCCGACCAGCGCGGTGATGGCGGCGCCGCGCGCCTGGCCGAGCAGCAGGGTCGATTGGGGATTGACGTTGACGAAGACTTTCTCCACCGCCGCGCAATCGGGCCGGTAGGTGCTGACGACTTCGGCGATGCCGCGCAGGATGATCTTCAGGCGCCCCGGCAGCTCGCCCTCGGCCACCGTCTTGATGGTGCCCGAAGCGATGTAGCGCAGCTTGTTGCCCTGCTTTTCGATCACGCCGAAACCTGTGGTGCGCAGGCCCGGGTCAATGCCAAGAATAATCATGACCGAATGTTATACCGGCGGGCAATGTCTTGCATGGGTTTTTATACAGTATTTTTGCCGCGCGATGGGCTGAGGCGACACTTGGCGCCGAGATTGGCGTCGCTGCGGTGCGAATTGACGCGCAAAACGACGCGCCAGGGTAGGCGTCGCTGCGGCGCGAGATCGGCGTCGCTGCGGCGAGAGATCGGCGTCGCTAGGGCACGAATTGACGCACCAAACGACAACGTCATTCCCGCGAAGGCGGGAATGACGTGCAGGGGTTGTCGGATTGACGTTCGAACGTGCGGGATTATCGGACTGGCGTTCGAACGCGGACGATACCGCGCTGATTAATGACGGAAATGCCTTACACCCGTGTACAGCATCACCACGCCGCGCTCGTCGGCGGCGTCGATCACTTCCTGGTCGCGCATCGAACCACCCGGGTGAATCACGCAGGTCGCACCGGCATCGACCACCACATCCAGTCCATCACGGAACGGGAAGAACGCATCCGACGCCACCGCCGAACCGGCCAGGCTCAAGCCGGCGTTCTGCGCCTTGATCGAGGCGATGCGCGCCGAATCGATACGGCTCATCTGGCCCGCGCCCACGCCCAGCGTCATGCCGTTGGCGCAGAACACGATCGCGTTCGACTTGACGAATTTGGCCACGCGCCAGGCGAACATCATGTCTTGCAATTGCTGCTGGGTCGGCTGCTTCTTGGTGACCACGCGCACATCGCCCAGGCCCACCAGTTTGGCGTCCGGCGACTGCACCAGCAGGCCGCCGCCGACGCGCTTGACGTCGAACGGGTTGTGGGCGTCGCCCAGGGCGATTTCCAGCAGGCGCACATTCTGTTTGGCCGACATGATCTGCTTCGCTTCAGCCGAGAACGACGGCGCGATCAGCACTTCGACAAACAGCTTGGCGATCTCTTGCGCGGTCTTCGCGTCGAGCTCGACGTTGAGGGCGATGATGCCGCCGAAGGCCGAGGTTGGATCGGTCTGCAGCGCGCGGCTGTAGGCGTCGAACGCATCGGCGCCGATCGCCACGCCGCACGGATTGGCGTGCTTGACGATCACGCAGCCGGCCGCCTGGCCGAGGCCGCCCAGCGACTTGACGCATTCCCAGGCTGCGTCAGCATCGGCGATATTGTTGTACGACAGTTCCTTGCCCTGCAGCTGCTTGTAGCTGGCCAGCGCGCCGGCGGCCGGCGCCAGGTCGCGGTAGAACGCGGCCGACTGGTGCGGGTTTTCGCCGTAGCGCATGTCCTGCACTTTTTCCACGGTGATGTTGAGCGTCTGCGGATAGGTCGAGCGCGTCGCGTGGGCCTTGTCGGCGCCCAGGCTGGTCAGGTAGTTGGTGATGGCGCCGTCGTATTGCGCGGTGTGGGCGAACACTTTCTTGGCCAGCATGAACTTGGTGTCGTAGCTGATCGGGCCGGCCGCGCCGGTGGTGCCCTTCATTTCAGCAAGGACCAGGCCGTAGTCGGATGGATCGCACACCACCACCACGTCCTTGTGGTTCTTGGCAGCCGAGCGCAGCATGGTCGGGCCGCCGATGTCGATGTTCTCGATCGCGTCTTCGAGCGAGCAATCGTCCTTGGCCACGGTCTGCTGGAACGGGTACAGGTTCACCACCACCATGTCGATGGTCGGAATATTGTGCTCTTCCAGCTTGGCGACGTGGTCGGGAAAATCGCGGCGCGCGAGAATACCGCCGTGCACTTTCGGATGCAGGGTCTTGACGCGGCCATCGAGCATTTCAGGAAAGCCGGTGTAGTCCGCCACTTCGGTCACGGCCACGCCATTGTCGGCCAGCAGCTTGGCGGTGCCGCCGGTGGACAGGATGCTCACGCCCATGGCGGAAAGTGCGCGCGCGAAATCGAGCACGCCGGTCTTGTCGGAAACTGAAATGAGAGCTTGTTTGATCATGGGAATGGGCCTGGTTGATGGGTATTCTGGCTGGGTACTCTGAGACTGGCGAATCGTGTTCTGGTGCTGGACGATCTGGCGCCGAACCGCGCGGCGCCGGTGTGCAGCGGCGCGCGGCGCGCCGCACGCCGGCCGCGCCACTGCGGCGATCGGCTTGTTACAGCAATCCGTGTTCCTGCAGTTTCTTGCGCAAGGTGTTGCGATTGATGCCGAGCATCTGCGCCGCGTGCGACTGGTTGCCGTCGGCGCGCATCATCACCACCTCGAGGATCGGTTTCTCCACGGTCAGCACGACCATGTCATAAATATTCGATGCCTGCTGCTCGCCCAAATCGTTGAAGTATTCTTCAAGGCTTTTCTGGACAACTTCCTGGATACTTTCTTTGCTCATGTCGTGGTACTTTTTATCCGCTGATTAACGTACTCGCCGCAGCTCTGGTGGCCGCGTTCGTCCCATTTTTTATTCTTGTTGCTGCTTGTCGTCCGCTTGCTGTCCTGCGCTGCCTTGTCCTGCGCTGCCTTGTCCTGCGCTACCTGCTTGCCACTACGCCGCCAAAGCCTGTTCGTCGGGCACGGCGGGCCGATATTGTAACCGCTCTCCGTGCCCTTGCTGAAATTCAAAGAATCGATCGACCGCCTTCAACTGTTCAGCCGTCGACTCCAGCAGATTCATTTGCTGGCGAAACGCTTCGCCGCCGGGCAGGTCGCGCACGTACCAGCCGATGTGTTTACGGGCGGTGCGCACGCCGAGGAACTCGCCATAAAACGCGTAATGCGCGGCCAGGTGCTCGGCCATCAGCGCGCGCACCTCGGCCACCAGCGGCGCCGGCAGATGGGTGCCGGTGCGCAGGAAGTGATCGATTTCACGGCAGATCCAAGGCCGCCCCTGCGCCGCGCGGCCGACCATCACGGCGTCGGCGCCGGTGTGGGCCAGCACCATGCGGGCTTTCTCGGGCGTGGTGATGTCGCCATTGGCGACCACGGGAATCCGCGCCTGCGCCTTGACGGCGGCGATCGTGTCGTACTCGGCCTCGCCGCTGTAGCCGTCGGCGCGCGTGCGTCCGTGCAGGGTCAGCATCTGGATACCGGCCTGCTCGGCAATGCGGGCGATGCGCAGGGCGTTCTTGTTCTCGCGATTCCATCCGGTGCGAAACTTGAGCGTGACCGGCACGTCCACCGCCGCGACCACCGCGTGCAGGATCTTCTCGACCAGGCTTTCGTTTTGCAGCAGGGCCGAACCGCACCAGCTGTTGCAGACCTTCTTGACCGGGCAGCCCATGTTGATGTCGATGATCTGCGCGCCGCGGTCGACATTGAACTTGGCGCAGTCGGCCAGGTCTTGCGGATCGGCGCCGGCGATCTGCACCGCTTTCGGTTCCATCTCGCCGGCGTGGTCGGTGCGGCGGCTGCTCTTTTCGGTGGCCCACAGGCGCGGATTGGACGCCGCCATTTCGGACACCGCGTAGCCCGCGCCGAGCTGCTTGCACAGCTGACGGAAAGGCCGGTCCGTCACGCCCGCCATGGGAGCGACGAAAACATTATTCGGCAGTAGATAAGGTCCGATGTGCACGTGGATGGCGAAATAAACAATAGCGGGAACCCTCTATCTTACCCGATAAGCTGCTCAATTAATAAGCACTTTTTTAAAATGATGTGCTGCACTGCGATTCCGTTTTGGGTATAAGCGGGCGGCCGGGGACCTCCCCCCAGTGTGCTGGGCGGGCTGGGCGCAGCCGCGCCCTCTCGGACCGTGCATCCCGACAACGCCGCTAGTTGAGCTCGTCGAGCGCCTGCGGCGTCAGATGGTCGACCTCGCCCCACTTCACCAGCGCCAGCCGGCCCTCGCGCACGGTGAACCGATTGATACTGGCGTTCAATATGGAAAACGCGCGCGGCGATTCCAGCGGCAGGCCGAGCGCTTCGCGGTAGGCGCATTCGAGCACGCCGCCGTGCGCCACCAGCGCGATCGTCCCGCCCGCATACTCGGCGCCCCAGGCGAGGATCGCCGCCACGCTGCGCGCGTAAAACTGGCGGAAGGTCTCGCCCACGCTCGCACCCGGCGGCAACGGCGCGTCGATCTCGCGCCGCTGCCACGCGGCAAAGGCTTGCGGAAAGCGCTCCTCGATCTCGGCATACAGCAAGCCCTCGAAGCCGCCATAGCCGCGCTCGCGCAGGGCCGGGTCGCTGCGCACCGCCAGCGGCACGCGCTGGCGCGCCGCCACCGCCAGCGCGGTCTGGCGCGCGCGCTGCAGATCGCTGGCGACGATCGCGTCGAAGCGCACTGGCGCCAGCGCGGCGCCCAGCGCTTCGGCCTGGCGTTCACCTTCGCAGCTCAGTCCAATATCGAGATGGCCTTGCAGCCGCCGCTCGGCGTTCCACGCGGTTTCCCCGTGGCGAATCAATACAATGGTGGTCGTTGGCATGCGTAACGGCGCGCGGCCCGGAGAGGCCGGCGCCCATTCTTATATGTCGAGCGTCGCGGCGACCTCGGGGTTGAGCGAATACACGCCGAAGATCTGGGCTTCGTCCAGGATGTGGCCGCGAATCGCCAGGCGCGCTTCGGGACCGGTGAAGCGGCCTTCCAGCGCGAAGCGCGGCACGTCGAGCGCATACAGGCAGAACACATAGGCGTGCACGCGCTCGTCGTTCCATGGCGGACAAGGGCCGTCGTAGCCGTAATACTCGCCGGCCATATCGGGATCGTCGGCGAACCAGCCGGTATAGTCGTTGACGCCCTGGCGCAGCTGGTGCTCGGTGCCATTCTTGATGGTGAACGGCACCAGCGGGCCCGGCTTGCCGTGCGGCGTGACCATGTCGGAAAACATGCCCTCGGCCAGCGAACGCATGGCGACCGGGATGTCGACCAGGGTCCAGTGGTAGAAGTCGGTGCGCGCCAGGTCTTCGGCGACGACCTTGCCTTCCTTGTTGACGTTGGTGCCAACCGAGGGCGCGGTCGGATCGCGGCAGATCAGCACCAGCGACTCGGTGCCGGCCGGCACCTCGTCCCACGCCAGGTGCGGGTTGCGATTGCTCGACAGCCGCACGTGATTGACGGGATCGATGGCCGCGAACCCGCACTCGGACGGAATCAGACCGCCTTCGGAAAACGAATCACTCCAGAGTTTCATCGCCATATCCCCCGCCTCTGTTGGTATTGACCGCCCGCGCAGCGCCAGGTTTCACCTGAATGGCGCCGGTTTGAGCGGTTTTTATGTTTGCCGCTGCAATCAGGGCTTTCATTTCCCCGCCGTTCCTGCCGGCGCCACCTGCAGCCAGAAGGTGACCGGCCCGTCGTTGGTCAGCGACACCTTCATGTCGGCGCCAAACTGGCCGGTCTCGACCGTGCCATGCCGCCGCCGCGCCGCGCCGACGAAATAATCGAACAGGCGCAAGCCGTCAGCCGGCGCCGCCGCCGGCGAGAACGATGGGCGGGTGCCCGAGCGGGTGTCGGCCGCCAGCGTGAATTGCGGCACCACCAGCAAGGCGCCGCCAATATCGGCCACGCTGCGGTGCATCTTGCCGGCCTCGTCCGAAAACACCCGGTAGGCCAGCAGCTTCGTCAGCAGCGCGTCGGCTTCGCGCTCGCTGTCGCCCTTTTCGGCGCACAGCAGCACCAGCAGGCCGGCGCCGATCGCGCCCACCGTCGCGCCCTCGACCACCACGCTGGCCTGGCTGACCCGTTGCAGCAATCCAATCATGCCGACAGGGTGACCCGGGCAAACTTGCGCTTGCCCACTTGCAGAACAAAGGTGCCGGCGTCGAGCTTGAGGGTCTTGTCGCTGATGACCACGCCGTCGATCCGCACCCCGCCCTGGTCGACCATGCGCATCGCCTCGGAAGTCGAGGCGCACAGTCCGGCCTGCTTGAGCAGTTGCGGCACGCCCAGCGGCGCGCCGGCCAGCGCGACTTCGGGCACGTCGTCCGGAATCCCGCCCTTCGAGCGGTTGACGAAGTCGTTTAGCGCTTCGTCGGCCGCCTGGGCCGAATGGAAGCGCGTGACGATCTCCTGCGCCAGCGCCACTTTGGCGTCGCGTGGGTTCTTGCCGCCCTCGACTTCGGCGCGCAACTGGGCCAGATCGGCGAGCGAACGGAACGACAGCAATTCGAAGTAGCGCCACATCATGACGTCCGAAATGCTCATCAGCTTGCCGAACATGGTGTTGGGCGCTTCGGTGATGCCTATATAGTTGTTCTTCGACTTGGACATCTTGTCGACGCCGTCCAGTCCTTCCAGCAAGGGCATGGTCAGGATGCACTGCGGCTCCTGGCCGTAATCCTTCTGCAGTTCGCGTCCGACCAGCAAGTTAAATTTCTGGTCCGTTCCACCTAGCTCAAGGTCCGATTTCAAAGCGACCGAATCGTAGCCCTGCATCAAAGGATAGAGGAACTCGTGGACCGAGATCGGTGTCCCACTCTTGTACCGCTTGGTAAAATCGTCGCGCTCCATCATCCGCGCGACGGTGTAGCGCGAGGCCAGTTCGATCATGCCGCGCGCGCCGAGCGGGTCGGACCATTCGGAGTTGTAGCGGATTTCCGTGCGGCTAGCATCCAGCACCAGCGACGCCTGTTTGAAGTACGTCTGCGCGTTCTGCTCGATCTGTTCGCGCGTGAGCGGCGGTCGCGTCACATTGCGGCCGGACGGATCGCCGATCATCGAGGTGAAGTCGCCGATCAGAAAGATCACCTGGTGGCCGAGGTTTTGCAGCTGGCGCAGCTTGTTGAGCACCACAGTGTGGCCGAGGTGCAAGTCGGGCGCGGTCGGGTCGAGGCCGAGTTTAATGCGCAATGGCTGGCCGCTTTGCTCGGAACGCGCCAGTTTTTGCGCGAATTCGCTCTCGATGAGCAGTTCGTCGACACCGCGTTTGGTGACGGCAAGCGCTTCCAGAACGGTGTCGGTCAGCGGCAATGCGGGTGAACCTTGCGCGACGGCAGCGTTCTTGGTGGATGCGGGAGTGGTCATATGGTTTATTGCCGAGTTCTCAAAAAAGTGAGGGTCTTCCAGGACTTTGATATAATGCTCGATCCCGTCAACTATTGCCGAACGAAAACTAAACAAAACAACAATAAGAAATTCTGGTGTCCTACGGGATGTTCAAGCGGCAAATTTTAACTGATTGCATGAACCCTACAAACAAAATCACAGGCAAGAGCTGGTCCGGCCTGCTAGGAACGACGCGAAAGGCGCGCATCATCAGCGCCGGCGCGATTCTTCTCGCAGTCTGCGCATTTGGTGCCGCCGGTGTAGTGCCGCTGGCACCAGACGCGTCCGACATCCCAGTCAAGTCCATCGCGCAGAACCTCGAGCTGCCGAATCTGGCCGAGCAGATCACCGCGCTGCAGCAAGAGCCTCAGCAATTCGTCCACGAAGAAAAGATCCGCGCCGGCGACAGCCTCGCTTCGGTCTTCTTTCGCCTGGGCGTCGACGATCCCGAGGCCGCCGCGTTCGTCAAGAGCGACAAGGTCGCCAAGGGCGTGATGCAGCTGAAAACCGGCAAGAAGATCCAGGCGCAAACCAGCGACAACGGCCAGCTGCAATGGCTGCGCGCAACCTTGGTCGACGCCAGCGACAACCCGTCCAAAACGATTTCGATCACCCGCAAGGGCAACAAGTTCATCGCCCAGGAAGGCCCGGTGCAGCTTGAGCGCCGCGTTGAAATGCGCTCGCGCACCATCACTTCTTCCCTGTATTCGGCCACCGATTCCTCGGCCGACGGCAGCAAACTGCCTGACGGCATCGTCGCCCAGATCATCGAGATGTTCTCGACCAGCATCGACTTCCGTTCAGACCTGAGCCGTGGCGACCGCTTCAACGTGGTCTACGAAACCTTCTGGCAAGACGGCGAAATGGTGCGAGCGGGCCGCATCCTGGCCGGCGAATTCGTCAACAAGGGCGTCACTTACCAGTCGGTCTGGTTCGAAGATCCAAGCAGCAAACAAGGCGGCGCCTACTACACCCTCGACGGCAAGGCCCTCAAGAGAGGCTTCCTCAAATCCCCCCTCGAATTTTCCCGTATCTCGTCCGGCTTCTCGATGCGCGTGCATCCGATTTCGGGCGACTGGAAAGCCCACAAGGGCATCGATTTCGCCGCCGCGCTGGGCACGCCGATCCGCGCTTCCGGCGACGGCACCATCGACTTCGCCGGCACATCGGGCGGCTACGGCAACCTGGTCGTCATCAAGCACTGGGCCAATTACAGCACCGCCTACGCCCACATGATGCGTTTCGCCACCGGCATGCGCAAAGGCACCAAGGTCCGCCAGGGCGACGTCATCGGCTATGTCGGCACCACCGGCTGGTCGACCGGCGCCCACCTGCACTACGAATTCCGCGTCAACAACGAAGCGAAAGATCCGAACACCGTCGCCGTGGTGGCGCAAGCGCCGCTGACGCCGGGCGAACTGGCCCGCTTCAAGAGCGCCGCCGCCGATATGTCGCACCGCTTCGCGCTGCTGCATCCAGGCGCCGGCGCGGTGATGGCGGCACGCTAAGCGGCTCGCACACCGCTCGCACACTAACACGGGCTCAACCCAGCCAAGGCGCCTTCCCCGAACCGGTGAAGGCGCTTTTTTTTACGCCCTTGCACGCGCCGGCCTGTTGCCGATGTTTTGCAGTCGTCGGACTTCCCTCGCATTCATTAATCCCAGGATGACCATGCCTTCAGCTTCTTCCCTTTATATCGGCCTGATGTCGGGCACCAGCATGGATGGCGTCGATGGGGTGCTGGCCGACTTTTCCGGCGACGGCATCGCCACGGTCGCGGCGGCCTTCGTACCGTTTTCCGCTGAACTGCGCGCCGCCCTGATGGCCTTGCAGGCGCCTGGTGTCAACGAGATCGAACGCGAGGCGGCCGCCGCCAACGCCCTGGCCGCCAGTTACGCTGCCTGCGTGGGCGAGTTATTGCCCGCCGGCGAATCAGTGGCGGCAATCGCCGTGCACGGCCAGACCATCCGCCACCGGCCCGAATTGGGCTTCACGCGGCAAACCAACAACCCGGCGCTGCTGGCGGAACTCACCGGCATCGACGTGATCGCCGATTTCCGCAGCCGCGATGTGGCGGCCGGCGGCCAGGGCGCACCGCTGGTGCCGGCCTTTCACCACGCCTGCTTCGGCGCGCCAGGGCAGACGCGGATGGTGGTCAATATCGGCGGCATCGGCAATATCAGCGTGCTGCATGCGGACGGCGCCGTCAGCGGCTTCGATACCGGCCCCGGCAATGTGTTGATGGACGCCTGGATCGCGCGCCACCAGGGCCGCGACTATGACGCCGACGGCGCCTGGGCCGCCAGCGGACAGGTGCTGCCCGACTTGCTCGAACGCCTTCTTGATGAACCCTACTTTGCCCTGCCGGCGCCCAAGAGCACCGGCCGCGACCTGTTCCACGCCGCCTGGCTCGACGCCCGGCTGACGGACTTTCCCCACGCTTCGCCGGCCGATGTGCAAGCCACTCTCACCCGCCTGACGGCCGTGACGATCGCGCGCGCGATTCTGCAACAGTCGGCGCAAGTCGAAGCGGTGTATGTGTGCGGCGGAGGGGCTTACAACGGCACGCTGCTGCGCGCACTGGCGCAGGCGTTGGGAGGCGCAACCAAGGTGGCGTCGACCGCCGAGCTGGGCGTGGCGCCGAACCGGGTCGAGGCGCTGGCGTTTGCCTGGCTCGGTTACCGGTTCCAGAAACGCGAAGCGGGCAATCTGCCCGCTGTCACAGGTGCAAAGGGCCCCAGGATTCTGGGCGCGCTCTACCCCGCGTAAAAAGTCGACGATCGCCCGGGCAGGCCCGGACTTGCCGGGCCGCCAGCGATCGAATCGTCGCTTAGACCGAGAACGACGAACCGCAGCCGCAGGTCGACGTGGCGGTCGGGTTCTTGATCACGAACTGGGCGCCTTCAAGGTCGTCCTTGTAGTCGATTTCCGCGCCGACCAGGTACTGGTAGCTCATCGAATCGATCAGCAACTGCACGCCGTTCTTGACCATGGTGGTGTCGTCTTCGTTGACGATTTCGTCGAACGTGAAGCCGTACTGGAAGCCGGAACAGCCCCCGCCCTGCACGAAAACGCGCAATTTGAGGTCCGGATTGCCTTCCTCTTCGATCAGCTGGGCGACTTTCTGCGCCGCGCTGTCGGTGAAGATGATCGGCGACGGGATAACGTCTTGCATTTCGGCTACTGCATTCATGGGGGAGCTCCTACTGATCAAAACAATGTGAGTCATTATAGACTGTTGGCGCGACTCACGCTTTGCTGGCCGCTTCGGCGACCGCTAAATGAAACACCGGCTCGCCCGTTGCATGGTGGGTGAGCGTTCCGGTGACCATCGAACCGCCGTGCATCTCCAGCAGTTTGTAATGGACATTTCCCATAATGCGGGCTTTCGGCTGCAATTCAAGCAGTTCGGTCGAATATACCGGGCCGTTGATGTAGCCGTTGACCACCATATTGGCGCAGCGCACCTCGCCTTCGATGCGCGCATGCTCGGAGACGATCAGCACATTGTCGTTGCCTTCGGCGGCGATGACGTTGCCGTGGACTTCGCCATCGATGCGCAGGCCGCCGGTGAAGCACATATCGCCTTCGATCCGGGATGAAATTCCGACAAGACTATCAATTTCGCTTTTGGCGTTACGACCGAACATGATGGCACTCCTTACAGGGAACAGACGGCGGGAGGCGCCGCAGCCCTGGGGAGAATCGACAACATGGGGGACTGGGGCGCTGGCTGTGCGTGGCCGGGAAGGCGGAAAACCGCGCGCCGGAGGACGGCGCGCCACCTTGCAAAAACGACCACTTCTTGCCAATTTACCCCGTTAACCCCGGCGCGGCTTGATCTGGGTCGTTCGGCGGGCAAGGCTGACGGGCGACTAGTGTACCGCTCTAAAGTCGGACTCGTCGCAAATCAAGCGCTCACCCTTCTGCCTGAACCCTTGCATGGGCGTTTGCATGCATCAATGGTGGTATGGACTGAATGGCGCTTCAACCAGACGGCGCGCCAGCCAGCGCACGCCGTCTTCAACGCAGTGGAGAATTACGGCAGCAGCGCGACCTGTTTCAAGCCGGTCGTTTCAGGCAAACCGAACATCAAATTCATGCACTGCACGGCCTGGCCCGAGGCGCCCTTGACCAGGTTGTCCTGCACCACAAGGATGACGACCAGATCCGTGTCTTCCGGACGATGCAGCGCCAGGCGCAGCATGTTCGAGCCGCGCGTCGAGCGCGTTTCCGGATGCGAACCGAACGGCATCACGTCGACAAAGGCATCGTCCTTGTACTGCTCTTCGAACAGCGCCTGCAAGGCGTCGTTGCTGATCTCTTTGGTCAGGCGCGCGTACAGGGTCGAGTGCATGCCGCGAATCATCGGCACCAGATGCGGCGTGAACACCAGGCCGACTTTCTGCTCGGTGAAGCGCTGCAGCTGGGCGGTCGTTTCCGGGGTGTGACGGTGGCCCGACACCCCGTAGGCCTTGAAGTTGTCGCTTGCTTCCGAGAACAGGGTCGAGATTTCCGCCTTGCGGCCGGCGCCCGACACGCCCGATTTAGCGTCGGCGATCAGTGAACCGGCGTCGATCAGATTGTTTTTCAGCAGTGGGTACAGGCCCAGCTGCATGGTGGTCGGATAGCAGCCCGGATTGGCGATCAGGCGCGCGCCCTTGATCGCCTCGCGGTTCAGTTCCGGCAAGCCGTAGACGGCCTCGTCCAGCAGCTCGGGCGCGGTGTGCGGAATCTTGTACCATTTCTCGAACGTCGCCTGGTCCTTCAGACGGAAGTCGGCGGCCAGGTCGATCACCTTGACGCCGGCGGCCAGCAGTTCCGGCGCTTGCGCCATGGCCACACCGTGCGGGGTGGCCAAGAACACCACGTCGCATTGGGTCAGGTCGACCTTGTCCGGCGCCGAGAACGCCAGATCGACGTGGCCACGCAGCGAGGGAAACATGTCGGCGACCGGCAAGCCGTCTTCCTTGCGCGAGGTGATAGCGGTCAGCTGCGCATCGGGATGGGCGGCCAACAAGCGCAGCAGTTCGACCCCTGTGTAGCCAGTGCCGCCAACGATGCCAACTTTGATCATGGTGTTTCCTTCAATGGGTAAAGAGTGCCGGCCGGCAGACAGGCCGGCCCGAGCGTGCAATTTTAACAGGCAGGGCGAAAGTGCGCGCGGAACCACCGGCTGCTGACATCCGAGCGGGCAGGTGGAACAACCGTCGTTCGCGACCTGACATTTTCTCATCAACAGGGATAGATAGCCGCAACAGCGCCGGCGCCCACTCCTCCATCCGGTATTGCTCCGCGCATTGAAAACCCGCGCTTTCGCACGATTTCGCGCGACATTGAGCGATAGACCGACGAAAACGCGCGATTTCCCGGCGAAATCGCGCGATTTTTGAACGAAATCGAACGATATTTCTACGAAAATGAACGATTTCGTTAGTGCCGTATCTAAACAATAACTCATCCGCGCTGCCCTGCAAAATTCGCGTGATTTCGTCAGCTAATCGTCCGATTTCGGTCGAAAATCGCGCGATTTCGTTTGGAAATCGTGCGGTTTCGCGCGGCAATCGCGCAAAATCGTCCACTATCGTGTGAAAGCGAGCTAACCATGCAACGACAGCACCCCGCCCCCCGCCAAGACCCTGCCGATCTCGTCGGAAATTTACAATGGCCTGTTCGACGCTTCCGTCCGTAGTGGATTTCAATTGGAAGACTGGGAAATCGCCGACGTGGCGATAAAAGATTGGCTGCTTCGCCAGCATCCAGACGCGCTCGCCCTGCCATCAGTCCAAGGTTTCCAATGGAAGGACGTTTTCCTTCCCAACGGA
The DNA here is from genome assembly GCA_039927975.1 of Massilia sp. Lineage (GTDB taxonomy): Bacteria > Pseudomonadota > Gammaproteobacteria > Burkholderiales > Burkholderiaceae_D > JBDSTZ01. The sequence continues at coordinate 888 of JBDSTZ010000036.1, read as the reverse complement.
ACAATTCTGCGCACCGTCTTCAAGGGAACGAACTTTCACTGTCGGGTCGAATCGGACCACCTGCGTTACCAGGACCAGTCGACCTCGCCAAGCGCCTTTGCCAACGCCGTCGGCGGGGTGCGACGCAATGCCTGGAAAGTGATCTGGGTGCTTTTCCCCGACAGCCAGTCATGGAAACTCGCCGCATCCCTGCGCCCCGCAAAGCGCAAGCAAACCGAAGCCCCAAAACCAAAAAAGCCGCCCACTTCGCAGCAGGCGGCTTTTTGGCCACGACGCCCGGGGGCGCCGTGAAGAAGCAAATTAACGCTTCGAGAATTGCTTTGCGCGACGTGCTTTGCGCAGACCAACTTTTTTACGCTCGACTTCACGCGCATCGCGGGTCACGAAACCGGCTTTGGCCAGGTCTGGCTTGAGCGCTGCATCGTAGTCGATCAGGGCGCGGGTGATACCGTGGCGAACCGCACCAGCTTGGCCGGACTCGCCGCCGCCGTGCACGTTCACTTTGATGTCGAAACGCTCGACGTTGCCGGTCAGTTCCAGCGGTTGACGGATGACCATCAGACCGGTTTCGCGCGAGAAGTAATCCGCGGCTGGCTTGCCGTTAACGATGATTTGGCCAGTGCCAACCTTGATGAACACGCGAGCGACTGCACTCTTGCGACGGCCGGTGCCGTAATTGTAGTTACCGATCATGTCAGCTCCTTACTTGAACAGCACGAGTGCTTTAGGTTGCTGGGCAGCGTGCGGATGGGAACCTTCCGCGTACACTTTGAGCTTCTTGATCATGGCGTAGCCAAGCGGGCCCTTAGGCAGCATGCCCTTGACCGCTTTTTCAAGCGCGCGACCAGGAAAACGCTCTTGCATTTTCTTGAAGTTGGTTTCGTAGAT
>JBDSTZ010000035.1:0-15396 GCA_039927975.1 Massilia sp. | reverse complement strand
CTGGTGCCCACGCGCGGCATGGAACTCGGCGCGCGCATAGGCCAGCGTGGTCGATGCCGAGCGCACGCTGCCATCCTCGATCAGTGGGCGCGGACCGAAGTAGCGCAGGTCGACGCCGCCATACCAGCGTCCCAGGTCCTTCACGGTGGCGCCGAACGAGAGCACCTTGCCGAGCGAACCGGGGATGCGATCGCCGGCCGCGTCGTGCTGCATGTAGCGCGCGCGCGAGGCGGCGACGTCGAGGTCGAACAGCAGCCACGACGCGGCAACGTAATGATTGTTCCATTCGATGCCGCTGCGCCGGCTGGCGCGGCTTGGCTCGGTCTCGCCGGCGTCGCCGACGAACAGCAGCTCCGAAGCGATATCGAGCCGCCACAGCGCGAGCGAACTTTGCAGGCCGGGCAGCAGTTCGCTGCGCGCGCCGAGTTCCATGCCGCGCGTGGGCACCAGCGGCGTGACCGGCGCCGAGGCGCTGCCGTCGGCCAACCGGGTCTGTGTGGTGCCGCGCGCGTCGTTGGTGTGGAAGCCACGGCCCAGGTTGGCGAAGTATTCGACGCCCTTCCACGGTCCGAAGATCAGCGACAGCTTGGGCGAGACGATATGGTCGCCGGCCCTGCCGCTGTTGCCGGCCACGTTGCTGGCCACATTGAAGCGGTAGCTGTCGTAGCGCAGGCCGGCGATGCTGCGCAGCCCGGGCAGCCACTGGATCACGTTTTCCAGATACAGGCCGGCGCTGGCTTCGCGTACGCGGTCCTCGCGCACGGTGCCGGTGCGCACGCGCGCCACGGTGTCGTAGATGCCGACCGGCGCCAGGCGGTCGTAGCGCGTCTGCAAGCCCAGCTTGTTGCGCATGTCGATGCCGCCGACGCTGCCGACCCAGGTCTGGCTGGCGTTCAGGCCCGCCATGGTGCGCCGCTCGCTTTGCTGGAACTGGTCGCCGTCCACCGGATCGGCCAGCAGGTAGGTGAAATTGCTGAACAGGTCGAGGGTCGAACGCACCAGATAGGCATCGAGCTCGAACACGCCGCCGGCGCCGCGCTTGCGCATGGCGTAGGCCAGGCTGTAGCGCGCGGTGTCGCCGCCATCTGTCGGATAGAGCGACCCGAAGCGGCCAAGCTGGTGCGAGTCGACCGCCCGCGAGGGGATCTGGTCGGTCGAATTCCAGCGGTTCTTGTACGCCATGGCGGTGAGGCTGAAGCCGTCGTCCGCCGTGCCCTGGCTGTAGCGCAGCGTGGCGCTCACCTTGCGCACGCGCTCGGGCACTTCCCACGGACCGTCGTTGCGATGGACTTCCAGGCCGTAGAGCAGGCTGCCGCCGGCATACGCGAAGGAGTCGGCCAGCAGCGCGCGGCGGTAGCCATCGCCGCCGATCGTGAGGCTGGCCACGCCTTGCGCCAGTTTGTCGGCCAGGCGGATGCGGGCCGCGCCGGCCGAGGCGAAGTCGCCCTCGTTGGCGAAGTAGGTCCCCTTCTTGTAATCGATCCGCTGGACCAGCTCGGGAATCAGGAAGTTCAGGTCGGAGTAGCCCTGGCCATGGGCGTGCGAGCGCATATTGACCGGCACGCCGTCGACGAAGGTGGCGAAGTCGGTGCCGTGGTCGAGATTGAAGCCGCGCAGGAAATACTGGTTGGCCTTGCCGTCGCCGCTGTGCTGCGTGACGATCATGCCGGGCACGAATTCGAGCAGCTCGCCGGTGCGCATGGCCGGCCGGTTGGCGATTAGCTCGGCCGTGATGCTGCCCTGGCTGGCCGCGTCGGAACTGCCCACCGCGTTCAGATAATGCCCCGCCACCAGCACCTGCGCCAGCGCGGGGCTGTTCATCAGCACCTGGGCTTGCGCGGGACTGTCTTCGGCGGCTTCCGCCCGCAAGTTGAGCATGGCCAGACCGATGGCCGCGCACAGCAGCTTTTTCCGCAATTGCATGGTGCCCCTTTATTTTTTGATACCGCTATCATATAAGACATGTTTCGATTTTGTCAGCCACTATTGGCTTATACGAGCGGAGCGCGGCGGCGGATTCACCTCGCGGCGGTTTTCAGATGCGCGGCATTTACAGCGCGCGGCCAGGTCGCGCGAAGGCGAAGCGTCCGACGCGGTGACACGTTCGACGGTCGTCTCGCCGCTGCTCACATGTTCGCGCATCGGTCGCTCCTAGCCGGCGCCCGTCGCGCCATCACAGATCGAACTTCAATTCGGCCACCACGGTGCGCTGGGTGTACGGATGGAAGGCCCAATACTTGTAGTTGTTCAGGTTGTCGATCCCCAGCGCCACGCTCCATTGCCGGTCGATCTTGAAGCGCGCGCGCGCGTCGACCACGAAAAACCTGGAAAAGCCCAGGTAGCTGAAGCCGTTCGTGTCGCTGTTGTCGAGCTGACCGTACTGGACGCCGCTGTAGCGTGCCGCCAGCGAATACGAAAGGCGCTCGTTCCGCTGGTAGCTGGCCACGCCGGTCGCGCGCCACTTCGGCACGCGTGGCTGCTGCTTGCCGACGCTGGCCGCAAAGCCCTTGTTCGCGGTGATGATCGAATCGGTGAAGGTCGCGCTGCCGCTCAGATCGAGTCCCGCGATGGCGACATCAAAAGCCTGCCACGAGACTTCCAGTCCGTTGGTGCGAATGGCGTCGACGTTCTGCACCGTGGAGACGGTGCTGGTGAGCGCCTGCGAATACAGGGCGTCGCGGGTGCGCTCGAAGAACAGGGTCGCGCGCAAGCTGTCCTTGCCAGCCGTGCGCTCGGCGCTCAATTCGCTGGTCCACGACTTCTCCGGTTTCAGGCCGGGATCGGTGTTGACGATGGTGTCGCCATTGATCCCTCCCTGATACAGCTCGCTCACGGTTGGCATGCGCACCGCGCGGCCGGTCGAGGCCTTGAGGACCCACCCGGCATCGAGCTGCCAGGCCAGCGCCGCTTTCGGCGAGACGTGCGATTCGCTGCGCTCCTGGCCGAAGCGGACGATGGCGAGCGCGTTGCCCAGTTCCCCGCCGTAGGCGCTCCAGCGCTCAAGCCGCGCGCCGAAGGTGCCCTTCCAGCGCGGTGACATGGTCCAGGTGTCCTGGGCGAACAGGCTTTTCATGGCGGTGTTGCCGTTGAAGGCGGAAAAGCGCGCGCCCGCCGCGCCGTGAATCCAGTCGGCGGTGGTGCTCACCAGTGTGCGCAGGCGGTAGGCGTCCTGCTGGTAGCCGAATTCGATCACGTGCGCGCCCGCGCCGCGGTCCAGCCCGAAGGGACGCCAGGTGCCGCGCAAATTCAGGTTGCGCCAGCCGGTGCCGTCGATATCGGTGATGCGGCCCCCGCCGCCGGCCGCCGCGGCGGGCAGCGTGGCGGTCGGCGCGCGCAGCAGGTCGCGCCGGTAATCGTATTGACTGAGCGCGATCTCCCAGTCGAATACGCCCTTGGTATGGGTCTTGAGCGACAGGCCCTGCATCAGGTGGGCAAGCGCGTTCAGATTGGGCGCGAACGCCAGGCTGGGCGTATTGAGGTTGTACTGGCGGCCGCCGATGACGACATTGCCGGCGTAGACGGGGTTGCCAGCCGTGTCGCGCAGATAGCTGCTCACGCCGCCGTCGGTGTCGTTCTTCCACCAGCCCATGGTGTAGCTGGCGCGCATGGCCGGCGTGATGTCGTAGGCGAGCTTGAGCTTGGCGTGGTCCTGCACCGTGTGGTAGCCAGTGGTGGTGCCGAGCAGCCACCAGTCCTGGCCCTTGTTGTTGATGCCGGCTATGGCGCCCGCCACCACCGGCGTGCCGGCGGCCGGCGCCACGCCTTCGCTGAGCAGGCGGGTGGCGAGCACCAGCGGCTGGCCGACGCTGTCGAGCCGATTGAGGTTGAACCACCAGGCGAATCGGCCGCCGCGGTTGCCGAGTGAGGCGCTGGCCTGTTTGGCGGTATCGCGCTCGCTGGTCGAGTACAGATCGAATTTCTGGCTGGCGTAACCGAGCCTGGCGTGCGCCTCGAACGTGGTGGGCATCCGCGTGACATAGTCGACCACCGCGCCCACCGAATTGCCGGCATAGGCGGCCGAAAACGGACCGTAAAGCACATCGACGCGGTCGATTTCCTCCGGCGTGACCATACCCCAGCGCGGCGTGAAGCCGGCGCCGTTGCCAAGGTAGTTCGACAGCAGGATGCCGTCGGCGTAGACCATCGAGCGCGCGCTGTTGCCGGTGCCCGACGCCCGGGTCGACAGGACCGCATGGTTGTAGTCGCCGATGTAGCGCTTGCGCACCAGCAGGCTCGGCAAATATTTCAGCGCATCCTCGCTGTCGCTGGCGTTGATGGTCTGCTCGATCTTTCGGGCGCCGATGCCCTCGATGGTGGTCGGAATCTGGGTCGGCAGCGAGGTCGGACGGCCGCCGGTGATGGTCACCGTGCCCAGCGTCCTGATCAAGCCGTCGGCGGCTTCCTGCGCCAGGGCAGCGCTGGAAAAGGCGAGCAGCAAGGCGCCGGCTGTCGGGGTGAGACGACACTTCATGGAGTTTCCTTCTGTATTGATGTTGCGGTCGTGCGCGCCGGCAGCCGTAACTAATGACGACGGCACGGCGCGCAGATCATTTCAATGCGGGCGCGCCCGGCAGCGCCGATTCGACGCGCGACAGACAAGCTGCAACGGTGCCTGGCCGCGCAGCAGCTGCGGGTCAAGCCGGGAGGATGGGATCAGGCGGATGCGGGCGGCGCGCGCGACTGCGCGACCGTCCAGATGGCGAGCGGATGCGGCGCGCGGAGGAAGAGGAAGGGAAGCGATTCACGGGTGTCGGCCAGGGCGATCGTCAGGCCGGCCGGCGACGGCAGGACGAACGATCCGGCGTGCGTGGCGCAGAAGGGGCAATGTTCGAGGTGGACCGTATCGTGCGCGGAAGAGTCGGCGCCGGCCAGCGCGTCGACACCCACGCTGACGAATTTCATGCCGCCGACGCTGCAAATTTCGGCGCGCGCATCGCCGCGCGAGGCCGACATGGCATGGGAGAGCGACGGCGCGAGCGCGGCAAACAGCATCGCGAAACATGCGATCCAGGCGGCGAAACGGCGAGTGACTCTTTTCATTCCCATGCCGAAATTATATCAGCGCGGGCGGCGGCGCGTCGGGGGCCGAGGCGAATGCCGGCTCCAGCCATCAACGGCGCCGGGCGGCGGCCTACTTGCCGCGTGCGTAGCCGGCTTCGATGGCGCCGTCGTCGGACAAGTGGCCGGTGGCCCACAACACGCCGCGCGCGACCAGGTCGAGATAGCGCGGATCGGCCATCACGGCTTCATTGTGCGCCAGCGTCATGCTGAACACCCTCGCCTGCTTCGGGCCGTAGCGATGGGTCCAGGCGACGTTGAAGCGCTTGGCGCGGTCGTCGGGATTCTTCGCTTCCGGCTGGGTGCCGGTCAACACCGGCGTGACGTCGAAGGCGGTCAGGTTGTTGTACAGCTCCTCGTTCGGCGTGTCGAACGGGACGAAGCCCTTGGCGATAGGGTGGCCGGACGTGGTCAGCCGAATCGGCGACTGCGGTCCGTGACCGGACGATTGAATGCCGGTGTATTCGAACCATTTGGCGTTGGTGTCGCCGGCCTTGACCGCGCTCTTGTAGTCGCCCGAGCGGTACGAGTGCATGGCGCAGTGCAGGTTCACGCCCGGTACGCCGAGACGGTGCGGCGCCAGCATGGCGTCGAGCGTGGCGGCGCTGTCCTCGTCGGCCGCGCACTCGTTGTGGATGACGACATCGTAACCGTCGGCGTAGCGCGGATTGCCGTAGATCGGCAGCGCCGGCCGGGTCGCCCGTTCACCGGGCTTCGGATCGTAGAACACCTGGCTGACCTCGACCTGCTTGATACGTGCCTTGAGGCCGGCGTCGAGGATCTCGCGCTGGAGCGCGTAATTGTGGCAGCAGCCGCCACTGACGATGAGCACCTTGATCGGCTTGACAGTGTCCGCACGGGCCGGAAAGGCGACGGCCAGCGCCACGCTCATGACGAGCGCACTTGTTTTCAACATGATGATGTCCCCTATCGAGGCCGGTCTGGCCAATTGTTTGCGGCACATTCTATACCAGCCGCCGGCCAACGCGACGCCCGCGCCGTACCTCGGCAATTCTTGACCTCCATCAAGGATTTCAAGTGGCGCCGGCAGCGACAATGCGGATTGCCCCCACTCAGTCCCCGTCAGGAACGCCCCATGAACACCTTTGCCAGCTACCTGGAAGATGACCACGCGCACTGCGACGCGTGCCTCAAGCAGACCAACGCCGCCGTGCGCGAAGGCCACTGGGACCTGGCCGCCGAGCGCATGGCCGCCTTTGTCCACGGCCTCGAACGCCACCTCCTGATCGAAGAACGCTTCGTGTTCACCCCGTTCGAGCAGGTGCTTGGCGAGGTCGAGTCGCCCACCACGTCCATGCGCGCCGAGCACCAGCGCATCCGCGCCGTGGTCCAGCGCTTGGCAGGGGCGGTCGAGGCGCGCGACGGCACGGCTTTCGTCAACCACGCCGACAGCCTGCTCTTGTTGATGCACCAGCACAGCGAGCGCGAGGAAGGCTTGCTGTATCCCCTGATCCAGCGGGTGCTGGCCCAGCGCCGCATCGACCCGGTCGCGGCGATCCGCGCCTACGAGCTCAATCAGGATTGCGTCGTCAAGGCGCCTTGAGCGCGCTTTGCGCTGGAGCCGGCGCAAACAGCCAGAGAATCGCCGGTCTGAACTCGGGTCCCCACAGGAAGCTGTCATGCTTGCCGCCTTCGACGAGCTTGAATGACACCGCGTCCGCGGGCCGGCCGTTCTCCTTCATGCGCTGCACCATGCGCTGCGCGTCCCCCACCATGAGCGCGCCTTCCCGCTCGCCCATCACCATGTAGATCCGCTCGTCGCTCCTGGCCGGCCTGGCCGCGAGCGCGTCGAAGCCCTCGCCCTTGGCCGCCCAGTACGAGGGGGAGAATACGCCCGCCTTGCCGAACACCTCGGGGTATTGCATCAGCGCGTAATGCGAGATCAGGCCGCCCATCGAACTGCCCATGATGCCGGTGTTGGCACGGTCAGCCAGGGTGCGGTAGCTGCTGTCGATCGCCGGTTTGACCACCTTGACGATAAAGTCCACGTACTGGCGTCCCTCGGGCGATTGCACCGCCTGATTGGGCCAGGGGCTCAGCTCCGCCATGCGCTTGTCGGCCAGTTGATCGACCGCGACCACGATCAGTTCGAGTGTTCCCGCCTGCGCCAGCGCCTGCAGCGTCTCGTCGATTTTCCATTGACGGTTGGCGCGCCCGGTGATGCCGAACAGTTCCTGCGCGTCGTGCATGTAGAGCACCGGATAGCGCTTGCCCGACGTGGCATAGGCGGGCGGCAGGAAGATTTTCAGCTGGCGCGCGCGGCCCAGGCCCGGCATGTCCAGCGGCGCCGCCAGCTGCAGCACGCCCGGCGTGGCGGTAGGGATGGTCTGCAAGCCGGTCGCACCGGCCTGCGAAGCAAGGGCCAGCGCCAGCAGCAGGGTCACTACGGAACGCACGAAGAAGGGCATGAAGGTCTCCTGTTATTGATCTGGAAAATATGATACCGCGACATCGGCCGCGGCGGCATCGCCGGCGCGATCTGAACCTGGATTAAGGAATTCGCAAACGGGCGGCCACCGTCGTTGACGGCACTAGATCTAGTCAATATTCTCCACATCACCACAACATCTTGTGCTTGGAGACGAAATGAATCAACTCGCAGCAGGCGCCGAGCGCGCCGCCAAACCACCTCCCCGCATCGACGTCGAAGCGGCCGTCGGCGAATACCTCGAACAGCGCGACTGGCGCGTCAATGCCAATGCCAACCAGGGCTATTCGCTTGGAGGCCTGATCCTCAACGTGTCGGGCAAGGTGATCGCCAACTACTGGCTCGACCACGTCTACCCGAGCGCCGTGGGCGCCGCGCACCGCAACGCCGACCTGCACATCCACGACCTCGACATGCTGGCCGGTTACTGCGCCGGCTGGTCGCTGCGCACGCTGCTGGCCGAAGGATTGAACGGCGTGCCCGGCAAGGTCGAATCGGGGCCGCCGCGCCACATGTCGAGCGCGATCGGGCAGATCGTCAACTTCCTCGGCACCCTGCAAAACGAATGGGCCGGCGCCCAGGCCTTCAGCTCGTTCGACACCTACATGGCGCCGTATGTCCGTAACGACGCGCTGGACTACGAGCAGGTGCGCCAGTACATGCAGGAGCTGGTCTTCAACCTGAACGTGCCCTCGCGCTGGGGCACCCAGACGCCCTTCACCAACCTGACCTTCGACTGGGTGTGCCCGGACGACCTGCGCGAGCAGGTGCCGCTGATCGCCGGCGTCGAGATGGCCTACACCTACGGCGATCTGCAGCACGAGATGGACCTGATCAACCGCGCCTACATCGACGTGATGATGACCGGCGACGCGCGCGGACGGGTGTTCACCTTCCCGATCCCGACCTATAACATCACCGCCGATTTCGACTGGCACAGCCCGAACGCCGAGCGGCTGTTCGAGATGACCGCGCGCTACGGCCTGCCCTACTTCCAGAACTTCATCAACTCGGAACTCAAGCCGAACATGATCCGCTCGATGTGCTGCCGGCTCCAGCTCGACCTGCGCGAACTGCTCAAGCGCGGCAATGGCCTGTTCGGTTCGGCCGAGCAGACCGGGTCGCTGGGCGTGGTGACGATCAACTGCGCGCGCCTGGGCTACCTGCACGCGGACGACGAGGAAGGCTTGCTGGCCGCGCTGGACCGCCTGCTCGAACTGGGGCGCGACAGCCTTGAAATCAAGCGCACGGTGATCCAGCACCACATCGACAATGGCCTGTTCCCGTACACCAAACGCTACCTGGGCACGTTGCGCAATCACTTCTCCACGCTTGGCGTGAACGGCATGAACGAGATGATCCGCAACTTCACCTGGGGCGAGCAGGACATCACTAGCGACTGGGGCCACGCCTTTGCGCTGCGCGTGCTCGACCACGTGCGCGCGCGCATGCTGCAATTCCAGGACCAGACCGGGCATATGTACAACCTCGAAGCCACGCCGGCCGAAGGCACCACCTACCGCTTCGCGCGCGAAGACCGCAAGCGCCATCCCGACATCCTGCAAGCCGGCACCGAGGCCACGCCCTACTACACCAACTCGTCGCAACTGCCGGTCGGCTTCACCGACGATCCGTTCGAGGCGCTCGAACGCCAGGACGCGCTGCAACGCAAGTACACCGGCGGCACCGTGCTGCACCTGTACATGAACGAGCCGCTGTCGAGCGCGGCGGCCTGTCGCAGCCTGGTCAAGCGCGCCCTGAGCCGCTTCGGCCTGCCCTACATCACCGTCACACCGAGTTTTTCGATTTGCCCGACCCACGGTTACCTGGGCGGGCGCCATCCCTTCTGCCCAAAATGCGATGCCGAACTGATCGCGAAAAAGCAGCTTGCCCAGCACTGACACCACCCAAGGAGATCCAGCATGACCGATATGAGCCACACCGTTTTTTTCACCCCCAGGACCGTCACCCTCAGCGACGCCGAGCGCCAGCCCTGCGAAATCTGGACCCGCGTGATGGGCTACCATCGCCCAGTCTCGTCCTTCAATATCGGCAAGCAGGGCGAGTTCAAGGAGCGCCGATTTTTTAGCGAGGGCGCCTGCGCCCCCAAGCTGGGATGAGCGCGGCGCGGCTGCAGGTGGGCGGCATCACACCGTTCACGGCCACCGATTTTCCCGGCCGGCTGGCGCTGGCGGTGTTCATCCAGGGTTGTCCCTGGCGCTGCGGCTACTGCCACAATCCGCACCTGCAGCCGCGCGGCCCCGGCGCGCATCGCTGGGAAGATGTGATCGCGCTGCTCGAACGGCGCCGCGGCCTGCTCGACGGTGTGGTATTCAGCGGCGGTGAGCCGACCATCGACCCGGCACTGGCCGGCGCCATGGCCGAAGTGCGCGCGATGGGCCTGCAGGTCGGCTTGCACACGGCCTGCATTTATCCGCGCCGCCTGGCCGAGGTGCTGCCGCTGCTCGACTGGATCGGCTTCGACATCAAGGCGCCGTATGCGGAGTATGAAAGGATCACCGGGGTGGCCGGCAGCGGAGAACCGGCGCGCGAGTGCGCCGCGATGATCGTCGCGAGCGGCGTGCCGCATGAATGCCGCACCACGCTGCATCCGGCGCTGCTGTCGGCCGGCGTGGTGGAACAGCTGGCCGACGACCTGGCCCAACTGGGCGTGCGCCACTACGCCCTGCAGATGTTCCGTGCCCAGGGCTGCGGCAACAAGACGCTGGCCGACAGCGCGGCCAGCGGTTATCTCGACGCAGCCACGCTGGCGCGGATCGGCGCGCGCTTCGACAGTTTCACGCTGCGCCTGCCCGATTAAGGCATCACTTCTGCGCCAGCACCCACTTGGCCAGGGTCAGCGCTTCCTGTTCGGTCACGGCATTGGGGGGCATGGCCATCGTCCCCCACACGCCGCTGCCGCCCTTCATGATCTTGGCGGCCAGCTTGGCGTCGGCGCCCTTCTCGCCGGCGTACTTGACGGCGACATCGTGAAACGCCGGCCCGACGATCTTCTTGTCGACCGAGTGGCAAGCCATGCAGGCTTTCGACTTAGCCAGGTCGGCGTTGGCCTGCGCCTGCAGCGATACGCCGGCGCCAAGCATGGCCAGCAGGATAACTAATTTCTTCATGCAATTCCCCTTGTTATAGTTGCCGCTTATGCGGACGATTGATTGTAAAACGAGGCGAGGCGCGCTGTATAGCCCGCGCTCGATTCTGGCAAACCAGGTCAAGTAATTCAGACAACGTCCACGGACCGTGACCCCGGTCCGGAATTCTTAAACTGCTTCAAGGACGGCGGCGGCACGCCTGCCTTACAGTGGAATCATCACTCATCCACCAGGAGCATCACATGATCGAAACCTTCCAGCTCGCCGCCCCCCTCGCCCAGCACGATGTCCTCACCGTGCTTAACGCGCTGCGCGCCCAGCAGGGCGTCGACGCGGTTGAAGCGGTCGCCGGCCAGAATCGCGTCGAAGTGCGCTTCGACCAGCAGCGCACCTCGCAACAGGAACTCGGCGCGGTGCTCGCACGCGCCGGTTTCAAGCAAGGCGCCACGCCGCGCCGCCACCTTCCCGGCGGCTGCTGCGGCGGCTGCGGCGGCTGAACCGCTCAAATCGTTTTCGAGTACCGCATGCGCTGCAGCGGTATCTCGTGCGCCTTGCCGACATAGCGGTCAAACACCATGCACACATTACGCACCAGTAGCCGTCCCTTGGGCGTGATGGTGATGCCGCCGCCCTCAACCGCCAGCAAACCATCGGTCTCGAACTGGCCCAGCGCGGCCAGTTCCTTTTCAAAATAGATCGCCGCATCGATGCCGTACTCGCGTTCGAGCGCGCGCAGCGACAGCTTGAAATCGCACATCAACTTGCCGATCACGCCGCGCCGGATCACATCGTCGCGTTCGAGCCGGATGCCGCGCGCGATCGGCAGCACGCCGCGGTCGAGCGCCGCGTAGTAGCGCTCCAGCGACTTTTCATTCTGGGTGTAGGATTCGCCGACCGCGCTGATCGCCGACACGCCGCAGGACACCATGTCGGTGTCGGCGTGCGTCGAATAGCCCTGGAAATTGCGGTGCAACTGGCCGCTGCGCTGCGCCAGAGCGAGTTCATCGTCGGGCCGGGCGAAATGGTCCATGCCGATGTAGACGTAGCCGGCGGCCGTCAGGCGCTCGATGCACAGGCCCAGCATCGCCAGCTTGTCGCTGTCGGCCGGCAGATCGGCGTCGGCGATCAGGCGCTGCGATTTGAACAACTGCGGCATGTGCGCGTAGTTGTAGATCGACAGCCGGTCGGGCGCGGCCGCCACCACCTTGTCGAGCGTTCGCCCCATGCTGGCCAGGCTCTGCTTGGGCAGCCCGTAAATGAGGTCGATGCTGATCGAGCGAAAGCCGGCCTCGCGCGCGGCACGCATGGCGTCGATCGTCAGCGACTCGGGCTGGATGCGGTTGACCGCCTGCTGCACCTCGGGATCGAAATCCTGCACGCCCAGGCTCAGACGATTGAAACCCTGGCGCCGCAGCGAATGGATGCGCTGCGCATCGACCGTGCGCGGATCGATCTCGATCGAATACTCGCCCGCCTTGTCGTCGGCGAAGTCGAAGGCCGCGCGCAGGTGCGCCGTCAGCACGCCCATCTGCGCGTCGGACAGGAAAGTCGGCGTGCCGCCGCCGAGGTGCAGCTGTTCAACCTGCTGGCCGCGTCCGAACATGGCGGCCTGCATGTCGATCTCGCGCAGCAGGTAGCCGAGGTAAAGGTCGGCCTTGCCATGATCGGTGGTGATGATCTTGTTGCAGGCGCAGTAGTAGCACAGCGACTCGCAGAACGGAATGTGCAGGTAGAGCGAGAGCGCGCGCGGCGCGGCGACCGCAGAACGCACCGTCGCCGCGTAATCGTCCTGGCCGTGGGCCGGATGGAAACGGTCGGCGGTCGGGTAGGAGGTGTAGTGCGGTCCCTGCTGGCTCATGCGGGCAATCAGTTCGGCATCGAACTGGATCGCCGATACGTTGGCGTTCTCGGTGGCGATATGGCTGGTCATGCTGGTCATGCTGGATTCTCCGGTCGTGAGATAGATGCTTGTTTCGGGTCAGCCTTCGCGGCCATCGGGACGCGCGGCGAACAGGCGCGGCGCATAGACGGCGGCGTACAGCAAAAAGGTGGCGCTCCACAGCGCGCCGGCCGTCAACAGCAGCGGCTCGCGCAGGGAACCCGTGGCGAGGGCGGCGCCGAGGCGCGCCAGCACGCCGAGCTGGATCATCAGGTACATCGCGGTCTCGCTGCCGCCAGCCTTGAGCGGACGGCCGGTGTGGCCGAGCGCTGTGCGGGTGATCATGCCGACGATCAGGCCGCCCAGCGCGCCCACCGCCAGCACATGCACGGCGGCGCTGAGCGGCGCCAGGCCGGCCTGCGCCAGCGCCAGCAGCACGAAGCCGGCCGGTATCCACGCATACGACAGGTGCAGCACCCACAGCAGCGGCTGGCGCAGGGTGCACATCGGCTTCCATCCGGCCAGCCGCCAGGCCTGGGCGGCGGCGGCCGCAAGCGACAGCGGTACGCCGACCAGGGCCGGCGCCGCGCCAATCCAGGCCAGTGCCGCCAGCGCGGCCAGCGCCAGCGCCAGGCGGTCGAGCCGGGGGTTGATCACCGGCGCTGTGCCGGGGACCGAGTTGGCAGTGAAGTGAGGTATTACGCGACCGCCGATGGCCGCCTCGATCACGACGACGATCATGATCGCCGCGTGGATAGGCCGCACCGCCGACATCCCCAGCAGGCCGGCCGCGCTGGCGTGAAAGGCGGCGTTGGCCAGCGCGAGCAGGCCGAGCAAACCGACGAGGAACAAATTGCGGCGGTTGTCCGCGCGCCGCATCACGCGGTACAGTGGCCAGGCCGCCAGCGGCAGGAAGGCCAGGTCGACCAGCGCGGCCAGCGGCGCCGGCGCCCACAGCATCGCTGCGCGGCCGGCGATCCACAGCGCGGCCAGCGCACCCAGATGCGCGCCGCGCGGGGTCCACAATCCGGTCCAGTTGCGCGCGGCGGTGTACAGGAAGCCGACGACGACGGCGACGACGAAGCCGAACACCATCTCGTGCATGTGCCAGGCCAGGCCGATCGCCGGCGCCGTCACGAAACCATAGTAGCTGGCCAGCCAGGCCGGCACGCTGACCGCCGCGAACGCAGCCGCCAGCAGATAGAAGGGGCGGAACCCGAGCCCGAGCAGGGCCGGGCCGGTGTAGGTGGTTTCCCGCGCACGGGCGGGATCGTTGATCGACAGGAGCGCCATCGCCATTCCTTTAAGATGTATTTGAAATACATCTTAACTCCTGCCGGGCGCCGCAACAATCCAAAAAACCGGCGCGGCAAGCATGGTGTTGCGCGCCGCCGGACTATTTGCCAAATTTGATCTGCATCATTGATGCAAGCGCCGCGGACGCCTTATGCTGAGCGGCGCCGTGGCTTGAAGTGCAGCTCGATCGCCTGTGCCGGAGCCGCGCCTTTGGCGCCCGGCTTCTTGCGTTCGCCGCGCCCGATCATCTGCGCGAGGGTGACGCTATCGAGCACGTCGAGGAAGGCGCTGGTCGCCTTGCCGAGCACCCCTTTCAGTTCGCACGCGGCCGAATACATGCAGCCGCTGCCCGCCGTGTCGAAGCAGGCCGCCATATGGAAGTCGGTCTCGGTATGCCGCACCACCTCGCCGATATTGATGTCGGCCGGCTCGCGCCCCAGCCGCAGGCCGCCGTTACGCCCGCGTACGGTTTCAATGTAGCCGAGCGTGCCGAGCTGGTGCACCACCTTGGTCAGGTGGTTCTTGGCGATGCCGTGGGCGTCGGCGATATCCTGGATGGTGACGAGCTGCTCGCGGTTCATCGCAAGGTACATCAGGGTGCGCAGGGAATAGTCGGTGTAGGCGGTCAGTCTCATGATCCGTGTTCCGGTTCGGCTTTAAACAAGCATTCATTCTACCGCTTTACGCCGGCCACGCGCCGGCGCGGCGCGGCGACCACAACTAAACATACATTTTATTTGCATCTTATTTAAAGATGGATATAGAATGCATCTTAAGCGCTGAGCAGCGCTTGCCACTCAAACTCCAATAAGGAATCAGCCATGCACGCCACGCGCAAACTATGGACCTGGCTCGCCGTCATCTGCGTACTATCTTTCGCCGCCCTCGGATGGGTCGGCCGCGAGATCTACCTGAAGGCCCCGCCTATCCCGCAACACATCACCAATTCGAAGGGCGAGGTATTGTTTACCGGCGCCCAAATCCAGCATGGCCAGCAAGCCTGGCTGTCGGCCGGCGGCCAGCAGCTCGGCACCGTCTGGGGCCACGGCAGCTACGTCGCCCCGGACTGGTCGGCCGACTGGTTGCACCGCGAAGCGTTGGCCATCCAGGCCGCGATCGCCCAGCGCGACTACGGCCGGGCGTACGCCGACCTGGCGCCGGCCCAGCGCGGCGCGGTCGACAGCCAGGTCAAGTCGGAGCTGCGCGCCAATACGTATGATGCCGCCAGCGGCAACCTGGTCCTGTCGGAGCTGCGCGCCACTGCGGTGCGCAGCGTGGCCGGACACTACGAAGGCCTGTTCGGCAACGACGCCTCGCTCGACAAGCTGCGTGAACAATATGCGATGAACGCCGGCTCGCTGCCCGACGGCGCCGACCGCCAGGCGCTCACCGGCTTCTTCTTCTGGTCCGCATGGGCCGCCGCCGCCGACCGTCCGGGCGAAGTTGGCCTCAGCTACACCAGCAACTGGCCGCACGATGCGCTGGTCGGCAACACGCCCACCGCCGGCACCGGCATCTGGTCGATTGCCAGCGTGATCCTGATGATCGCGGCCATCGCCGGCATGATTTTCTACCACTCGGCGGCCCAGGAAGAGGGCGATCCC
>JBDSTZ010000034.1:0-2786 GCA_039927975.1 Massilia sp. | reverse complement strand
GCCGCGCGCGCCGAATTCATCGCCGGCGCGGGCGCGGCTTGCTGTGCCATCGGCGCCGGCGCTGCCGCATGCGGTACAGGCGCCGCGGCTTGTGGCATCGGCGGCGGTGGCGGCGGCGCCACGGCCGCATGGCTGGCGACAGCGGCCGAAGCGGCGCGCGCCGGCGGCGCCGAGGCCGGGCGTGGCGACGGCCGCGCCGATGCCGGTCCAGCCGGCGCCGCGCCGTCCGCGCCGCCATTGCCGGGCCGGAAAGCGAGCATGCGCAGCAGCGTCATCGTGAAGCCGGCGTATTCGTCGGGCGCGAGTCCCATCTCGTTGCGGCCGTGGACCGCGATCTGGTAGTACAGCTGCACTTCCTGGGCGTCGAAAGCGCCGGCCAGGCGCACGATGTCGGCCAGCTCCGGCAGGTCTTGCGGCACCGCGCCCGGCACGCTTTGCGCCAGCGCGATGCGATGCAGCAGCGTGCCGAGATCCTGCAAGGCGCCGTTGTACGACAGGCTGCGGCTGGCCATTTCGTCGGCCACCGCCAACAGGTCGGCGCCGTCCTGCTTGACCAGCGCGTCGAGCAGGCGCACCAGGAACGACTGGTCGAGCGCGCCGAGCATGCCCTGCACCGAATCGAGCGTGACCTGGCCGGCCGCGTAGGCGATCGCCTGGTCGGTCAGCGACAACGCGTCGCGCATCGAGCCGTGCGCGCCTTGCGCGAGCAGGCGCAGCGCGCCCTGCTCGAAGGCGATTCCCTCCTGGCCGAGGATGTTGTCGAGGTGGCTGACGATATGCCCCGGCGGCATCTGCTTGAGGTTGAACTGCAGACAGCGCGACAGCACCGTGACCGGGATCTTCTGCGGGTCGGTGGTGGCGAGGATGAACTTGACGTGCGGCGGCGGTTCCTCGAGCGTCTTGAGCATCGAGTTGAACGCGTGGTTGGTCAGCATGTGCACCTCGTCGATCATGTAGACCTTGAAGCGCGCGTTCGACGGCGCGTACACCGCCTGTTCGAGCAGCTGGGCCATCTCGTCGACGCCGCGGTTGGACGCCGCGTCCATCTCGATATAGTCGACAAAGCGGCCGGCGTCGATCGCGGTGCACGCCTCGCACACGCCGCATGGGGTGGCGGTGATGCCGCCGCTGCCGTCCGGCCCGATACAGTTGAGCGACTTGGCGAGAATGCGCGACAGCGTGGTCTTGCCGACCCCGCGCGTGCCGGTAAACAGATACGCGTGGTGCAGCCGGCCGGTGCCGAGCGCGTGCGACAGGGCGCGCACGACGTGCTCCTGGCCGACCAGCGTTTCGAAGTTCTTGGGACGGTATTTGCGGGCGAGGACTTGATAGGACATGCTGGAATTTTACCGTAGATGGCGGACGCAGCGGGGAATCCTGCAACCGGAAGGGTCATTGTAGCAAGACCGGCAAGCGAGGGGAACGCGG
Source organism: Massilia sp. (assembly GCA_039927975.1). GTDB lineage: Bacteria > Pseudomonadota > Gammaproteobacteria > Burkholderiales > Burkholderiaceae_D > JBDSTZ01. The sequence goes on along the minus strand of JBDSTZ010000034.1, from coordinate 1,358 downwards.
CGCCGTCGCGCGCGGCCAAGTCAGGTGGCGAAGTCGCCCGGACAATTGCGCGGTACTCAGCGGCAATCAGCGCGAATCAACGGCAAAAAAGGCAGAAAAAGTCGTGCGAGAAACGCGTAAGGACTAAACGCGGAAGCGATAACTGTGGAAGAAGCAAGAAACTGTGGAAGAAGCAAGATCGATTTGAACTAAAAATCGAAGGAGGCGAGCCTGATCTGCGGCACTTATGGTTAATAGCCGTGGCTGCTTCGTTCCCGACCTGACCAGGTTAGCCATGCCACAATGCGCAGGGGCCCGCCAGCAGCCATTATAACCGACCTCCGCCACTTGTGGAAAATGTCGTCGAGGAGTGCGCGCACACCTTGCCGCTGCAACACAAACGGCAGTCTGTTAAGATAGATAGATACCTATCCATTAGCCAACAACCTATGTCGCGTCAAGCCGCCACCCAGCTCGAAGAACGTTTCTCGGCCAGCCTGCACAGCACGGCCCGTCTGTGGCGCCAGGGCCTCAACGCCAAGCTCAAGGACCTCGGGGTCGGCCAGGCCGGCTGGATGACCATCGCCGTGATCGCCAAGTCGGCCCGGCCGCCCTCGCAAAAGGAACTGGCCGACCAGCTCGGGGTCGAAGGCCCCACCGTCGTCGCCATGATCGACCGCCTGATGAAAAACGCGCTGGTGCTGCGCGTGCCCTCGCCGCTCGACCGCCGCGTCAAGCTGATCGAACTGACCGACGCCGGCCGCGCCCTGTACGGCAAGGTCAAGGCGGAAGCCGACGTGTACCGCTCGTCGCTGCTGTCGGACACCGAAGAAGCCGAACTGCGCGCCGCCACCGAACTGCTCGAACGGATCCGCGCGCGGATCGAGGCGGCTCTGTGAGCAGCGCCGCAGCCACAGCCCAGGCGCTGCCGGCCGAGCAGCCCATCAACCGGCGCATGATCACCGTCTCGATCATGCTGGCGACGATCATCCAGGCGCTCGACGGCACCATCGCCAACGTCGCCCTGCCGCACATGCAGGGCAGCCTGTCTGCCTCGCAGGACCAGATCACCTGGGTGCTCACTTCCTTCATCGTGGCCGCCGCCATCGCCACTCCGCTCAACGGCTGGCTGTGCGACCGCTTCGGCTTGAAGCGCGTGTTCCTCGTCTCGGTGGCCGGCTTCACCCTGGCCTCGGTGCTGTGCGGGGTGTCGGCCTCGCTGGCGCAGATCGTCGCCGCGCGCTTGCTGCAAGGCGTGTTCGGCGCCGCGCTGGTGCCCTTGTCGCAAGCGGTCCTGCTCGACATCAACCCGCGTGAAAAGCATGGCTCGGCGATGGCGGTGTGGGGCATGGGCGTGATGATCGGGCCGATCCTCGGAC
>JBDSTZ010000033.1:0-13004 GCA_039927975.1 Massilia sp. | reverse complement strand
GGCACCTCGCTGTGGTGGTCGGTCCAGTCGCGCAACAAGAAGAGCCTCACGCTCAACCTGAAGGATGAACGCGGCCGCGCGATCGCCCGCCAGCTCGCGCTTGAAGCCGACATCGTCATCGAGAACTACCGGCCCGGCGTGCTGGAAAAATGGGGCATCGGTTACGAGCAGCTCAAGGCGCTCAATCCGGCCGCCATCATGGTGCGGCTGTCGGGCTTCGGCCAGACCGGGCCGATGCGCGACCAGCCAGGCTTCGGCGCGATCGGGGAATCGATGGGCGGCCTGCGTTACGTGTCGGGCTTTGCCGACCGGCCGCCGGTGCGGGTCGGCATATCGATCGGCGATTCGGTGGCCGCGCTGCACGGCGTGATCGGCGCCATGATGGCGCTGCGCCACCGCGACGCCACCGGCGGGCGCACCAAGGGCGAAGGCCAGATGGTCGACGTCGCGCTGTACGAATCGGTGTTCAACATGATGGAGTCGCTGGTGCCCGAGTTCGACCACGCCGGCGTGGTGCGCGAACGCACCGGCGGGGCGCTGCCGGGCATCGTGCCGTCGAATACCTACACCACCGGCGACGGCGAGAACATCGTCATCGCCGGCAATGGCGACGCGATCTTCAAGCGCCTGATGCTGGCGATGGGGCGGATCGACATGGCCGGCGATCCGGGCCTGGCGCGCAACGATGGACGGGTGCCGCGTACCGCCGAAATCGACGCGGCGATCGGCGCCTGGTGCGCCACCCAGAGCATCGACAGCGCGCTGGCGACGCTGAAGGCGGCCGTTGTCCCGGCCGGCAAAATCTATTCGGTGCGCGACATGGCGAGCGATCCGCAATTCATCGCGCGCGGCATGTTCGAGCAGCACCAGTTCGCCGACGGCACGCCGCTCAAGGTGCCGGCCGTGTCGCCCAAACTGTCGGCCACGCCGGGCACGACCCGTTGGCTGGGGCCGGCGTTGGGACAGCACACCGACGAGGTGCTGCATGGGCTTGGCTACAGCGCCGAACAGATCGCTGCGCTGCGTGAGGACGGGGTGCTGTAGTTCGGTGTAACCGGCTAGGGGACGGGCGCCAGGTTCGTCCGCCTCGTCGTTCGCGGCGGCTTTGCGGGTCTCCCGCCCAGTCTCTCTCCGGCTTCTCGCCGGCCTCGCTTCGGTCTCTCCTCGGCCTCTCTTCGACCTCGCTTCGGCCACATTGGCCTCGCATGCCAACTGCAACGGCATGCCGCTTGCGTGGCTCGTCGCGTTGAGGGCACACCGATTTTCCGCGCGCATACTTCCCCGCCCAGGCAGGGTTCGTATCCGCGTCTTGCGGTCTGCGATTTGACCATGCTCGCCGCTGTTTTCCCTCTGGCGGACCCATCATTTCGCGCCGTCCGGAGGACCCGGTCCCGTTTGCGTGCGCTCAATCGCGCGGCGCGGTCGACTGCTATCGTGGGCTGAATCCAGCTGGGCCTACACGCATGCATCTCGTCGACATCACCATGTTTTATGCCGCGGAAGGCGGCGGCGTCAGCACCTACCTCAACGCCAAGGCGCGCTGGCTGGCGCAGCGCAGCCGCATTCGTCACAGCATCATCAGTCCGAACGTCCACAGCCATGGCGAGGCGCCCGCGCTGGTCGAGATTCCCGCCTTCGCCCTGCCGGGCATCAACGGCTATCGCATGCCGCGCTCGGTGCGCGCGGCCACCGGCGTGCTGCGCCGGCTTGAGCCCGACCTGATCGAGGTGGGCGACGCCGGTCCCTGCGCCTGGGCCGGGCTGCGCATGAAGCAGCGTTGCGGCACGCCGCTGGTGGCGTTCTATCATTCCGATCTGCCGCACCTGTTGGCGCGCCGCTTCGGCACGCTGGCCATGCGCGGCGCGCGGCGCTATCTGAAGCGGCTGTACCGCGAGTTTGACATGGTCCTCGCGCCGAGCCGGCTGATGGTCGATCAGTTGGCCGAGATCGGCGTCGATCACGCCATCCATCAGCCGCTCGGCATCGACCTGGCGGTGTTCGACCCGCAGCGACGCATCGGCACGCTGCGCGAACACCTGCACCTGCCCGGCGATGCCCGCCTGCTGGTCTACGCCGGGCGCTTCACGCCCGAAAAAAAACTAATGGTGCTGATCGAGGCAGTGCGCAAGCTGGGACGGCCCTACCACCTGGTGTTGATCGGCTCGGGCGATCCGCTGCCGCGCTATCCGCAAATCAGCTATTTGCCGTTCAAGCGCGATCAGCGGATGCTGGCGCGCCTGCTGGCCAGCTGCGATCTGCTGGTGCACCCTGGCGACTACGAGACTTTTGGTTTGATCGTGCTCGAAGCGATGGCTTGCGGCGTGCCGGTGATCGGCACCACCGGCGGCGGCGTGGCCGAGCTGGTCGACGAGCAGTGCGGCATGCTGGTGCGGCCCAATTGCGTGAACAGCCTGAGCGCGGCGATCGAGGCCATCTTCACCCAAGACCTTGCCGTGCTTGGGCAGAATGCGCGGCGCCGCGCCCAGGATCATTACGACTGGAACCGTATCGTGCCGCAGCTGCTCAACCGCTACGGCGGACTGCTGGCCAGCCACCAGCGCGCCGAGTTCGATGCGGAGCGTATCTGTGCAACTGATTGAACATATATGCAGGGCGGCCCGATGGGGAATCGAGGCACCGATGGACGGAGGCATGAGAAGGGCGCGGCGATGAGGGAGTCGATGAACGAACAAGCGCATGGCAGGCACGGCTGGTCGCGCGGCCGTCGGTTTGGGGCCTGGGAGGGCGAACCTTTTCCCACCTGGCTTCGCGTGGGCAGATGGCGCGATTGCACGTCATTCGCCACGACTTTAACCGACCGATCAGACCTGGGCAGACGGCGCAATTGCACGTTTTCCGACACGGCTTTGCTCAGCCGACTTGGCGTGGGAAGGCGCCTCGATCGTACGTCATTTGACGCGGCGTTTGCGGCGCGTCCTCGCGTGTGCACACGGCGCCATTGCACCGCACCCAACACGGCGTTGGTTGGCCCGCAGAGGGTTGGCAGACTGCGTGATCGCACGTCATCCGACACGGCTTTGGCCAGCCGACCGGGCGTGGGCGGATGGCGACATCGCACGTCATCCAACACGGCTTTGGCCAGCCGGCCGGGTGTGGGAAGATGGCGAGACCGCGCGTCATCCGACACGGCTTTGGCCAGCCGACCGGGTGTGGGAATCCGGCGAGACCGCGCGTCATCCGACGCGGCTTTGGCCAGCCCGCAGGGCGTGGGAAGACGGCGACATCGCGCGTCATCCGACACGGCTCTGGACAGCCCGCCGGGCGTGGGAAGACGGCGACATCGCGCGTCATCCGAGGCGGCTTTGGCCAGCCCGCAGGGCGTGGGAAGCCGGCAAGACCGCGCGTCATCCGACACGGCTTTGGACAGCCGGACGGGCGTGGCCAGAGAGCGGGATAGCACGTCATCCGACGCGGCTTTGGCTCGCCGGCCTCGCGTGTGCATACTTGAATTAGAAACGAGTGGCAGCGTTCTTGCAAGAAGAGCTCGCGCACGCCCGGCGAAAGCTGGAGTGTGCGGCGCGACCACGTCGAGTGGACAGTATTCGCGCACGCTCACTTTATGTCGTGCGATGTTGGCCGGCCTCGCGTGGGCGCCACCTGATACGGGGCAAGCCCATGCCAGCCATTGAACGCAAGAGCCTGTGCGTCTCGATCCACGACGTGGCGCCGGCCACCTGGCCCGATTGTCTTGCGCTTCTGCGGGCCGTGCGGGCTGTGGCCGATATCCCGTTGACCTGGCTGGTGGTGCCGTGTTTTCACGACGTCCCGTCCGGCTCGCTGGCGATGGACGAGTCGCTGCTGGCCATGCAGGCCGGCGGCCACGAGCTGGCCTTGCATGGCTACACGCATCTAGATACGGCGTCCGCCCCTGACAGGCAATTTCTGCGAACGGTGTACACCCAGGGCGAGGGAGAATTTTCGTCGCTTACCGAAGCCGAGTCGCGGCAGCGCATCGCGCTGGGATTGCAATGGTTCGACGAACGCGGCTTTCAGGCGCTGGGCTTCGTCGCGCCCGCCTGGCTAATGAACGAGGCAAGTTGGCGCGCCGTGCGCGAGGGGCCGTTTCTTTACACGACCACATTGACGCATTTTCATGTGTTGCCGGTGCATCGTGCAGTCTGTTCGCCATCGCTGGTATACACCGCCCGCAATGCCGCCGGGAGGCTGCTTTCGCCACCGCTCGCTGGCGTCATGGCGGCAGCGCTGCGGCCCAACGCGCTCGTGCGTCTGAGCCTGCATCCGCGCGACGCCCATCACCCGGCGTTGCTGCGGCATGCGCAACAACTGATCGAGCGTCTGCTGCATGCGCGCACGCCGCTGACCAAGGCGGCGTTCGCGCAACGCGTGATGGTTCACCAATATGGCCCCCACAGGCCGCCGCCGCCCCAGTGCGAACGGCCGTAGCCGCCGTAGAAAGCCGGGCCGCCGTAGCGCTGCAGCTCGTCTTTGGTGCTCAGTTGCAGCACGCAGTTGCGCCACTGGTCGGAGTTGGTCTGGAAGCCGAGCTTGGTGCAGGCCGGACCGTAGGTGGCCATGATGCGGTCCATTTCGGCCTGCATGCGGATGGCGCGCTGCTCGGGTGTCGTGCAGGCGCCGAGCAGCAGGCAGCCCGCCAAAATGGGAATCACTGGTCGCATGGTTTCTCCTTTCACTCGATACATATGGATGCTCGGTTCGCGCAGTGATGCACGGGCACGGCGCCTGGAACCGCCGATGTACTCGGCCATACCGACATCGCTGCGGCAATCCTTGTCGCGCTACTTTCGTACGGGCGATCCGACTTCCGCCTCGGCCATGCCTCCGCTGTGCCTGCCGTGCCTCCGCCGTCCCGGCAGTGCCTTCGCGACCCCGGCCGTGCGTCCGCCGCACTTCGTAGCACGTCCTGCGCGCTTGTCCACACGCGTGCCGTGCTTGATTTAGCTTAAGCCGCGACCCCGGATCATTCCTGATCCAGCTCAATCCTGCACAGAAAAGCGGCACGCGCCAGCCATCAACAACTTTTCCATGCGCAGGCTTTTTTCTGGCACACTGCGCAGCAAACAATGGCGGGGGAAGACAATGAAGAAGCGCGGCTTGTGGCTGTGGTCGAAACGTTTGCTCGGTTGGCTGATGGCGCTGGTGCTGCTGGCCGCGCTGGCGATCTGGCTGGTCTTGCGCGGCAGCCTCGCCAGGCTCGACGGCGAAGTGAAAGTGGCCGGTCTGCATGGCGAGGTCCGGGTGGCGCGCGACGCCATGGGCGTACCCTTGATCAGCGGCGGCGATCGCAACGACGTCGCCTACGCCACCGGTTTCGTGCATGCCCAGGAGCGTTTTTTTCAGATGGATCTGTTGCGCCGCTCGGGCGCGGGCGAGTTGGCCGAGCTGTTCGGCGAGCGCGCCGTGCCGCTCGACCAGCAACATCGCTTGCACCGATTCCGCGCGCGCGCCGCGCTCAGTCTGCAAATGATGAGCCCGGCCGAACGGCGCTTCATCGACCGCTACGTGGCCGGCATCAACGATGGACTCAATGCGCTGGCGGCGCGGCCGTTTGAATATCTGCTGATTAATCAAAAGCCGAGGCCATGGAGCGCTGCCGATTCCCTGCTGGTGGTGTGGGCGATGTATTTCGACCTGCAGGGCATGCAGGAGACGCGCGAACTGGCGCGCGGCTGGTTACGCGACAATAGCGACGCGGCGCAAACCGCTTTCCTGCTGCCCGAGTCGAGTGAATGGGACACGACGCTCGACGCGCTCGCGCCGCCCGCTGCGCTGGCGATTCCGCCAAACGCGCCGGCCTGGTGGGGCAAGCACCACGCCGGCGCTCCCGTGCGCACCGCGTCGGCCAATGGCACCGCCGCCGATGGCGGCTTGCGCATGGCGTCGGCCGGCGAATCCTGGGCGGATAGCGCGCGCGCCACGGCGTCGGTCGATGCCAGCGACGCCGTCGGCAGCAACAATTGGGCGGTGGCGGGCAGCCGCACCAGCGACGGCGCGGCCATCGTGTCCGACGATATGCACCTGAATCTCTCGCTGCCGAATATCTGGTATCGGCTGGCGCTGCAGTTCCCCGACCGCGGCGGTACCCGGCGCATGGTCGGCGTTACGCTGCCCGGCGCACCGCCGTTGATCATCGCCGGCAGCAATGGCCACGTGGCCTGGGGCTTCACCAACAGCTACAGCGACCTGACCGATATGGTGGCGCTGGGCGCCGACGCCGCGCATCCGGGCCAGGTGCGCACCACGGCCGGCTGGGAAAAGCCGACCAGCCATGAAGAGACGATCCTCGTCAAGGGCGCGCCGGCGCGCAAGCTGGTGGTGCGCGAAAGCTCGCTTGGCCCGCTGCGCGAGGTCGGCGCCAGCACGTATGCGGTGCATTGGGTGGCCCATCTGCCGCAGGCGATCAATCTGCGCCTGGGCCGGATGGAAGTAGCCGACACGCTGACCGAAGCGCTGGCGGTGGCCGCCAGCGCCGGTATCCCCGCGCAGAATTTCGTCGCCGGCGACGACCATGGCGACATCGGCTGGACGATCGCCGGCGCCTTGCCGCAGCGCGTGCAGACCGGCATCGCGCTCAGCTTTCCGCTTGACGGCGCGGCCCCGGCGACGACGTGGAGCGGCCTGCTGCCGGCGGCCGATTATCCGAAGCTGGTCAATCCGGCCAATGGCCAGCTGTCGACCGCCAACAGCCGTCAGTTGATGGGAGCGGGCGCGCAGATCATTGGCGACGGCGGTTTCGACGTGGGCGCGCGCCACCGCCAGATTCATGACAACTTGCTGGCGCTTGGCCCGAAGACGGACGTGAAGGGCGTGTACGGCGTAACGCTGGACGACCGCGCGCTGTTCATTGCGCCGTGGCGGGCGCGCGCGATCAAGGCGCTCGACGCGGCCAGCCGCAAGGGCCATCCCCAGCGCGAAGAATTCCTGCGCTTGCTGGAGACTGGATGGACGGGGCGTGCCAGCGTCGATTCGACCGGCTATCGGCTCGCGCGCGGCTTCATGTGGGCGGTCCACGACGTGCTGTTCGAGGGCGCGGACGGCGAACTGGCGCGGCTCGACGCCAAGGCGAGCATGACGCTGGTCAGTTCGCGCTGGACGGTGCCGGTGGCGCGCCTGCTCGACGAGCAGCCGGCCGGCTGGCTGCCGGAGGATTACGCGAGCTGGCAGGCGGTGGAACTGGCGGCGATCGACCGCGTGATCGCCGATCTGACCAGGGACGGCAAGCCGCTCGCCGCCGCCACCTGGGGCGCGCGCAATACCTCGGTGATCGCGCATCCGATCAGCAGCGCGATGCCGGAATTGCTGCGCTGGCTGGGGTCGCCGCCCGACCAGCTGCCAGGCGACGCCAATATGCCGCGCGTGAGCGGGCCCAAATTTGGTCAGTCCGAGCGCATGACGGTCGCGCCGGGGAAAGAGGAGCAGGGATTGTTCAATATGCCGGGCGGGCAAAGCGGGCATCCGTTGTCGCCGTATTTTTTGAAGGGCCACGCCGAGTGGGTGGCCGGCCGGCCGCTGCCTCTGCTGCCGGGAGCGGTGGTCAATACCTTGAGGTTGGTGAAGCAGGGCGAGTGAGGCAGGGGAGTGATGCAGGTGGAGTGATGCCGGGGGAGTGAGGCATGGCACGCGGGAGGCGTCGCGCACAGGCGATGCCTCCCGCTTTTTCGGTGCTCGCCTATTTTGGGGCCAGCGTGGCGGCGACCAGCTTGTGCAGCATGAGGGTGATCGATTCATGCGGCGAAGGGTGTCCCAGGTAGTAACCCTGCACCAGGTCGCAGCCGTATTCTTCGAGCAGCAGCAGCTGTTCGTCGGTCTCGACGCCTTCGGCCACCACCACCATCTTCAGCCCATGCGCCATGGCGATGATGGCGCGCGTGATGGCGGCGTTTTCCGAGTCCTGCGGCAGGCCGCTGATGAAGCTCTTGTCGATCTTTAGCGCGCGCACGTCGAAGCGCTTGAGGTAGTTCATCGACGAGTAGCCGGTGCCGAAGTCGTCGATCGACAGGTAGACGCCGATGCCGCGCAGCTGGTCGAGCGTGGCCATGGTGGCCTTGGCGTCGTCCATCAGCGTGCCCTCGGTCAGTTCGAGTTCGAGCAGCTTCGGTTCGAGGCCGGTGTCCTGCAGCGCCGAGATGACGATCTGGGTCAGGTTCTCGTCCTTGAACTGCTTGGCCGACAGGTTGACCGCCATCCGCACCGAGCGCTGGGTCAGGCGCTGCCAGGCCTTGGCCTGCATGCAGGCCGTGCGCAGCACCCACTCGCCGATCGGCACGATCAGGCCGGTCTCCTCGGCCAGCGGAATGAATTCGGTCGGCGAGATGATGCCGCGCTCCGGATGGCGCCAGCGCACCAGCGCTTCGACGCCGACGATTTCGGCGCTGCGCACGTCGATCTGCGGCTGGTACAGCAGGTATAGCTCGTCGTTCTGGAGCGCCTTGCGCAGGCCGACTTCGAGCTTCACGTGGCTCATGATCTGCATCGTCAGCGAGGAACTGTACAACTTGGCGTTGTTCTTGCCGCAGTTCTTGGCGTGATACATGGCGGTGTCGGCGTACTTGAGCAGCGAGTCGCAGTCTTCGCCGTCCTCGGGGAACAGCGAGATGCCGATGCTGGCGGTGACGAATATCTCGTTGCCCTCGATGAGGAACGGCCGGCGCATCGCTTCCTTGACGCGGTGCGCCACATTGAGCGCGTTCTCGACCCGTTCGAGGTCGGGGGATCAGGATGGTGAATTCGTCGCCGCCCAGGCGCGCCAGGTTGTGCGACTGGTCGCCGCGCGAGACCAGGTCGGTCGGGCGGATGGTTTCTCGCAGGCGCTCGGAGACGATCTTGAGCAGGTGGTCGCCGACGTTGTGGCCGAGCGTATCGTTGATGCGCTTGAAGGCATCGAGGTCCATGAACAGCACGGCAAACTTTTTGTTGCCGACCTTCGAGCGGTGCAGCTCGCGCTCCAGCGTTTCGAGAAACGCCTGGCGGTTCGGGATGCCGGTCAGGCTGTCGCAGTAGGCCAGGCGGCGGATCTGCTCCTCGGTGCGTTTGCGCTCGCTGATGTCGCGCACCAGGCCAAGCACCTCGTCGGCGCCGGTGGTGACCAGGCGCGCCTCGAAATGCTGCACTTCACCGCAGCGCATCAGCTCATAGTCGACCGAGCGCACCTGCTGGGTATCGAGCACGCTGTGCATCTGGTCGAGCAGGCGGCCGGCGATATCGTGCGGCAGGACGTCGCTGATATGCTTGCCGACGCAGGCTTCGTCGGGGAAGGCGGCGACGGCGTCGTGGCCCTGTTCGTAGTCGAGATAGAAGCCGTCCTTGTTCAATCTGAAGAAGGTGTCTGGGATGGCCGCCAGCACCGCGCGATTCTGGGCGTCGGCGATGCGCAGGCGCACGATGGCGTCGCTGGCGCGCAGCACATACAGCACGCGGTGGCCGAGGATGGGCCAGTTGATCGGCTTGGAGACGAAGTCGGTGGCGCCCACTTCGTAGGCGTTGGTGACCGCTTCGATGTCGTCGCCGCCGGTGACCATGATGATCGGTACCGGCGCGCCGGTTTCGAGGCGGCGGATCTCGCGGCAAGCCGAGAAGCCGTCCATGCGCGGCATGTCGACGTCGAGCAGGATCAGGTCCGGCGCCATGCTCTGGAAGTAGACCACGGCCTGTTCGCCGTCTTCGGCCTCGATCGCGTCGAGGCCGACCTGGCCCAGCATTTCAAGCATCAGCAGGCGCATGACCGGATCGTCGTCGGCGACCAGGACCACGCCGCGCTTGGTGGAGGTAGGAGCTGGCATGTCAAGATTCCTTTTCTAGGATGGCACTGAGCGAATGCCGTACTGTCTGAAATTCATGCTCCATATTGGTCAGAATGCGGGCCGCGCCTTCGGTGCTGTCGGCGCGTCCCAGGGTTTCCATGTCCTTGCACATTTGCGCCAGCGTTTCGGCGCCCACGTTGGCGCTGCTCGACTTGAGGCTGTGCGCCACCTTGCGCAGGCAGGCCGGATCGAGGCCGTCGATCGCCTGGCGCAGCGTGCGCAGGTGCTGCGGCGTGTCGTCGACGTAGGCGTGGATGACACGGTTGACGAGCGCCGCGCCGCGCTCCTTGCTGAGCGCGCGGATGTTGTCGAGCGCGTGCAGGTTGATGACGTCGCGGCCGTGCGGCTCGGGCCCGCGACGCGCGTCGGCGTGGCGTGGCGCTTGCTGGCGCGGCGCCTGACGGGCGAGCGGGGCGGGCGGCTGATGGGAGGACGGCTCGTACGTCCTCGGCTCGTGCGCGTTCGGCTCGTACGTCTTCGGCTCGTACGTCTTCGGCTCGTACGTCTTCGACTCGTACGTGTTCGACTCGTACGTCCTCGGCTCGTAGTCCATTGGTTCGTACGTCACAGGCTCGTACGTCATCGGCTCGTCGATCACCGAAGGCGCGGGCGTGAAGTCGTCGTGGTGGACGCTCGCCGCCATCGGCAGTGCGATCCAGCGGCCGATCACGGCGCCCAGTTCCTGCTGGGTGAAGGGTTTGCTCAGGTAGTCGTCCATGCCGGCGGCCAGGCACGATTCGCGGTCGCCCTGCAGAGCGTTGGCGGTGATGGCGATGATCGGCAGCACACGCCCGCGACCCTGGGCGGTCTCCTCGCGGCGGATTTCGGCGGTGGCGGCGAAACCGTCCATCACCGGCATCTGGCAATCCATCAGCACCGCGTCGTAGCCGCCGGTGCGCACCGCCTGCAGCGCCTCGGCGCCGTTGCGCGCGCAGTGCACGTCGAGCCCCAGGCTGCCGAGCATGGCGGTGGCCACTTCGACGTTGACCGGATTGTCCTCGGCCAGCAGCACCTTGCGCTGGTGCGCCTTGCCGCCGGCCGCCGCCTGCGCTGGCGCGGCGCCGTCGGCCTTGTCGGCCGGCGCGGCGACGACCATCTTGCGCTGCCTGGTCGAGAGGCATTCGAACAGGTCGCCGGTGCGGGCCGGCTTGATCAACTGGTAGGCCACGCCCGCCTCGCGGCGCTGGACCGGGTCGGCCGCCAGCCGGTCGGAGCTGAGCAGCAGGATGCGGGTGGCGCGGGTGTCCGGGTCGGCCTTGATGCCGGCCGCCAGCGACAGGCCGCTGGTGCGCTCGAGGTCCATGTCGAGGATCGCGAAGTCGTAGGGCTGGCCGCGGCGGGCGGCGGCAAGCAGGCGCTCGCCGCCTTCCATCGCGCTCTCGGCGCCGTCGGCTTGGACTTGCCACTTGGCCAGCTGGCGCGCCAGGTCGAGCCGGCTGGTGGATTGTTCGTCGACGATCAAAACGCGTAATCCTTCGATGTTGTTGCGGGCCGCGCCCGGCTCGTCGGGGTCGACGCGGCGCTTGTCGAAGGTTACGGTGAACCAGAATATCGACCCTTGCGTTTGGGCATTGTCGACCCCGATCTTGCCGCCCATCAATTCCACGAGTTGCTTCGAGATCGCCAGGCCGAGGCCGGTGCCGCCGTACTTGCGGGTGGTCGTGTTGTCGGCTTGGGAAAAGGCGTCGAAGATGCGGTCGCGGGCGTCACGCGAGACGCCGATGCCGGTGTCGTGCACCTCGAAACGCAGGGCGACGGCCTGGTTGTCCTCGCCGCTGACTTGGACGCGCGCCATGATGCGGCCGCGGTCGGTGAACTTGATGGCGTTGCCGAGCAGGTTGGCGATGATCTGGCGCAGGCGGTTGGGGTCGCCGCAGATGGCGACCGGGATATCGTTGGCGATCTCGAAATCGAGCCCGATGCCCTTGGCCTGGGCTTGCGGCAGGTAGACGTTGTTGATGTCGTCGAGCAAATCCCACAGGTTGAAATTGATGTACTCGACGCTCAGCTTGCCGGCCTCGATCTTGGAAAAGTCGAGAATGTCGTTGATGATCACGAGCAAATGCTCGCCCGAGCGCTTGACCAGCCTGGTGTACTTGCGCTGGGTCTCCGTCAAACCGGTGCCGAGCAGCATTTCGGTCATGCCGAGCACGCCGTTCATCGGGGTGCGGATTTCGTGGCTCATGGTGGCGAGGAAGGCGCTCTTCGCGCGGCTGGCGGCCTCGGCGGCGTTCTTGGCCTTTTCCAGCTGTTCGGTGCGCACGCTGACCTGCCGTTCGAGCTCGTCGCGGTGGTGGGTGAGGGCGGCGCCGCGCCCTTCGATCTGGGCCAGCATGTCGTTGAAGCTGTCGATCAAGGTGCCCAGCTCGTCGGTGCGCTGGTGGCTGATGCGCAAGGTGTAGTTTTGGCTGGCGGACACTTTCTGGGCGGCGTTGATGAGCTTGGTCACCGGGTCGGCGATGCTGCGCTTGAAGCGTCCGGCCAGCAGCAGCGACACCGTCAGCGAGCCGCCCATCGCCGCGGCGATCACGCCCAGGCTTTTGAGGATGTCGAGCCACATATTGGTCAGGTCGGCCTCGATCATGACGACGCCGATCTGGTGGTCGTTGCCCGTCACGGGGCGGTACAGGCGCATGCGGGTCGACCAGAAGCTGCTGCCTTGCAAGTTGGCGTCGGCCAGCGCCTCGTCGGACAGGCCGATCGGCGGCAGCGGCGCGCCGCCTTCATCGCCGCGTGCCTGGTAGCGCGCGAACATGGCGCCGTTGCGGTCGAACAGGGCGGCGGTGGATATTTCCTCCTTGGCCTTGAGGGCGGCCAAGGTAGCCTGGGCCAGGGCGCGGTTGTTGAACACCAGCGCGTCGACGCTGTTGGTGCCGATCACGCCGGCGAAGGAGGAAAGTTGCATACCTTCATCCTTGCGGTGGTTGAGCACCGAGGTCACGGCGAAAGCGAGGAACACGAAGGTCAATGCCGTCCCGGTGGACAGGAAGGAGATGATCGTCAATTTCTTGTTCAGACTGGAACGTTCGAAGTTGAGCATGGTAGGGCCCGATTGGTGACGCGGCATGGGTGCAGGGGGAAGGTGCAGGTCGCGCCCACGGACGATCGCAATTCCGGCAGGAAAAATATACGGCGAAAGATTCCCGGCGCTGTTGATTTCCCGCAAACGGATTGGGTCCGTTTGGAAACATTAGCGGGCGGATC
>JBDSTZ010000032.1:0-8809 GCA_039927975.1 Massilia sp. | reverse complement strand
CGCTGGGCGATCGAGGCGGTCAGCCCGACCCCGTAGCCGTGCGCGAACGGCCACATGGCGCCCACCGAATACGAGGTCAGGTCGAACGAACGGGCCGGGCCCGACACCGGTTCGCGCTTGACCGATTCGAGCCGCACGCCGGCGTTCATGTGCAGCGGGCCGACTTCGCGCTCCTCGACCAGGAAGGCCGCGGTCGAGTTGGACTTGGTCACGGGCACGGTGTCGGGACCGCCGGTCTGGGCGTTCAGGGCGGAGAAATTGGTGCGCTCGGTTTGCACGCCGAAGGTGCCGTGCCAGCCAGCGACGCTCTTGTGGGTCAACTCCCAGCGGCTTTCCAGCGAACGGTTGGTGAAGCGGACCTCGGGCTGGTTGTCGAGGTCGAGTTCGGCGTGCTGGTAATCGGTGTAGCCGAGCTTGAACTTGAAGCTCTCGAAGCCGCTGAACGGCGCCTTGAACAGGCTGTCGATATCGTAGCGCGTCTGCGACTGGTCGATCTGCGAGCCTTCCAGGCTGGGAATGCCGTACAGATTGCTGACGGTGCCGACCGAGGCGCCGATATAGCCCCAGTCGCCCACCCAGGAGGCGCCGACGCCGGCGGTTTTTTCATGGGTGAACGAGCGCGGCAGCTTGCCGGAGGCCGAGTCCGGATCGCCCAGCACGCGGTAGCCGGGAATGCGGTAATCGTCGGCACGGCGCACGTTGCCGTCGGCGTGCAAGCCGATGGCGCCGACCGCGCCGTCGACCGAGCCCGACAGCGCGCGGCCGTCGTCGACGCTGCCGAAGCGCGCTTCGAGCTGGCCGGCCGGCTTGTCTTCGAGCGCGGTCGGGATGCGTTCGTTGACGACGTTGACCAGGCCGCCAATCGCGCCCGAGCCGTACAGCAGCGCCGCCGGGCCACGCAGGATTTCAATCTGGCGCGCGGTGGCGCCTTCAGCCGCGACCGCGTGGTCGTTCGACAAGCCCGACACGTCCGACACGGCCATGCCGTTTTCCAGCATTTTCACGCGCGCCCCTTCGAGGCCGCGGATAATGGGACGCGAGGCGCCGGCGCCGAACGCGGAGGCGGACACGCCCAGTTCCTGCGACAGGGTGTCGCCGAGCGAGGCGCCGAGCTTGTCGCGCAACTCGTCGCCGGACAGGACCTTGGCCGGCGTGAGGATCTGGTCGCCCTCGCTGGTATTGAAGGGCGAAGCGGTGACGACGACTTTGGCGAGCGGCTTGTCGGCAGGCTGGGCGGCAACGGCGACGGCGACGGTGGCGTCGGCCGATTGGGCGTGGACGATGGATGACATAGGCGCGAGCGCGGAAAGCACCGCGCTGGCAAGCAGCGTGCGTTGGATGTTCATGTAAAACCTTTAGCAAAAGTGACAGGCAAGCCAGAACGCGCGCGACCGGATTCGGTCAAGCGCCTGGCTGGATCGCGAAAATAGGGGAAAGCTGTAGCCTGTCAGGCCAAAGGCGGGGCGCGCGACTGGAATACGCACACCGTGCAGGCCGGCGCGGGCGTGCTGGCGTGGGCGGCGATGGCTTCGGAGCCGACCGCGTCGACGGCGAACCAGCGCGGCGTGTTGCCGAGCGGGCCGACCAGCTGGGCGAAGGCCAGACATTGGTCGCAACCTTGGTCGGCGAGGGCCTTCGACAGCGAGCCGTCGCGCTGGAGATGAGCGGCGGCGCCGGCCCTGGCCGATGCATTGCCGGACACGTGCGACAACGCGTGCGTGAACGCCATTTGCTGGGAGACCAGCAAAAGCAGCGACAGCAGGATGCGAACGATGGAACGGCGGTTGAGCATGTGCTAATTGTATGCGATCGGCGCCTACGCTGCGTTTTTCACATCGGCGTAGCCGGCCAAAAACGCCGGAACCTTGGCCGCGCTCAGTTTGTTGACCGATACCAGCAGGGCCGGCGCCACCTGGGGCAGCGCGTAGGAACGACCGAGATGGCGGGCGATGTGCAGCAGCACCTCGGCAGCCACCTCGGCATCCGATTCGGCGCGGTGGGCGGCGCTGCGAAAGCCGATGCCGAGCTGGCCCGACAACTGTCCGAGCTTGTAGCTTGGCAAACCGGGAAACACCCGGCGCGACAGTTTGAGCGAGCACACCAGCGCCTGGTGGGCCGGCTCAAGTCCCAGGCGCGCGGCCTCGGCCTTGAGGAATTTCTCGTCGAAGCTGGCGTTGTGGGCCGACAAGGTATCGGCGCCGATGAAGTCGAGCAGCGCGGGCACGACCTGGCGCACCGGCGGCGCGGCGTCGACCATCGCCTGCGAGATGCCGGTCAGCGCGGTAATAAAGGACGGGATGCGCACCTGGCAATTGATCAGTGAAACATAGCGCTCGGTGACGCGGCCGCCGACGATGCGCAGCGCCGCCACCTCGGTGATGCGGTCGCCCATGGCCGGCGACAGGCCGGTGGTCTCGAAGTCGAGCATGACGATGGGCTGGTCGAATACGCTCACGATGCTCCTAGCCGAATTTGCGGACGGCGTCGAGCGCCAGGCCGGCGCCGATGCTGCCGAACAAGTCGCCCTCGACCTTGCGAGCTTGCGGCAGCAAGGCGCCGATGCGCGCGCGCAAGGCGCCGACCCCGCTCGAGCCGCCGGTGAAGAACACGGTGTCGACCTGGTTCGCCGTCACGCCGGCGTCGGCCAGCAGCTTGAGCACGGTGCGGTCGACCGCGTCGATCAGGTGGCCGATGGCGTTTTCAAAGTCGGCGCGCTGCAATTGCAGAGCGGCCGGCGGCGACAGGCGCTCGAGTTCCAGGGCCACGCTGGGGGCGTCCGACAGGGCGATCTTGCCCTCCTCCACCTTGAGCGCGAGCCAATGGCCGCCGCGCTCCTCGATCAGCTTTTGCAGACGGGTCAGCTTGTCCGGTTCGCGCGCGTCGCGCACCACGTCGCCAAGCTGGGTCCAGATCTTCTTGGTGTAGGCCAGGTTGATGGTGTGCCAGGTGGCCAGGTTGAAATAATAGCTCGACGGGATTTCAGTGCCATTGAGCAGGCTGCTGCCGTAGCCGAGCAGCGGCATCACCGCCGACAGGCTCAGGTATTTGTCGAAGTCGGTGCCGCCGATGTGCACGCCGCCGGTGGCGAGGATGTCGTCGCGGCGCTCGGCGCGCGCGATACGTTGCGGCGCCAGGCGCACCAGCGAGAAGTCGGAGGTGCCGCCGCCGATGTCGGCGATCAGCACCAGTTCTTCACCGGCGATCTGGGATTCGTAGTCGAAGGCGGCGGCGATCGGCTCGTACTGGAAGGCGATGTCCTTGAAGCCGACCGCGCGCGCCACCTCGGCCAGGGTGTCTTCGGCGAGCTGGTCGGCCTCGCGGTTGTCGTCGATGAAGAACACCGGGCGGCCGAACACGGCCGCGCCGAATTCGCGCCCGGCGGCGCGCTCGGCGCGGCGTTTGAGTTCACCGATGAAGTGGGCCAACAGCATTCGGAACGGCAAGGCCCGGCCGCCAACCTCGGTCTGGCCGTCGATCAGACTGGTGCCGAGCAAGCTCTTGAGCGAGCGCATCAGGCGGCCCTCGTAGCCGGCCAGGTAGTCCGCCAGCGCCGCGCGGCCGTAGCTGACCTCGTCGTCGTCGGCGTTAAAAAACACCACCGAAGGCAGGGTCGGCTTGCCATCTTCGAGGGCGAGCAAGGCCGGCACGCCGGGGCGGACCCAGCCTACGGTGGAGTTTGACGTTCCGAAATCGACGCCGCAAGCGTTGCCCATGGGACCCTTTATCACTAAGGGGCGGTATGTTACCAGATTGTGGGCCGGTTTGGCGGGCTGATCCTTACCGGCCCGCGCGCGCCGGCGCCGCAGGCAGGCGTGGCGGCACTTTCCTGGTAGCGCTGCGACGCGCCCGCGCGACGCGGCGCATGCCGCGCCCCGGCGCACGGCCGCCACCGCCCGGCAAGACCAATTTGCAACAAATTGTATTTCTTTACGGTAATTAGTTGCCACACCACAAGATTTGACGCTACACTGGGGCACCTCGAATCCCACTGGCCGATCCTCGCCCGATGACCAATTTTAACCCGCCGCTGAGCAACCAGATCGCCGACATCAAAGCGTTGATCCACCGCGAATCGCGGCGCGTGACCTCGTATGACGTGGCGGTGCTGGCCGGGGTGTCGCAGTCGGCCGTGTCGCGCTGCTTCAAGCCCGGCGCCAGCGTGTCGAAGGCAACCCAGGCGCGCGTGATGTCGGCCGCGCG
Source organism: Massilia sp. (assembly GCA_039927975.1). Taxonomy (GTDB): domain Bacteria; phylum Pseudomonadota; class Gammaproteobacteria; order Burkholderiales; family Burkholderiaceae_D; genus JBDSTZ01. Next base: position 4,609 of record JBDSTZ010000032.1, on the reverse strand, counting down.
CGCACTCGACTACACGCCCAACGCGGCCGCGCGCAGCCTGATTACGCGGCGCTCGAACCTGGTGGCGGTGCTGGCCTCGCAACGGGTGACGGTGCACTACCCCGATGCCTTGACCGAATTGAGCCGTCAATTCGCGCTGCGCGGCAAGCGCATCCTGCTGTTCAATCTGAACGAGGACGACAACGCCGACCAGACCCTGGCCGAGGTATGGCGCTACCAGGTCGACGGCGCCGTCATCGCCGCGCGCCTGTCCAACGAGCAGGTGGCCGAGTTCGAGCGGCGCGAGGTGCCGTTCGTGCTGTTCAACCGCAATTTGCGCCACAAGAGCGCCAACGCGATCGTCTGCGACCAGGTCGAGGCGGCGCGCATCATGGTCGCCCGCCTCGCCGCCGCCGGCCACAAGCGCTTCGCCATGATCGACGGGCCGTTCGACTCGGTGATCGCGCAGGAGCGCAAGCGCGGCGTGGCCGAGCGGCTGGCCGAACTGGGCCTGGCGGCCCCGCTCACCGTCAGCGGCAATTACGACTACGCCAGCGGCGGGCGCGGCCTGCGCGAGATCGTCGAGCGGATGGGCGGCGTGCCCGACGCCGTCATTTGCGCCAACGACGTGATGGCGATCGGCTGCGTCGACACCGCACGCCACGAAATGAAACTGAGCGTGCCGGGCCAGCTGTCGGTGACCGGTTTCGACGGCATCCCTTCGAGCGCCTGGCTCAGCTACAACCTGACCACCCTGCGCCAGCCGCTGCAACAGATGGCGCTGGCCTCGGTCGAGATGCTCAACGGACTGATCGGCCAAGGCGATTCGGGCCCGGAGCGGCGGGTATTTTCCGCCACCGTCGTCGAAGGCGCAACCGCGCGCCTGGGTCCCGCCGGCTAGTTTTTCAACGGTTTGATTTGCCTCAAAGGCCCCGCCGCGGGCCTGCCGTGCGTCGCCGCCGCGCCGCTATAGTCAACGCTCCTGTATCGAACCCGTCCCTGCCTCCAGGAGCGACCGATGAGCGCTATTACGGGCCACCCGCCCAACCCCGAATTGGTCCATGGCGAGGGCCATGCGCACGCCGATCCGCACGGCTGGCGGCGCTGGCTGCTGGCCACCAACCACAAGGATATCGGCACCCTCTACCTGTGGTTCGCCACCGTCATGTTCATGACCGGCGGCGTGCTGGCGCTGCTGATCCGGCTCGAACTTTTCCAGCCCGGCCTGCAATTCTTCCAGCCCGAGCGCTACAACCAGTTCGTCACCATGCACGGCCTGATCATGGTGTTCGGCGCCATCATGCCGGCCTTTGTCGGCTTCGCCAACTGGATGATTCCGCTGCAGGTGGGCGCCTCCGACATGGCGTTCGCGCGCATGAACAACTTCTCGTTCTGGCTGCTGCCGCCGGCCGCGCTGCTGCTGGTGGGCGCCTTCTTCACGGGCGGCGGCGCAAGCGCGACGGGCTGGACCATGTACCCGCCGTTGTCGGTGCAAATGGGCATAGGCATGGACATGGCCATCTTCGCCATCCACCTGATGGGCGCCTCGTCGATCATGGGGGCAATCAACATCATCACCACCATCCTCAACATGCGCGCGCCCGGCATGGGACTGATGCGAATGCCGATGTTTTGCTGGACCTGGCTGATCACGGCCTATCTGCTGATCGCCGTCATGCCGGTGCTGGCGACGGCCGTGACCATGATGCTCACCGACCGCCACTTCGGCACGACCTTCTTCAATGCCGCCGGCGGTGGCGATCCGGTGCTGTTCCAGCACATCTTCTGGTTCTTCGGCCATCCCGAGGTCTATATCATGATCCTGCCCGGCTTCGGCATCATTTCGCACGTCATCCCGGCCTTTGCGCGCAAGCCGCTGTTCGGCTACGCCTCGATGGTGTACGCCACCGCCGCCATCGCGATCGTCTCCTTCATCGTGTGGGCGCACCACATGTTCACTACCGGGATGCCGGTGACGGCGCAACTGTTTTTCATGTACTCGACCATGCTGGTAGCAGTGCCGACCGGGGTCAAGGTCTTCAACTGGATCGCCACCATGTGGCGCGGCTCGCTCAGCTTCGAGACGCCAATGCTGTTCGCGGTCGGCTTCATCTGGGTGTTCACGATCGGCGGCCTGTCGGGCGTGCTGCTGTCGGTCTCGCCGATCGACGTCCAGGTGCAGGACACGTATTACGTCGTCGCCCACTTCCATTACGTGCTGGTGGCCGGCTCGCTGTTCTGCCTGTTCGCCGGCTACTACTTCTGGGCGCCCAAATGGACTGGCCACATGTACAACGAATGGCGCGGCAAGTTCCATTTCTGGAATTCGCTGGTGTGGGTCAACGTCACCTTTTTCCCGATGCACTTCCTCGGACTGGCGGGCATGCCGCGCCGCTATGCCGACTATCCGGTGCAGTTCACCGACTTCCACGCGATCACCTCGGTGGGGGCCCTGCTGTTCGGGCTGAGCCAGGTGTATTGGCTATTTTTCGTGGTGCTGCCCAATATCCGGGGCGGGCCGAAGGCGGCAGCCAAGCCCTGGGATGGTGCGGAGGGATTGGAATGGACAGTGCCGAGCCCGGCGCCTTTCCACACGTTTGAATCGCCGCCGCTGGTGAAGTAAGGGAGGGAGAGCCGAGCGATGACAGCTGGGCAGATCCGGCGGAGGTCGCACTGCCGACAAGTGCACACACCGTTTGTCCCGCGCCTTCGAACGAATTTGGCATCCTGAAACATCAACGACATCATGAAACATGAATGGAATTTGAAGCGCAATTGTTCGCTGTCGCCGCGCCAGGTCGGGATCGCCTACGGGCTCTTGTGCACTGGCGTGATCGGTGTCGGCGTGGTGTTCGCCATGCACGGCATCTGGTTCGTGCTCGCCTTCGCCCTGCTCGAAATCGGCGGCATTGCGCTGGCACTGCTGCACTACGCGCGCCACGCCACCGATCACGAGCATGTCGCCCTGTCCGAAGAGTGTCTGTTGATCGAACGGGTCGAGGCAGGCCAGCGTGAGCAGATCCGGCTCGAGACATGCTGGACCAGGATCGCCCTGCCCGACCGGCGACGCCCCCTGATCGCCCTGGAATCACGCGGCGTCAAAGTCGAGCTTGGCACCTTTGTTTCAGAGGAAACGCGAGAAGCCGTCGCGAACGAATTGCAACGCGAACTGCGCGGCAATTCTTACCTTGCCTGACTTCACGAAATTAAGACCGACGAATCGATTTCATCGAATCCACTTCCGACAATCAACGTCCGACAATCGACTTGTGACAACCAACCTCGGTGAATACGCCCTGGCGAATACACCTGAACGAATCGATTCCGCCAACCGCCCCCTGCCCACACCCACTTCAATGAATCGGCTTAACGATTCTTGGGCAGCGCATCCATGTCGGCCGCCAGATCATCCGCGATGTCAGCCGCCAGTTCAGCCGCGACGTCAGTTGTAATGTGAGCCGCGATGTCAGCTGTAATGTCAGCCGCGATGTCAGCCGCGATGTCAGCCGCGATGTCAGCCGCCATTGAGCGCGGCCATATCAGATCGAGCGCGTCACCAGCAAGCTGCGAATCTGGCTGATCGCGGCAGCCGGACTCAAGCCTTTGGGGCAGACATCGGCGCAATTCATGATGGTCCGGCAGCGGAACAGGCGATACGCGTCGTTCACATTGTCCAGCCTTTGCTTGAGCGCGGTGTCGCGCGAGTCCGCCATGAAGCGGTAGGCTTGCAACAGGCCGGCCGGGCCGACGAACTTGTCCGGATTCCACCAGAATGTCGGGCAGGCAGTCGAGCAGCAAGCGCACAGGATGCACTCGTACAAGCCATTCAAGCTGTCGCGTTCCTCCGGCGATTGCAAGCGTTCGCGCTCCGGTGGAATCTCGTCGTTGATCAGGTAGGGCGTGATCGAATGGTATTGCTTCCAGAACTGGGTAAAATCGACGATCAGGTCGCGCACCACCGGCAGACCCGGCAGTGGCCGCAGCACGATAGGCTGCGCCACCTCGCGAATATTCGTGATGCAGGCCAGGCCGTTTCTGCCATTGATATTCATGCCGTCGGAGCCGCACACGCCTTCGCGGCAGGAGCGGCGAAACGCCAGGCTGTCGTCCAGATCCCACTTGATGCGATTGAGCAGGTCAAGCAACATCTTGTCTTCGACATGCCGCTCCACATGGTAGGTCTGCATCACAGGCGCGGCGTCGGCATCGGGGTCGTAGCGGTAAATTCTCACTTCCACCGTATCGGACCCGGCAGTGTGCGCCTGCCCGCTTCGCTTGCCCCCGATGAGGCTGGCATTGCCCGCGCCGTGGGCATTACCCGCGCCGCTCGCGCTGCCGGTAGCGTCGGCGCCAGCCGTGCTGCCGCTGCTGCCAACGCGCAGGTTCGATGGTTTGCTGGACGAATTCATGACGGCGCCTCTGACGATGCGAATGTCCTGTTCGACGCCGCCAGCGCCATCTGGTTCCCAACAAGCGTGCCGGCGTCACCACGCAAGCTGCGATCAGCCTGGTCAAGTCCCCGACTTTCTACTCAAGTCCCGACCGCCTCGTTCACGATCGGACCGGCTCGCCATCACCCGGACAGGCTTGAGCCTGATCAGTCGCTGACATGCAGGCGCAAGCCCCAAGC
>JBDSTZ010000031.1:0-5558 GCA_039927975.1 Massilia sp. | reverse complement strand
AACCGGCGCCACCTGATGCCCGAGCGCATGAGCGACAACGCGACCTACACCCATGCCGGCGATGGCGACCTGCATCCCGGCGAAACCGTCGAAGAGAAAATCTCGCTGTCCGAGCGCTTCGGCCTGTGGCTGTCGTTCTATCCCTTCACCCAGGACGACTACCTCGACATCGTCGGCCACTGGCTCGGCGAGTTCGGCTGCGACGCCGCGCAGATCGCCGAAGCGCGCGGCGACGCCCTGCGCTGGGCCCTGCAGCGCGGTTCGCGGTCGGGCCGCGTGGCCTGGCAGTTCGCCAAGGACCACGCCGGAAAGATGGCTGATGGCTGACACGCCGGCGCGCCCGATCGATGTCGCCGTCGGCATCCTGATGCGGCCCAACGGCGACGTCCTGCTCGGCCAGCGCCCGGCCGGCAAGCCCTACGCCGGCTACTGGGAATTCCCGGGCGGTAAAGTCGAACCGGACGAAGCCATCCTCGACGCGCTCAAGCGCGAATTTGTCGAGGAGCTCGGGGTGCACATCGACAGCGCCAGCGAATGGTGCGGCGTCGAGCACGTCTACGAACACGCCCACGTGCGCCTGCACTTTTTCATCAGCGACGCCTGGCGCGGCGAGCCGCAAAGCCTCGAAGGCCAGGCCTTCGCCTGGCAGGGCGCGGTCGAGGTGGCGCCGCTGCTGCCGGCCACCATCCCGCTGCTCGAATGGCTCGACCAGCTGCGCTACCCGGACCGGGCCGCCGGGTGAAAGTCCTGGTGCTCGGCAGCGGCGTGATCGGCACCACTTCCGCGTGGTACCTGGCGCGCGCGGGGCACGAAGTCACCGTGATCGACCGCCAGCCGGGCGCCGGCCTCGAGACCAGCTTCGCCAACGCCGGCGAAGTCTCGCCCGGTTACGCCGCGCCCTGGGCCGGACCGGGCGTGCCGCTCAAGGCCCTCAAGTGGCTGGCCATGCGTCACAGCCCGCTGGCGCTGCGGCCCGCGCTGGACCTGAACATGTGGCGCTGGATGGCGCGCATGCTGGCCAACTGCAACCGCCGCAGCTACGAGATCAACAAGGGGCGCATGGTGCGGCTGGCCGAATACAGCCGCGATTGCCTGATCGCCCTGCGCGCCGACACCGGCATCGCCTACGACCAGCGCACGCAAGGCACGCTGCAGCTGTTCCGCACCGATAAACAGCTGGCCGGCGCGGCCGCCGACATCGCCGTGCTGGACCGCTACGGCGTCGCGTATGGCCTGCTCGACCCACGCGCCTGCGAGGCGGCCGAGCCGGCGCTGGCGCGCGTGCGCGGCAAATTCGTCGGCGGCCTGCGCCTGCCGGGCGACGAGACCGGCGACTGCTTCCTGTTCACCGAGCGCCTGGCCGCCCTGGCGCAGCAGCAGGGCGTCAGCTTCCGCCACGGCGTGACGATCGAGCGCCTGCTGGTTGCGCAGGACCGCGTCACCGGCGTCGCCACCTCGGCCGGCGAATTCACCGCCGACGCCGTCGTGCTGGCGCTGGGCAGCTATTCGCCGCTGCTGCTGCGGCCCGTCGGCATCCGGATTCCGGTCTATCCGGTCAAAGGCTATTCGATCACGCTGCCGGTCACCGACGCCAGCGGCGCGCCCGAATCGACGGTGATGGACGAAACCTACAAGGTGGCGATCACCCGCCTGGGCCAGCGGATTCGGGTCGGCGGCACCGCCGAACTGGCCGGCTACGATCTGCGCCTGCACGCGGCGCGCCGCGCCACCCTGGTCCATTCGGTGAGCGACCTGTTCCCGCGCGGCGGCGACCAATCGCAGGCGCAGTTCTGGTGCGGCCTGCGGCCGATGACGCCGGACGGCACCCCGCTGCTGGGCGCCACGCCGGTCCGCAATCTGTACCTGAACACTGGCCACGGCACGCTGGGCTGGACCATGGCGTGCGGCTCGGCGCGCGTGCTGGCCGATCTGGTCTCCGGCCGCGCGCCCGACATCGCCACCGACGGCTTGACGATCGAACGCTATCGCTGACGCAGCGGCGGTCGGCCCAGCAGTCGGACCAGCAGTGGAAAATTAAGGAGCGGGCAGGGCGGCTTCGGCGGCGGCGTCGCGCGCCGCTTCGCGTTCGCTCAGCAGCAAAGCCCAGAGGGTGTAGAGCCCGATCACGCTGCCGATCGGCACATTGACCAGGCCAACGATCGCGAACACGATCACGAACACGCGCGCCCAGCGCACCCCGCACAGCATCAGCACGGCGGCCAGGATCTGTCCGAGGCCGATCAGCGCCACCGGAATCGCCACCGCGCTGGCCAGGCCGGCGAGCGTGCGCGCGAAGTCGCCGCTGATGCCGAACAGGTCGAGCACCGCGCTAAAGAAGCAGTACAGCGCCACCAGCACGGCCAGCGCGAGCGCGCCGATGACGATGTGCAGCGCACCGACCACGCGGATATGGATGTTCATGGGCTGTCCTGGGCCGGCTTGAGGGGACGGCAAGATATTATAATTTTGACATCTTACGCACGGGGCCTGCCGCTGTCCGGCGCCATCGGCCCTCAGTTGTGGACCACCCGGCCGCCGGCGAACGACCAGTTCTCGCGGCTCGTTTCCTTGAAACAGACCATCACGTTTTCCGGCGCGTAGCCGCTGGCGTCCAGGCGCTTCATCAAGTCGTCGAGGAACAGCTTCTTGACCTGCGCGCTGCGGCCGGCCGACCACAGCAGCTCGATCAGCGCGAAGTCGTCGTTGCGCGCGGCGCTCAGGTCGGGGTAGCCGGTATCGAAGTGGAAGTCCTCGGCGTCGAGTTCGAGCACGCGCTGGAACTCGTCGGTCGGCGCCATCCCGGTCGCGGCGAGCGCCGCCTGCACGGCGTCGAACAAGCCGTCCTTGAAGGCGGTGCTCTTGGGCTTGCGGACGGTGACGGTAATGAGTGACATGACAATCCAGTGGAAAGAGGGAAGGCGGTGGTGGAAATGGGGAAGGGCGGAGCGCTCAGTGAGCGCGTGCTTGATCGCGTTCGTGAGCGCGTTCGTGAGCGCGTTCGTGCTCGCGTCCGGCTCCGCGCCCGCGCCTATTCATCGGCCAGCGGATCGTCGAGCGGATCGGTCGGCGCGGCGGCCGGAATCGTGTATTTCTCTTCGGCCCAGGCGCCCAGGTCGATCTGTTTGCAGCGTTCCGAGCAGAACGGCCGGAACTTGTTGGACTCTTTCCACTCGACTTTTTTGCCGCAGGTGGGGCAGGATACGACGGTCATGACGGTCTCACTAAAAATTGCACAGTGTGAGTTCGAACGGCACGTCGTCTTCGAGCGGCTTCGGTTTGAGGTCGCCGCCCTGGGTGGTGAAGCGAACCCACAACATGTATTTGTTGGCTGAAATTTCAGGAATCGCGCCCATGGTTTCATCCAGGGTCAGGCGCAGCATCTGGTACACCTTGCCTTGCAACATCTGCTGATAGCTGCCGGCTGCGGCGATCATTTTGACCGGTCCGCCCGAGTCGCGCAACAGGCGCAGCACCAGGGCGAGCGCGTCGAACAGCGGCGCCAGCGGGGCGAACCAGTTGACGATGTCGTTGAAGCGCTGTTCCGACGGCCGCTTCTGCCAGGCGTAGTAGGACGGCAGGTCGAATTCGCAGGCGCCGCCGGGAATGATGGTGCGCCCGCGTATGCTCATGAGCCACTCGTTGTCGCGCACGTTCTGGCCGGTCTTGCCTTGCGAGGCGACCAGGTTGGCGCTGACCGTTTCCAGTTCGCCCAGCACGGCGTCGAGCATGTCGGCGGCGACGTTCGGGTTGGAGCGGTAGCTGAGCAGGCTTTGCTTTTGCCGCTCGAGTTCCTGCAGCAGGTCGGACTTCAGGTCGGCGCGGCCGGCCACTTCGAGCATGTCGAAAATCGTCGCCAGCGCCACGTGGTGTTGCATGGCATGTTCTTGTTGAACAAAGAACTTGAATTTTTCATACAAATCTTCCAGCCGCAACAACGTGCGTATGCGCTCGTTGAAAGGGTATTCGTAGACGATCAAAATGACATCCCTTTTCGTGTGGGCTGGAGAAGATCACGTGATTCTGAACCAAGCGCAGCAAAATTACAAACGCTCGATTGGTAATCTGGCCATTCTGGCGGAAAAGTCGAGATAAACCGCGTGCAGGGCCGCGATTTGCGGTGATAACGCAGCGATTCCGTCGTCGTTCGTAATGACATCGTCGGCCGCCGCCAGCCGCGCCGCGCGCGTGACCTGGCTGGCCATGATGGCGCGCACCTCGTCCTCGCGTAGCCCGTTGCGTGCCATCACGCGGGCGACCTGGGTCGATTCGGCGCAGTCGATCGCCAGCACCCGCTCGACCCGCGCGCGCCAATGGCCCGACTCGACCAGCAGCGGCACCACGTAAATGATATACGGCCCGGCCGCGCGCGCCGCTTCGTCGAGGCATTGCTGGACGATCATCGGGTGCAGGATATGTTCGAGCAGGGCCTTGGCGGCCGGGTCGGCGAACACCAGGGTGCGCATCTTGACGCGGTCGAGCGCGCCCGTCTCGGTGACGAAGTCCGGCCCGAACGCGCCAGCGATGGCCGTCATGGCCGCGCCGCGCGGGGCCGTCAGCGCGTGGGCGATGAGGTCGGTGTCGACCACCGCCGCGCCGAGCGCGCCGAACATATTGGCGACCGTGGTCTTGCCACAGCCGATGCCGCCGGTCAGGCCGACCGCCAGGCGCTTGACGGGAAGGGAAGTGGCGCTCGGCATGTCGGGAAGCGGGGGGAGGCGGGTTAACCGAGTTGGAGGAAGCCCTGGGTCAGGGCGGTCAATTCTTTACTGTAGAGCAGCACAATGAAGCCGGCCGCCGCCAGGTAGGGACCGAAGGGAATCCGCACCTCGCGCGTGCGCTTGCCGAACACGATGAGTGCAATGCCGACGATCGCGCCGACCACTGATGATAGCAAAATAATCGCCGGCAGCGCGTGCCAGCCCATCCAGGCGCCGAGCGCGGCCAGCAGCTTGAAGTCGCCGCCGCCCATGCCCTCCTGGCGCTTGACCAGCTTGTAGGCGGCATTGATCAGCCAGAGGATCATGTAGCCGGCGGCGGCGCCGATCACCGCCTGTTCCAGCGGGGCGAACAGGCCGGTCAGGTTGACCAGCAGGCCGCCCCACAACAGCGGCAGCGTCATGTCGTCGGGCAGGTACTGGGTGTCGAAATCGATCAGGCTCATCGCCAGCAGCAGATAGGTGAACGGCAGCGCGGCAAGGCCGGCGTAGCCGCTGCCGAAATGCCAGATCACCAGCGCCGACAGCAGGCCGGCGGCCAGTTCGACGACCGGGTAGCGCGCCGAAATCGGCGCCTTGCAGGCGCTGCACTTGCCGCCCAGCGCGACGTAGCTGATCACGGGAATGTTTTCCAGCGCCGTGATCTGGTGGCCGCAATGCGGGCAGGCCGAGCGCGGCACCGCCAGCGTGAAACGGTCGGTGTGCACCGGCGGCTGGCCGGTGACCTCGGCCACCTCGTTCTCGTGCTCGCGCTGCCACATCTTCGGCAGGCGGTACACCACCACGTTGAGGAAACTGCCGATCAGCAAGCCGAACAGGCCGGCCACCAGCGCGGCGGCCAGG
>JBDSTZ010000030.1:0-1828 GCA_039927975.1 Massilia sp. | reverse complement strand
TGGCGCGCGGCCAGCATTTCACCGGCCACGGCCACCCGCAGCACATGACCCGCGCGCGCCGATGGTATGCTAGCGCCATGCCGAATGTTCTGATCATCGACGACAACGCCGCCGTGGCGATCGCGCTCGAAGTGCTGTTCTCGCTGCACGACATCGACGCCCTGCGCGCGCTCTCGCCCGAGGAGGGCCTTGCCATCCTTGAAACCACCCACGTCGACCTGGTCATCCAGGACATGAACTTCAGCGCCGACACCACCTCCGGCGAGGAAGGTAAGGCACTGTTCCGCCGCATCCGCCAGCGCCACCCCGACCTGCCGGTGATCCTCCTGACCGCCTGGACCCATCTCGACGCCGCCGTCGACCTGGTTAAATCCGGCGCCGCCGACTACCTGGCCAAGCCGTGGAACGACGAGCGCCTGATCGCCACCGTCAGCAACCTGATCGAACTGGGCCAGGCCAACCGCGCGCTGCAACCGCGCCTGCAGCGCGAACGGCGCCAGCGGCGCGAACTCGAACAGCACTTCGACCTGCGCGGCATGGTCTGGCAAGACAGCGCCACCGAACGCGTGCTGCACCTGGCCTGCCAGGTCGCGCGCGCCGATGTGCCGGTCCTGATTACCGGCCCGAATGGCACCGGCAAGGAACGCATCGCCGAGATCATCCAGGCCAATTCGGCGGTGCGCGACGGCCCCTTCGTGGTGCTCAACTGCGGCGCCCTGCCGGCCGAACTGATCGAAGCCGAACTGTTCGGCGCCGAGGCCGGCGCCTACACCGGCGCTGCCAAGGCGCGCGAAGGCAAGTTCGAAGCGGCCGACGGCGGCACCCTGTTCCTCGACGAGATCGGCAACCTGCCGCCGGCCGGCCAGATGAAGCTCTTGCGGGTGCTCGAAACCGGCCGCTTCGAGCGCCTCGGCTCGAACCGCGAACGCCAGGTCAAGGTGCGCGTCATCAGCGCCACCAACGCCGATCTGGGCGCCATGATCGCCGCCGGCACTTTCCGCGCCGACCTGTACTACCGCCTCAACGTGATCGAACTGGCGCTGCCGCCGCTCGCCGCGCGCCCGGCCGACATCGTGCCGCTGGCCCTGCACTTCCTGGCCGGCGCCAGGCGCCTGCATCCATCCGCCCAGTGCGCCCTGCTGGCTCATCCCTGGCCGGGCAATGTGCGCGAACTGAAAAACGTCATGGCGCGCGCCAGCCTGCTCGCGCACGGCGAGGTGATCAAGGCGCCCGACCTCGGCCTGCCGTCGGCGCCGGCCGCCGCGCCGGCCGAACTGGAACCGGACCGCGACGCCATCGCCGACGCGCTGGCCCGCGCCCACGGCGTGGTGGCGCAGGCGGCCGCCGAACTGGGTCTGTCGCGCCAGGCCCTGTACCGCCGCATGGAGCGGCTCGGTATCGTGCGGCCGGCGTGAGCGCGCCGTGAGCATGCCATGAGCAAATTATGAGCAAACCCGGCGGCCTGCGCCTGTCGCTGGTGACCCGCTGGACCGCGCTGGTCGGCACCCTGCTGGCGACCGGCATCGCCATCACGCTGGCGCTGGCGCATTTTTTCCCCGGCCAGCCGCTGCTGGTGTTCGCCCTCTGCCTGGCCTGCGTGGTGCCGCTCGCGGTCATCACCATGCGCGCCCAGATCGCCCCCATCCTGGCGCTGTTCCGCGCGCTCGAAGGCACCGTCAGCAGCTACAAGGACGGCGACTTTTCCTTCGGCCTGCACTGGCCGCAGAACGACGAACTGGCCGACCTGGTCGGCGCCCACAACGCTCTTGGCACGGTGCTGCGCGAACAGCGCCTGGCGCTGATGCAGCGCGAACTGCTGCTCGACACC
>JBDSTZ010000029.1:0-30697 GCA_039927975.1 Massilia sp. | reverse complement strand
GTCGTTGGCGACGAAGACGTTCTGGCCGAGCGAGCAGCCGGCGCCGATGCGGGCGCCCGCGCACACGTGGGAAAAGTGCCAGACCCGGGTGCCGGCGCCAAGCGTGGCGCCGCTGTCGACGATGGCGCTGGGGTGGATCAGCTGGTCCATGCTAGTACTCCAGCGGCAGCGCCACGCGCTTGCCGTCGCGCGCCGACATGTAGGCGGCAATCAGCACCTCGAGCGACTTGAGCCCTTCGCGGCCGTCGGTCTCCGGTTCGGCCTCGCCGCGCAACACCTTGATCACGTTGTCGTAATACAGCGGATGGCCAAAGCCGTACACCGAGCTGGTTTGATAGCTGGCCTCGCCGACTTTCAGGTCGTCGGGATCGGCCGCGGCGAATTCCCATTGCTGCACTTCGTTGACGGCGACGCCGCCGATGCGCACGGTGCCGGTCTCGCCCAGGATTGTGATGCTGCCTTCCATGTTGCGGGGGTAGGTCAGCATCGTCACGTTCATCGAGCCGAGCGCGCCGTTGCGCCAGCGCAGGCTCAGTACCCCCGTGTCCTCGACTTCGATGTCGCGCGCGAGGGTGGCGGTGTAGGCTTGCAGGCTTTCGACCGGGCCGACGATCCAGTCGATCAGGTCGACGTAGTGGCTGGCCTGGTTCATGAAGGCGCCGCCGTCGTATTCCCAGGTGCCGCGCCATTTGGCGCTGTTGTAATAGGCGTCTGGACGGGTCCAGAACACATTCAGGTTGACCATGTAGATACGGCCGAAGCGTTTTTTCTCGACCGCGCTCTTGAGCAGCTGCAAGGTGGCGTTGCGGCGGTTCTGCTTGACCACGAACATGCGCACGCCGGCCGCGTCGCAGGCGCCGACCATGCGCTTGCCGTCTTCCCAACGGGTCGCCATCGGTTTTTCGGTGATCACGTGAAAGCCGGCGCGGGCGATCTGCACGGCCTGCTCGGAATGCAGACCGGACGGGGTGGCGACAATGATCGCATCGGCCTTGCACTGGTCGAGCATGGCGGTGAGGGTGGCGTAGGGCCGCGCGCCGGTGTTGCCGGCCGCTTCTTCCAGGCGGACCGGGTCGATATCGCACACGCCCACCAGTTCGCAGCGATCCTTGTGTTGCAGGATGGCGCCGAAGTGGTTGTTGGCGATGCGACCGCAGCCGACCAGGGCGAAGCGGATCTTGCGATCGAGGATGGGCGGAGAGAAATTGCGCATGATGGCTCCTTGGCTGCGGCTCAGGCTTTGACGACGTTGGGCAGGCGTTCGAGATAGACGCCGCGGGTATCGACGATCAGCGCCGCGTATTGCTGGATCAGCTCGTAGTCGAAGGCGCTGTGGCTGGTGGCCAGCAACACCAGGTCGTAGCTGGCCACCGTCTCGGGCGTGATGGGGATGCTGGCCAACTCGAAGTGGTGCTCGCGCATGCGCGGGAACTGCGGCACGTGCGGATCGGAGTAGTCGACCAGCGCGCCCTTGTCGCGCAGGATTTCCATCAGTTCGACCGAGGGCGACTCGCGCATGTCCTCGACGTCTTTTTTATAGGCGATGCCGAGCACCAGCACGCGGCTGCCCTTGATCGCGCGACGCCGCGCGTTCAAGGCGTCGGCCACCTTGCCGATGACCCAGTGCGGCATGTCGCTGTTGATTTCGCCGGCCAGTTCGATGAAGCGGGTGTGCACGCCGTACTGGCGCGCCTTCCAGGTGAGATAGAAGGGGTCGATCGGGATGCAGTGGCCGCCCAGCCCCGGGCCGGGGTAGTAGGCGGTGAAGCCGAAGGGCTTGGTGGCGGCGGCGCGGATCACCTCGTGGATGTCGATGTCCATCTTGTCGGCGATGATTTTCATTTCGTTGACTAGGCCGATGTTGACTGCGCGGTGGATGTTCTCGAGCAGCTTGGTCAGTTCGGCGGCGCGGGTCGAACTGACTTGCACCACCTGGTCGATGGCGCGCCGGTACAGGGCGACGCCGGCGCGCAGGCAGGCTTCGGTGCTGCCGCCGCAGACCTTGGGAATGGTGCGGGTTTCGAAATGGGGGTTGCCGGGGTCTTCGCGCTCGGGCGAGAACACCAGGAAGATGTCGTCGCCGATATGAAAGCCGCGCGATTCCAGGCGCGGGCGCAATTCTTCCTCGGTGGTGCCGGGGTAGGTGGTGCTTTCGAGCGAAATCAGCTGGCCCGGACGCAGGTGGGGCAGCAGGGCGTCCATGGTGCCGAGTACGAAGCTCAGGTCGGGCTCGCGGTAGGCGCTGAGCGGTGTCGGCACGCAGATGATCAGCGCGTCGGCCTCGCCCGCGCGCGAGAAATCGGCGGTCGCCTCAAAGCCCTGGCTGCGCGCCTGGGCGATCTGGCGCGGCGCGATATGTTCGATGTAGCTGGCGCCGCGATTGAGCTTGTTGACCTTCTCGGTGTCGATATCGATGCCCAGCACCTTGAAGCCAACCGCCGAATAGCGCAGCGTCAGCGGCAGGCCCACATAGCCGAGACCGATAATTCCGATCACCGCCGTGCCATCGTCGAACTTGGCCACCAGTTGCTTGAGGTGGGCTGATTTGATTTCGTCACGCATGGGTTTCCTCCGGCAATACATTGAACAAACTTGGCTGCTACATCGACTGGCTCGCGCTCGGCGCTTTCGAACCTCGCTCTTCAGTTGCCGGTGTCGCGCGACGGCGCTTCATGGTTGGGATTCATGGTTGCGATTAAAGGCTGCGATTGAAGGCCGCGATTAAAAGCTGGGATTCAAGACTGCTATTCAAGACTGCGATTCAAGGCTGCGATTCAAGGCTGCGATTAAAGGCTGCGATTAATAGTTGCGATCGATGGCCACGATCCATGGCCGCGATTCATCGCGCGATTCGTGACTGTGGTTCATGACTGCGGGTCCTTACTGCGGTTCATCACCGGCGTTCATCATTGGGCTATGTTCACGTCTTGAACGACGCAATTTTCTTGAGAAAGGCCGGGCGCGCCATGCCGGCCAGCACCGGCAGCTGCACCAGCGGCGACTCCGATTGCGGCGTGTAGTCGGCCACGATGGCCTTGACCATCGACTCGATCATGGCGCGGTCGTTGGTGTCGCAGGCCATCATCAGGCAAGTGATGTAGGTGTCGAGCACCCCGGGACGCAGGGCGCTTTCCTTCATGCGCATGATGCGAGCGTGCTCGCTCGGAAAGACTTCGCCGTCGGTAAGCAATTCCTCGTGCAGTTTTTCGCCCGGGAACAGGCCGACGAACTTGATGGCGATGTCGCCGCCGGGGTGCTGCTCGGTCTTCTCGGTCAGGCCCGACATCATGATCATGCTGCGCGCCAGGTCGACGATGCGGATTGGCTCGCCCATGTCGAGCACGAACACGTCGCCGCCCTTGGCCATGGCGCCGGCCTGGATCACCAGTTGCGCCGCCTCGGAGATGAGCATGAAATAGCGCGACACCTCGGGGTGGGTGATGGTGATCGGCCCGCCGTGGGCGATCTGGCGCTGGAACAGGGGAATGACGGAGCCCGAGGAACCAAGCACATTGCCGAAGCGGACCATGCAGAAAGTGGTGTCGGGCGCACGGTTGGTGGCGGCCGCCGCCTGGAAGATCAGCTCGGCGATGCGCTTGCTTGCGCCCATGATGTTGGACGGGCGCACCGCCTTGTCGCTGGAAATGAGCACGCAGGTCTCGACCTTGAACGCGGCGGCGGCGGACGCGACCACTTGCGCGCCGAGCACATTGTTGCGCAAGCCTTCGACGATATTCGATTCGACCAGCGGCACGTGCTTGTAGGCGGCGGCGTGGTAGATGGTGTCGATGCGGTGCGCGCCGAGGATGCGTTCGATCAGCGCGGCGTTGCACACCGAGCCGAGATGGGCCTCGATCTGCAGCTCGGGATAGCGGGCCAGCAATTCCTGCTTGACGGTGTAGAGGGCGAATTCGGAGTGGTCGAGCAGGTGAAGGCGGGCCGGCGCCAGGGTGACGATCTGGCGACACAGCTCGCTGCCGATGGAGCCGCCGGCGCCGGTCACCAGGACCGTCTTCTGGCGGATGCAGCGGTTGAACAGGTCGATGCGCGGCGGCACCGGGGCGCGTCCGAGCAAGTCCTCGAACTTGAGCGCGCGGATTGCCACCGGCCGGGCGCCCTGTTCGTCAGCCAGGTCGACCAGGCGGCTGAGGATTTTTGGCGTGACGCCGGCCGCCGCCATGCGCTGCATGATGTCGCGCAGGCGCTCGGGCGAGACGGCGTCGATGGCGATGATGACGGAGCGGATGCGCATGGCGCCGACCAGCTCGGCGAGCCGCTCGGTGTGGAACACGCGCAGGCCGGCGATCGAGCGCTCGTTGAGCGCGCGCTTGTCGTCGAAGAAGCAGACCGGCCGGTATTCATTACTGGTGCGCATGGTCAGCGCGAGCTGGGCGCCCGATTCGCCGGCGCCGTAGATGGCGATGGCGTCGCCGGCCGGGCGACGGTTCATGTGGTTGCGCAGGAAATTGCGCACCGTGATGCGCGAGGTGACGACGTAGGAAAACGCGATGAACCAGTAGATTGCCAGCGCGCTGCGCGGAAAGCGTTCCTCGTTGATGGTGAGCAGCACGACGTACACGCACAGCACCGCCAGCGCCAGCGTGACGCCGGTGACGGCCAGCAGGCGCTGGTCGATGAAGCGGATGACGGCGCGGTACAGGTCGGACATGGAAAACGCCGCCACCGTGACCAGCGCGACGATGAGGTAGGACGACAGGCCGTAGTGGCGCGCCTGGTTGAGGTCGCCGACCCGCAGCAGCATGGCAATGAGCGAGCAGAACGGCAGGGCGAGCAGATCGGCGCCGACCATCAGGGCAATCTTGGTATGGCGATGCATGGCCACCATTTCGGCGCACAACTCGCTGATACTGCGAAATCTGGACATGGACATGAAGGAAAGCCGCTCTTGGTGACTGAATAATTGCTTCGTGGGAAGGGTTTTTCCCGCGTGCGCAGCGTAGTTGTCTCGTTGTTAATTAATTATCAAGGCTCGATTGAATCGCTGGTTTGACAAGCCTCAACTGCTCACTTGAGGCAAAACCGTTCCGGCGTGGTCGTTTCCTGTGGTCATGGCTTGACCTTTACCAGGGGATATGTTTCACCGCGTTTCAGATAGACCACCTGGCGCTCAGGCTGGCGCCCTTGACCGCCCGCTCGAAGTCGGCCAATGGTGATTTGAAGACTTCGTAGTCGTCGAAGTGGATGGGAATGGCCTGGGCCGGCGCGATGATGCGCATCATGCGCACGCCATCGTCGCCGTCCATCGTCACTTTCAGCATGCCGAACACGCGCGTGCCGCCAAGATGGAGCAGGGCCAGGTCGACGTCGGGAAAACGGCGCGGAATGTCGGCGATGTCGTCGAACACAAGGGTGTCGCCACTGATGTACAGGCGATACGGCGGGCCGGTGGCGCCGTGGCGGAAATCGAGCATCGATCCCATGACGGGCGGCAGCAACGCCGAGGTGACGGGGCCGCCGTGGCGGGCCGGCATGGCGCTCACGCGCAGCAGGGTGGCGCCCTTGCGCACTTCGAGCGTGTCCCAGCGCGCCAGCGCGTAGCGGCGCGTGAAGCCGAGCCGCTCAAGATGCTCGCTCGCTTCGCGGGTAGTGACGATGGGTACGTCGCGGCGCAATTGGGCCTGCACACGGCGGTCGAAATGGTCTTCGTGCATGTGCGACAGGATGACCAGGTCGATGGGCGGCAACTGCTCGAGCGTGAGGGCCGGTTCGGTCAGGCGGGTGGCATGCTGGCCGTAGCCGAGGTAGACCTTCTCGCCCTTGTGCAGGAAGTTGGGTTCGGTCAGCACGACCAGGCCCTGGTAGCGGATCAGGACGGTGGCGGTGCCGATGAATTGCAGGGACACAGCGCTGTCGGCCGGGCCGGCGTCGGGTGGCAGCACGAGCTGAAAGGTGTCGGCGGCGGGCGGCACGCTTGCCGGCGGCGCCTGCCACGCCGGCGCCGGCGCGCACAGCGCCAGGCCGGCGACAACAAGGACGCACTGAATGAACCATGGGAGGCGGCGGTGCATGGAAGACTTTCATGGCGATGACTGAGAGTTTGAGTCGAAGGGCAGCACAACAGTTCCGCATCTCGATTGAGCAAAGTCGTGTGCCTTGTGGCCGATTTGGCGTGCATTGAAACGAGCGCGGACTAATGGATAAAAAAATGAATACGGTTTATATCGTTATGCGAAATACGTAGATGCTTCGCATAATTTACCTGGCAGTGTCGGCGCATACCTACAGACGGCATAAGGGCCTATGCGTCATCGCTGTATGCAAGTCGTAGCAAAAATAATCGCGAAGGTGCGGCAACGAACGGTGGAGATAGCGGCTCGCTATTAAGATGAAGCCGTGTGAGTGACGCACCGCAGGTTTAACCGGCGAGTGTCGAAAACCTCAGCAGGTTAGCCGGTCGCCTCAAGGATCGGCACCAGATTCCATATCCCGGCGCGCTGTTCGCACCGTCGATGAACCGCAGTGTAAACGGAGGTTTCCATGCCTGACTTTACCCACCCGCCAAAGCATGTTGTAAGGGCTTATTTGAAGCGTCGTTCACGCGATTCGAAACCGCCTCCAGCGCCAGAGGAAATCCGGCGCCAGCTTGGGTGGGGCATGCTCGATCCGGAAATCAAGCTCGCGCAACGCCGGTCATGACTGGATTGAATCCTACAGATTCGCGTGCCCTGATCCTACTTTCAGCCGATGGCATCGCCGGATAATGTTAAAAATTTCGACAACAGGAGAACCAAGATGACCAAGCGCATAGGTAACAAGGACGAAGCCCAGCAACGCGGCAAGGCCGAGAAAAAGGATATCAAGCGGACCAATATCGCGCGTGAAGCGGTCAAGCAGGCATTGGCCAAGGCCCGTTACCACAACCAGGTCAAGAATCAGCCGGCTTAAGCAGCCCTCAGCCACACCTGCGGCCGCCGCGACGGCCGAATTGCCAGCCCACCCCGCAAGGAGGTGGGCTTTTTGTTGTCCATTGACCGTCGATGTTGGCGGCGCTGTCGCATGGCCGGCTGCCGCCGTCCACCGAGCCTGGCACGCCATTCGCCGAAAATCCCTGTTCCCGCGCGCGTCTTCCGGTGTATCTTTTGCTGGTCCAAGCAAATGACCTGAGGGAGAAGCAGTGAGCAAGCAAGCGAGCTATTACTGGCGCCGTCAATTGATGTGGGGATTGCTGCTGGTCGGATTCGGCACGGCATTCCTGCTCGATCGCCTTGGCCTGTTCGATATAGATGAGTTATGGCACTATTGGCCGTTGCTCCTGGTCGTCGTCGGCATCAACGAGATGATCGGCTATCCCACTTCGCGCCAATTTGCCGGCGGCTTCGCCACCACCTGCGTGGGACTGTGGCTGTTCGCCTGTTATGAAGGCGTGTTCGGATTGAGCTTTTCAAACAGCTGGCCTTTTCTGCTGATCGCGTGGGGCTTGAAGCTGGTGATCGAACCACTGGTGCGCGCGCGCTTCGCTGAAAACAAGGAGTCGGACCATGAGAAATGAAACCAGCCGCAGGAACGGACAAGTGGTGCTCGGCATTCTGGCGATCGTGATCGGCGTGCTATTCCTGCTTGATAACCTCCATATCGTCAACATCGGCAATGTGATGCGGCTCTGGCCGATCGTCCTGATCGTGTTTGGCGCCGTCAAACTCAGTGACACGCGTTCACCGAAGGGCGTCATGATCGGCATGGGCCTGATCGGCGCCGGCACCCTGATGACCCTCAGCCGCCTGTTCGATTTCAGCTTGCGGGCCTGGTGGCCGCTGTTCGTGATCGGCGCCGGCATTTTGCTGATGGCCAGGGCGCTCGGCGCGCGCCGGCCGCTTGCCGCGTATGCGCTCAAGGATGGCGGCGGCAGCGACAGCGTGATCGACATCTCGGCGATCCTGGGCGGCTTCGAACGGCGCATCTCGACGCTCGACTTCCGCGGCGGCGAAGTGCAGGCGATCATGGGCGGCTGCGCGCTCGACATGCGCGGCGCCTCGATCGAGGGCGAAGCGGTGCTGAAGGTGTTTGCCATGTTCGGCGGGATCAGCATCAAGGTGCCGCCCGACTGGACCGTCATCATGCAGGGCACACCGATCATGGGCGGCTTCGAGGAGAAGACCGCCGTGCCGCCGGACGCCAGCAAGCGCCTGGTCATCCAGGGCGTCGCCATCATGGGTGGCGTGGAAGTGCGCAACTGATGCAAGGGCCGTTACCCGCACGGCGCGGCGCGGCCCTGTCGCTGTATGTGATGGTCTGGCTCATGCTTGGCCTGCTGCTGGCCGGCCTGGTCGACGCGGCGACCGGCGCGGACATGGTCAACAGCCTGCTGTTCGCGCTGCCGGTCACCGCCGTGTACGGGTTCGCCAGCAGCTTCTCGACCTATTATCAGTGCCGCGCCTATCCGCTGGCGGCGCGCGGCGCGTTGACCATCATGGCGGTGTTTGTGGCCAGCGCCGCGATGGCGGCTTGCGTGTGGCTGGCGATCGGCATGGCGTGGAACGGCATGCTGCTCGCGCTGGGCGTGAGCTGGGCCGGGGTGGAGGCGAAGGGCGCGCTGCCGACGCTGATGTTCGGCCTCGGGTTGATCCTGTATGGCCTGTCGGCGGTGGCGCACTATTTGGCGATCGAGGCGGCCAGGGCGCGCGACGCCGAGCGGCGCGGGCTGGAGTCGCAACTGGCGGCGCGCGAGGCCGAGCTGCGCATGCTGCGCACCCAGATCGATCCGCACTTCCTGTTCAATAGCCTGAATTCGATCAGCGCCTTGACCTCGCAAGACCCGGCCGGGGCGCGCCGGATGACGCTGCGGCTGGCCGATTTCTTTCGTCGCAGCCTGGGCCTGGAGGCGCACACGAAAGTCACGCTGGCCCAGGAGCTGGCCTTGCTGACCGATTTCCTGGCGATCGAGGAAGTGCGCTTCGGCGCGCGCTTGACGGTCGCCTGGCAGATCGATCCGGCCACGCTGGACTGCCTGCTGCCGCCGATGATCCTGCAGCCGCTGGTGGAAAACGCCGTCAAGCACGGCATCGGCAATCTGCTCGAAGGCGGGCGGGTGACGATCGGCTCCGCGCATGGCGGGGCGGTGCTGCGGCTGTCGGTCGAGAACGATATCGATGGGTCGATGCCGTTGATGCCGACGATGCGCGCCGGCGCGGCCGGGATTGGCCTGGTCAACGTACGCGAACGCCTCGCTGCAGCATATGGCCACGAGGCGAGCATCATCTGCACGCGCGAAGGCGCCACATTCAGGGTCGTGCTGACCCTGCCGCTTGATACAAAGGAGGCGCCATGCGCGTGATGATCGTCGACGATGAGCCGCTGGCGCGCGGCGTGCTGCGCGAGTACCTGGCCGGCCACGCGGACGTCGAGCTGGTGGCCGAATGCGCCAACGGTTTCGAGGCCGTCAAGGCGATCGCCGAACTGGCGCCGGAGCTGGTGCTGCTCGATATACAGATGCCTCGGCTAAATGGCTTCGAGGTCGTCGAGCTGGCCGGGCAGGGGCCGCGCTACCTGTTCGTGACCGCGTTCGACCAGTACGCGCTGAAGGCCTTCGAGGTGCACGCGGTCGACTATCTGCTCAAGCCATTCAGCCAGCAGCGCTTCGACCAGGCGCTGGCGCACGTGCGCGCCACGCTGGCGCGGCCACCGGCGATTGCGGCGGTGGTGGGCGAGGCGCTGCGGCGCGAACCGATCGAACGGGTGCTGATTCGCGACGGCGCCAAGGTGCATGTGATCGGGGTGGCCGACATCGCCTACATCGAAGCGCAGAGCGACTACATCGCGCTCAACGCCGGCGGCAAGACCTATTTGAAGAACCAGCCGCTGTCGGACATCGAAACCCAGCTCGATGGCCAGCGCTTCCTGCGCGTGCACCGTTCGTTCATCGTCAACCTGGCCTGCATCAGCCGCATCGAAGCGAGCGGCAAGGATACCCACAACGCGCTGCTGCACGACGGCACCCGGATTCCCGTCAGCCGCAGCGGCTACCAGAAGGTCAGGAGCCTGTTCGGTTAGCGGCGTCCACCTGCCACCAGCTTGGCAGCAGGGCCTGGACCTCGGCCTGGCCGAAGCGGTCATCGATCAGGTAGACCACGCCGCGATCCTGTTCGGTGCGGATCACGCGGCCGGCGGCCTGCACCACTTTCTGCATGCCGGGGTACAGGTAGGTGTAGTCGTAGCCGGCGCCAAAGGTGGCCTGCATGCGCTGGCGAATCTGCTCGTTGACCGGATTCATCTGCGGCAGGCCGAGGGTGGCGATGAAGGCGCCGATCAGGCGCGCACCGGGCAGGTCGATGCCTTCGCCGAATGCGCCGCCGAGCACCGCGAAGCCGATGCCGCAGCTCTCGGGCGTGAAGCGGGCGAGGAAAGCGGCGCGGTCGGCTTCGAGCATGCGGCGGCCCTGCTGCCAGGCGGGGATGGCGGGATAGCGCTCGGCGAACAGGCTGGCGGCCTGCTCGAGGTAGTCGTAGCTGCTGAAGAAGGCGAGGGAGTTGCCGGGCGCGGCGCGGTATTGGCGCGCGATCAGATCGGTGATCGGCGCGAGCGAGCGGGCGCGGTGCTGGAAGCGGGTGGAGATGCTGTCGACCACGTGCACCGCCAGCTGGCGTGCGGCGAACGGCGAGGCGACGTCTACCCACACGGTATCGGCCGGCATGCCGAGGGCGTCGCTGTAGTAATGGGCGGGGCTGAGCGTGGCCGAGAACAGCGCGCTGGCATGCGCGGCGGCGAAGCGCGACTTGAGGAAGGGCGCGGGCACGATATTGCGGATGCAGAGCGTGGCGGCGCCGGCCTCGCCGCGCGTGATGTCGAACAGCGAATGGTCGCCGAACGATTCGGCCAGGCGGGCAAAGCGCAGCGCGTCGAAATAGAAGCGCTGCAAGGCCGGGGCCATCGGCACGGCTTGCTCGGCCAGCACGTCGGTGACGGTGCTGGTGGCCGTTTGCAGCGTGGCGAGCAGTTTGTCGGGCAGCGCGGCCAGCACCTCGTACGGCGCCTCGCCCTCGCGCGCGAGCTCGGTCCAGGCGCGGCCGATGCGGTCCAGCGCTTTCTTGATGACCGGCGGCGCCACCGCGCGCGCGGCGCGCAGGCTGGCGCGATCGAGTTCGGCGCTGTACATGCCGCGTGCGCGTGCCACCAGGTTGTGGGCTTCGTCGACCAGCACGCTCACGCGCCATTGGTTGGCCAGCGCCAGGCCGTGCAGCATGGCGCCGTAGTCGAAATAATAGTTGTAGTCGCCGATGACGACGTCGCTCCAGCGCGTCATCTCGATGCCGAGGTAATAGGGGCAGACCTGGTGGGCCAGGGCAGTGGTGCGCAGGTTCGCGCGGTCCAGCACCGGCAGCTGGCGCGCCTGTTCGCGGGCGGCCGGCAGGCGGTCGTAGAAGCCGCGCGCGAGCGGGCAGGAGTCGCCGTGGCAGGCTTTGTCCGGGTGCTCGCAAGCCTGGTCGCGCGCCACCAGTTCGATCACGCGCAAGGGCGCGCCGCTGGCGCCGCGCACGGTGGCCAGGGCGTCGAGCGCGAGCTGGCGTCCCGGCGTCTTGGCGGCCAGGTAGAACAGCTTGTCGATGCGCTGCGCGGGCGCGGCCTTGAGCACCGGGAACAGGCTGCCGACCGTCTTGCCGATGCCGGTGGGCGCTTGCGCCAGCAGGCAGCGCGCGCTGCGGTTGGCGTTGAAGATGGCTTCGGCCAGCTGGCGCTGACCGGGGCGAAATTCGGCGTGGGGAAAGGTCAGCGCGGCCAAGGCTTCATCGCGCACGGCGCGGTGGGCCAGTTCCTGCGCGGCCCAGGCGACGAAGCGTTCGCACAGGCTGTCGAACTGCGCGGCGAGGGTGGCGGCCGTGGCGGTTTCGCGCAGGACGGTTTCAGCCTGGCTGCCGATATCGAAATACACCAGCGCCAGCTCGACCTGGTCGAGTCCCTGCTGCCGGCACAGCAGATGGCCGTACACGCGCAACTGGGCCCAGTGCAGCGCGCGGTGATTGGCCGGCATGCTGTCGAGCCGGCCGCGGTGGGTCTTGATCTCCTCGATGACGTTGCGCTGCGGGTCGTAGCCGTCGGCGCGGCCGCGCACGTGCAGCGGCCCCCAGTCGCCAGCCAGCGTCAATTCGGTCTGGTAGCCCTCGGGCCGGCGCGCGGTGACCACGGCGTGGCCGGCGATGCCTTCCTGGGCGCTGGGCGAAGGGGTGAAGCGCAGATCAAGGTCGCCCGTCTTGGCGCCGAATTCGCACAGCGCGCGCACCGCGACCACATAGCTCACGCGGGCGGCTCCTGCCATTGCAGGTAGCACACCGAGACCGGCATGCCGTGCGTGGCGCAGTAGTCGATCCAGCGCAGCTGGTTGTCCTGCAGGCGGTCGCCCGGGCCTTTCACCTCGATCATGTTGTAGCGCGCTTCATTCGGCCAGAACTGGATCAGGTCGGGGAAACCGGTGCGGTTGGCCTGGATGTCGTGCAGGATGCGCTCGCACATTTTTTTGAGGTGGGCGGCGGGGATGCAGGCGAGCGCCATGTCGAGCAGCTCTTCGCTCAGCACTTCCCAGTGCACGAACGGCGATTGCAGGTCGCGCTTGGCGGCGTAGTTGGCGCGGATGGTGGCCAGGTAGGCGCCGTCGTCGAGTTCGGCCAGGCAGGCTGCGAACAGATCGGCGCGACGCGGCACGAAGTCGGCGTTTTGCAGGTCGACCGGGGCGCGGTGGAAGGGATGGAAAAAGGCGCCGGGGATGGCGCTGAAAATGGCGCGCCAGCAGAGCAGGCCGAACAGGCTGTTGATCAGGGCGTTCTCGACGTAGTAGACCGGCGCCTCGGGGCGCGCCAGGTGGTCGCGCACGGCGCCTTCGACCCAGCGCTCGGCCGCCGGCAGCGGCAGGCGCAGGTCGAGCCGCTGGGGCGCCACCGGGCGCCGTTTGCCGGGCGGCGGGTGGCCGAGACGGCGCCGCAGGCGCGGCGCGATGCGCAGCAGGTGCTGGCGTTCGGCGTCGCTTTCGGGCGCGCGCTCGGCCTCGCACAACAGGGCGAAGGCAGCGCGGATCTGCTGGTCTTTTTCGAGCACGCGGATGGCGCGCACGCGGGCGCCGGCGGCGCGGCAGCCGGCATACAGCGCGTAGGCGCGGGCCCAATCGTGCTGTTTCTCGGCCAGCTGGGCGATCTGGAACACCAGCCGTTCGCGCCGGCTGGCGAGCCATTCGTTGCCGGGCGCCGGCGCGGGCAGCTCGCGCAGCAGTTCGTCGACCGGGGCGGCGCCGTGCAGCCGCTCGCTGCAGGCGTGCAGCGCGAGGTAGTGGTCGACGTCGCGGCGGTGGCGAAAGCCGCGCGAGGCTGGCGCGAAGTCGACCTGCTCGTATTTGTAGACGCCCAGGTCGGAGAGCACGAATTCGGTCCAGTCCTGGCGCAGGTTGCCGAAGAAGATCAGGCGCAGGCGGTCGCACAGGGGTTTGATGGTGATCTGGAACAGGCAGTCGGCGCTGTCGCGGTACCACGCCGAAAACGGCCGCGCGTCGCTGAACAGGGAGCGCAATGCCGCCAGTTGCTCGGGCTTGCGGGCGCCCTTGCCGTGGCGCGAGAGGTCGAAGGCGGCGGCGATTTCCGGCTTGGAGAGCAGCTCGAACATTTGCTCGAGCGTGACATGCGGGTCGCGCGCGATCCAGCCGGTGGGGAGCAGGGCGCGCGCGGCTTCTTGCGGGCAGCCGATTTCGGCGTAGTTCAGCTTGCTGGCGCGGAACAGCGTGCCCTTGCGCATGACCATGCGGATGAGCAGGGCGCGGGCCGGCTGCGGCAGGCCCGAGAAGGCGTCGATGAAGCCGCGCTCGGCATCGCTCAGCAGGTCTGGATAGCGCTCGGCGATCCATTCGAGTACCCGCTGGAAATTGTCGAGGTAATAAAACGGATTGTCTAAGACTTTACTCATCTGCAACTGCCGGGATGTGGTGCAGTACCGGAGGTGCTGTACCGTGGGTGCTGTACTGTGATTATGTACAGTATATCCTCAAGCAGTCGCGCGGCCTATGCAAATCGTGCGGGACGGGTCAATCCGTGGTTTTTGGCGCAGCGGGGGCGCGCTTGCGGGCCGATTTCCTGGCCGGTGGCGGCGCGCTTTCGGCGTCGGCTTCGGCCTGGGCGCGCTCGGCCTTGTGCTTGCTCGAATTCATGATGATCGCCGATAGCAGGGCGACGTCGCTGTCGACCGGGGCAGCTTCCGGTTCCGCCGGCGCCGGCGATTTTTTTACCTTCGGTGCTGGCGCGTGCGCGGCGGCGCGGGCTGGGGCCGCCGTTTGCGGCTCGGCTGGAGGAGTGGCGACGGACGCCGATCGCGCGGGCGCCGGCGCCGGTTTGGACGTTGCCGGCGCAGCTTTGACAGGGGCGGACGGGGCGGTTTTGGCGCGCGCCGTCGGCATCTTGTCCGGCGCCGGGACGGTTTTGGCCGGCGCCAGCTTGACCAGCGGCGGCAGGACCGCGTGGGGATCGGCCGGCACCCGCACGGTCTCGGGCGGCTCGTCGATGATGGCCGCCGCCAGCAGTTGCGGCGCGGGTGGCTGCGGGGCCGGCAAGGCGGCGCCGGCGGCGCGGGTGATGGCGTCGGCCGCCGTCAGCGCGGCGCTCGGTTGCAGCACGGTCTTGTGCACCCGCGCGTTCTCGCGCGCGAGCCAGGCCAGCGCGCCGATCAGCACGACGACGGTGGCGCCGGCGGCCAGCCACAGCGCCAGGCGGGCGCCGCCCGCGCCACCTTTGCGGCTGGCGTCGCGCTCGATCCTGGCGAGGATGCTGTCGTCGCTGGCGGCGGCGCGACGGGAGGTCGACATCAGGTTGGGTCGTCTGGAGCCGGGTTGATTTTCGTCGGGTGGGCGCACGGTATTACTCCTAAGATTGGGGACTTCTGAATGCTGATTAGAAACAATCTGGGGAATTCCATGCTGATCTTTATCGCACTTCTGTATTTTTGTTTGGCCTGCAGTGTGATTTGGCTGTTGGCATTTCCGGCCGGGCGCGAAGCGGCGCTGCGCCAGGTGCAGGGCTGGGGCCGGCGCATGGAACTGCGCCTGGCGCGCCGGCGCCAGTACGGCGGCGGGCGGCGGACGTCGTGGAGCGCGGCCATCGGTAACCGCGCCGTGCGGGTCGGGCGTTTCCTGCGGCGCCACGCAATGCTGGCCGGGGTGGCGGCCGCGCTGGTGATCATTCCGTCGGGCCTGGCGCTGTGGATGAGCAATCCCGGCATGCTGCCCGGCTTCGAGGCGGCCAGCGCCGCGCCCGACGCGCAGATCGCCGCGCTGCTCAAGGGCGAGCAACTGGCGCCGCCGGTGGCGCTGCCGCCGCTGGCCTTCAGCACGCTCGAAGTGACCCAGGTGCGGCCGATGCTGGCCGACGCCAGCCGCAACTGGACGATGCTCAACGCCGACTTCAGCCAGCGCCTGCTGCTCGTCTTCAAGATCATGAAGGAAAAGCATGGCTACGACATGGCCTTGCTTGAAGGGTATCGCAGTCCGGAGCGCCAGAACCTGCTGGCCTCGATGGGCAGCCAGGTGAGCAACGCGCGCGCCTTTCAAAGCTGGCACCAGTACGGTCTGGCGGCCGATTGCGCCTTCCTGCGCGAAGGCCGGATTGTCATTTCGGAAAAAGACCCGTGGGCGATGCGCGGTTACCAGCTGTACGGCGAGGTGGCCGAATCGCTGGGCCTGACCTGGGGCGGGCGCTGGACGATGATGGATTTCGGCCACACCGAACTGCGTGTTGCGGGGGTGATGCGGAAATAGAGCGCAGGGGCGCGGCTTTGTGCCCGCGCAAATTTGCGGTGGGGGAATGGTGCCAACATTGCCTGCAGGATTTAGTTTCCCCACCTCACTTTTGCGGACGACCATGGCCCGACTCTGGAAATTCCTCACCGATAGCCGTGTACTCGGCGTGATCGGACTGGCCGCTTTCGCGGCATTTCTCCTGCTCGGCGCCGACAGCTTGCAGATCGCGGCGATCTGGGCCGGCGTCGCGGCGCTCGCGGCACTCATTGGCTGGGCGTTGTTCTGGGTGGCCCGCAATCAATATCGCAAGCGCGCGGCCGGACGGCTGGGCGAGGCGATGTTGCCGGCCGGCGCCGACGCCGCGCAGGCCGGCAAGAGCCAGGTGGCGGTGCTGCGCAAGAGCATGCTCGACGCCATCACCACCATCAAGACGTCCAAGCTCGGGCTCAACAGCGGGTCGGCCGCGCTGTACGAACTGCCGTGGTACATGATCATCGGCAACCCTGCGGCCGGCAAGAGCAGCGCCATCGGCCATTCCGGCCTGCAGTTTCCGATCGCCGGCAGCAAGGCGGTGCAGGGCGTGGCCGGCACCCGCAACTGCGACTGGTTCTTCACCACCGACGGCATCCTGCTCGACACGGCCGGACGCTATTCGGTGCAGGACGCCGACCGTGCCGAATGGTTCGGCTTTCTGGCGCTGCTGAAAAAGCACCGCCGGCGCGCGCCGATCAACGGCATCCTGATCGCCGTCAGCGTGGCCGAACTGATGGGCAGCACGCCGCAAAAATCGGTCGAACTGGCCAAGAGCCTGCGCACCCGCGTGCAGGAACTGACCGAGCGGCTGGGCGTGTTCGCGCCGGTGTATGTGATCTTCACCAAGGCCGATCTGATCGCCGGATTCAGCGATTTTTTCCACGATACCGAGCGGACCGAACGCGACCGCGTGTGGGGCGCGACGATTCGCTACAACCGGCGCAGCACCCACCAGGATGTGTTGGCCTTCTTCGACCAGCATTTCGACGAGCTGCACGACGGCTTGAAGGAAATCAGCCTGGCCAGCATGGCCAGCACCCACGGCGCGAACATGCGTCCCGGGGTGTTCACCTTTCCGCTCGAATTCGCCTCGATCAAGAGTCCGCTGCGCGCTTTTCTGGCCACCATGTTCGAGGAAAACACCTATCAGTTCAAGCCGGTGTTCCGCGGCTTTTACTTCACCAGCGCTCTGCAGGAAGGCAAGGTCGAAAACCTCGCCTCCAAGCGGGTGGCCAGCCGGTTCGACCTCAAGCTGCAGGCGGCCGCGTGCGAGGGCGAGGCCGATCCGCAATCGGGCTACTTCCTGCTTGAGCTGTTCCGCAAGGTGATCTTCGCCGACAAGGAACTGGTGGCGCGCTACACCAGCCCGGCCGGCGCGCGCTTAAAGTACGGCGCCTTCTTCGCCGCCACCGTGCTGCTGGGCTGCTCGCTGGGTGTGTGGAGCTGGTCGTACATGGGCAACAAGCAGTTGCTGGCCAATGTGCAGGCCGACCTTGAGCAGGTGCGCAAGCTGCAGGACAAGCGCATCGACCTGCAATCGCGCCTGCTGGCGCTGGGGATCCTGCAGGACCGCATCGAGCAGCTCGACAAGTACCGCAGCGATACGCCGTGGATGCTGTCGTTTGGCCTGTATCAGGGCGACGCGCTTGAACGCAAGCTGCGCGACGAGTATTTCGCCGGCGTGCGCGAAGTGATGGTGCAGCCGGTCGCGCAAGCGCTCGAAGCCATGCTCACCGAACTCAATGCGAATGCGGGCGCGCTCGATCCGGCCAGCCAGGCCAACGCCGCCGCCACGCCGGTCGCAAAGGCCGGCCAGTCCTACCAGGACGCCTCGCCGACCAATATCACCGATGGCTACAACGCGCTCAAGACCTATCTGATGTTGGGCGATAAGAGCCGGGCCGAACCGAGCCACCTGAACGACCAGCTGACCCGTTTCTGGCGCGGCTGGCTTGAGACCAACCGTGGCGCCATGCCGCGCGACCAGATGATCCGCAGCGCCGAGCGGCTGATGAGTTACCACCTGACCCAGATCGGCGACCCGGCCTGGCCGCAGGTGGCGCTCAAACTCGGCCTGCTCGACGCCGCGCGCGAGAACCTGCGCCGGGTGGTGCACGGCACGCCGGCGCGCGACCGCGTGTACGCCGACATCAAGGCGCGCGGCGCGACCCGCTTCGCCGCCGTGACGGTGGCGCGCATCGTCGGCGAGCAGGACCAGGCGCTGATGGTCGGCAGTTACGCGGTGCCCGGCACCTTCACGCGCGACGCGTGGGAGAAGTTTGTCGCCGGCGCCATCAAGGAAGCGTCCAACAAGGAACTGCAAAGCAGCGACTGGGTGTTGAAGACGGCGGTCAAGGACGACCTGACCCTCGAAGGCAGCCCCGAACAGATCCAGAAGGCGCTGACCGATATGTACAAGGCCGATTACGCCAGGGAGTGGCGCAAGTTCGTGCAGGGCGTGTCGGTGAGCGAACTGAATGGCTTCGAGGCCAGCGTGCAGGCGATGAACCGGCTGGGCGACCCGCAAACCTCGCCGCTGGCCAAGCTGCTGCGCACGATTTACCAGGAGACCGCGTGGGACAATCCGGGCGCGGGCAGTGCCGGCGCCAAGAATGTCGAACGCGGACTGGTGGCCTGGTTCAAGGAGTCGGTGATGCGGCGCGCGCCGTCGGAGGCGCGCAATATCGTCGAGGCGGGGACTGCCGACAACACGCGCGGCAAGGCCGACGCGCCGGCCATGGGACCGATCGGGCGCGAGTTCGCCGGCGTCGCCCGGCTGGTGGGGGTGCGCGAGAAGGATGCCTCCCTGATGACCGGCTACCTGGACGTGCTCTCGCGCCTGCGCAGCCGCCTGAACCAGCTCAAGAACCAGGGCGACCCCGGGCCTGGCGCCAAGCAGTTCATGCAGCAGACGCTCGAAGGCGCCGGCTCGGAACTGGCCGACGCGCTCAAGTTCGTCGACGAGCAGATGTTGACCGGCATGAGCGACGACCAGAAGCTGGCGCTGCGGCCGATCCTGGTGCGCCCGCTGATGCAGACCTTCGCGGTGATCGTGGTACCGAGCGAATCGGAACTGAACAAGACCTGGCAGGTGCAGGTGCTCGAGCCGTTCCAGAAGTCGCTGGTGAATAAATATCCGTTCGCGCCCACCTCCGGGGTCGAGGCGAGCAGCGCCGAAATCGGCCAGTTCTTCGGGCCGGAAGGCGTGATCGCCAAGTTCGTCACCACTTCGATGGGACCCCTGGTGGTGCGGCGCGGCGATGTGCTGGCCGCGCGCACCTGGGCCGACATCGGCATCACGCTGGCGCCGCAGACGGTGGCCAGCTTCCCCGGCTGGATCGCGCCGCTGAGCGCGAACGGGGTGGCGGCCACCAGCGCGCCGCCGACGGTGTTCCAGCTGCAGCCCTTGCCGGCCTCGGGCACGCTCGAATACACGGTTGAAATCGATGGCCAGCAGCTTCGCTACCGCAATACGCCGCCGGCCTGGTCGAACATGGTCCATCCGAGTCCGCAGGGCGTGCCGGGGGCGAAGATCACGGTCGTCACGCTCGATGGCCGCACGGTCGAACTGTTCAACGAAGCCGGGCAGTTTGGCCTCAAGCGCATGCTCGACAGCGCGGTGCGCAAGCGCAAGGATGGCGGCGTGTTCGAGCTGCGCTGGGCCAGCGGCAATGTGTCGGTGGCGGTGGAACTGAAGATCGTCAGCAGCGCCGAAGCCGGCCAGGGTGCGCAGGCGTCGCCGCAAGGGCAGGGCTTTCGCGGGCTGCGCCTGCCGCAGGCGATCGTCGGGCGCGCCTCGCTGGCGCCGCCGGCGGGCGGTACGGCTGCCGGCACGGCGGTGGCTGCGGTGACGGGCGGCGCCGGCGGCGGTGCGCCATGATCCGCCTTGAACGTAACGGCTACTTCGGCAAGCTGCCCGCGCGCAGCGACTTTATCAAGGATGCCCAGGATGTCGCCCTGATGGGGGTGCTCGACGACTGGCTGGCGCAGGTGATGACCCGCCTGCCGGCCGAGCCGCGCTGGAAGCTGCATTACGACGCGCTGGCGCCGGTCAGCTTCGCCTTTGTCGGTCCGCACCGGCGCCACGCGCTGGCCGGCCATATCGTCGCCAGCCGCGACCAGTCGGGGCGCCGCTTCCCCTTCCTCATGATGCGCACGCTCGAAGTGGCCGATCCGGCCGGCTTCGTCGCGGTGTGTCCGCTGGTGCTGGCCCCGTTGTGGAGCTTCTTCGAGCACCAGGCGCCGAAGGTGATGGCCGCGGCCGATCCAACCGTGCCACTGCAGGAAATCCCCGACACGGTGGTGGCGCTGGCCGAACACGCCGACACGGCGCTGGCGACCTTTCTCGACACCGCCACCATCGCTTCGCTCGGCGCCCTGCTCGGGGTGGCCGACCCCGGCAAGCTGATACTCGCGCTGGGCATGCTGCTGCAACCGGTGATGCAGTCGGGCGACGCCGACCTGGAGAAAAGCCTGGTGCTGCCGCTGCCGGAGAACCCCAGCGCGCGCGCGCCGGTGGCCGCCTTGTGGCTGGCGCTGATCTCGCCCTTCCTGCGGCGCGCCGATTTCGACCTGGCGCTGTTCATCACGCGCCAGCATGGGCAGCCGGTGCTGGTGCTGGGCTTTTGCGGCGCCGCCGCGCACACCCTGCACGCGATCATCGATCCGCAGGCCGGCCAGGACCAGCAGATCGATATGAGCGACACCGCGTGGGTCGACGAGCAGCTCGGCGTCGATGTCGATGTGCGCGCCCTGGCCAGCTATCTCGATCAGCCGCAATTGCCCCTGAAACTGGCGCGCGAGCTGTTCCTGCAAACGTTTATCGGAGAGGCACCATGAAAAAACTTGTGACATTGGGTGCGGCCTGGCTGCTGGCCGGCGCCGCCCACGCGGCCGGCGAAGTCGCGCCGGTGGTGGTCAGCGGGACGGTCGCCGACGAAGCCAGCAAGGCGAGCCTGATGGCGCGCCTGCGCGAAGTCTATGGCGCCGAGCGGGTGGTCGACCAGCTGGCCATCGGCAGCGTGTCGACCCCGGCCAACTGGAACGAGTATCTGAAAAAGCTGATCGGACCGAACCTGAAGATGGTCAGCCACGGTCAGCTCAAGGTCGACGGCAGCGCGGTCAGCGTGCGCGGCGACGTCGCCAGCGAGGCGCAGCGCCAGCAGGTCGCCAGCGAGATCGCGGCCAGCCTGAATCCGACCTACACGGTCAACAATGGCTTGCGGGTGGTCGCTTCCGAGCAGTCGCAGCTCGACGCCGCGCTGGCCAACCGCATCATCGAATTCGAGTCGGGCAAGGCTACGCTGACCGAGTCGGGCAAGGGCATCCTCGACCAGATGAGCGTGGCGCTGCTCAAGCTCAAGGACAAGAAGGTCGAGGTGATCGGCCACACCGACAATGCCGGCTCGCGCGCCGGCAATCTGTCGCTCAGCCAAGCGCGCGCGGAGGCGGTCAAGACTTATGTGTGCGCCAAGGGCGTGAAGGCCGAAGCGGTGGGCGTGTCGGGCGAGGGGCCGGACCGGCCGGTGGCCGACAATCGCAGCCCGGAGGGCCGCGCGCGCAACCGGCGCATCGAATTCAAAGTGCTGTAGCCGTCAAGGACGCCGCCGCAACCGGCGCCGCCGCAGCGGGCGGCGCCGGCGCTGCTAGGGCAGGGTGATAGTCACGCTGGCCGCGCGCGGCGGCAGCTTGACCAGGTCGTTGTAGCCGGCCAGCGAACCAGCCGTGCTGTGCGCCAGGCTGGCGCGCAGACCGAGGTAGGCGCCCAGGCCGGCCAGCGCGAACACCGCCGTCAGCACCCACAGCGACAGATCGCTGCGCAGCTTGTTGGCGATCTGGTCGGGCCGCTCGGCGTGCGGCGCAAAGCCGCGGCTCTTGCCGCGCATGCGGGCGATCTCGTTGCCCAGCGCCGCGCTCATGAACTTGAGCTTATCTTCGCCGTCGAGCGCGTAGCGGCCCTGAAATCCGAGCAGCAAACACATATGGAACACTTCGAGCGCCTGCAGGTGGGCGCTGCCGCGCGCGCGCAGGTCGTCGAGCTTTTGGAAGAAGTGTTCGCCGGCCAGCTGGTCGCCGAACAGGCGCAATTGCAGCGGCCTGGTTTCCCAGTCGTCGCGCACCGCGTACTGCGAACGCAGGATGATTTCGTCGACCGCCGCGCAGAACGCGTATTTGGCCGCGTGCACGTCGTCGGCGTGCACGCCCATCTGCTTGGCGTGGCGGTCGACGTCGCCGAGGAACTGGGTCATGTGCTCGGCGAAGCCGGTCTTGTCCTGCGGCCCGTTGCCGCTCTTGAGCAGGTACAGGGCGTAGAAGCCTTCGTACATCAGGTCGACCAGGCTTTGTGGAGCGGCGCCGGTGGCGCTGCGATTGGCGAGCAGGGTGGGCGCGGCGCGGCGCTCGACGGCTTCGCTCATGCGTGCACCGGAGAAGTAGGTCGTTTCATGTGGGGCTCCCGGAAAAATGATGGACGGAAAGTGTTCAGCTTGCGCGATCGGCCGGCGCGCCTGTTGCGCCGGCGCAGGCACTGGTGCTGGCGTGGCGCACGATCATTGGCAACGCACCGGCGACAGCACCTGCATCGTGTGCAGCGCCGGCGCGGCGCCGGTTGCCACGCTGAGCGAGCAGGCGTGGGCGCCGAGCGTCAGCCCGCGCGTTTCCGCGTCGGCGGCGGCGAACGCAAAGCGCCAGCGCTGCGGCGAGGGCGCGTGGAACAGGGCGACGACGCCGATATAGCCGGCTTCGCGCGCGACCTGTTCGCTGACCTCGTAATGCTGGCCGGGCACCAGGGTCACTTCCTTCACGTCGAGCAGGTCGGCGCCGAACGCCTCCTTCTCCTTTTGCGCCGACAGGAAGGTGTCGTACGGCGCCTGCTCGAACTGGGCGCTCTGGCGCAGCAGGTAGATGCGCGCCACCACCGCCATCGATTTGCCCTGGCGGTCGACATTGAGCTTGTCGGCCGCGTGCAGGCGGATCGCCACGGTGCGCGGCGGCTTGGGTTGTTCGGCCGACGGCGCGCTCTTGCGCGCGCCGACCGCTTCCATCGCCTTGTCCATCGAGCCCGCGGCGCAGGCCGACAGCGCCAGTGCTGTCAATAGCGTCAGGGTGGTTGGTGTCGCCTTCATGCGCTTCTCCATGGTTGCCGGTGCCCGCCCATTTAACTGCATGCCCAGTTTGGTCTACTGCGCTAGAGCAAGTTTTTCAGGCAAATTTCCACGTGAAAAATGATCTCGTGAAAGGTTGACTACGCGCAACAACTCGTGTTTCCCATCGCCAATAATGACGGCTGGACAAACGGTACTGGAGAGCAAGAATGAGCATGAAACATCTGTTGCCAACTGTTGTATCCGCCGTCCTGTTGACGGCCTGCGCCGCCAACACGCCGGCGCCCGTCGCCAAGCCGGCCTCGATCAACGTCGTCATGCAGGAGGCCGACGCCGCCCTCAAGGCCGGTTACAACGACAAGGCCTTCACGCTGTTCAAGAGCGCCGCCAAGGACTTCCCGGCCGACAAGGCGCCGTGGCTGCGCATGGCCCAGCTGCGTTTCGACGCCAGCAACTACGGCGAGGCGATCGTCAATGGTCTTGAAGCCCTCGAACGCGATCCCGACGATGTCGTCGCCTACAGCCTGGTGGCCGTCAGCGGCCTGCGCGTGTCGAGCCGGGCGCTGGCCGACCTGACCCAGAAGAACAACCTGTCGGGCAGCGTGCGCAGCGAGGCGCAAGACCTGGCCAAGCTGCTGCGCACCAGCCTGGGCGAAGAGCAGCTCGTGCCGGCCAAGGTCGTCAAGCCAAGGACGCCGACCCGGGCGGCGACTGCGGCGCCGGTGCCCAAGCCAGCCGCGGCCGGCGGCGGCACCTTCGACATACTCAAGTAAGCCCCCGGACCGCCAGCCGGTCCTTTTCCCCACCTCTGGAGTCGACATGGCCAAGAAAGAAAGCGTGCAGAAACGCCTGCAGAAAGTCCGCGCGCCGCGCGTGCAGATGACTTACGACGTCGAGATCGGCGACGCCATCGAAAACAAGGAACTGCCTTTCGTGGTCGGAGTGGTGGGCGATTTCGGCGTCGATCCATCGGCCGCCAAGAAGGCGCTCAAGGACCGCAACTTCGTCAATGTCGACAACGACAATTTCGACGAGGTGCTCGGCGGCGTGGCGCCGGTGGCCAGCTTCAAGGTGGCCAATCACCTCTCTAGCGAAGGCGGCCAGTTCGGCGTTCAGCTGCAGTTTCGCGAGATGGCCGACTTCCGTCCCGAATCGGTGGTGCAGCAGGTCGACCCGCTGCGCAAGCTCCTTGAAGCGCGCACCAAGCTGGCCGACCTGCGCAACAAGCTGGCGGGGAACGACAAGCTCGAAGACATCCTCTCCGAAGTGCTGACCAACACCGAACAGCTGGACCGCCTGAGCAAGGCGATGCCGGTCAAGGAGCAATGACATGGCCGCCCTCCTTGACGCCACTGCCAGCACCGCCCCCGCCGGCGCCGTCGACGCCGAAGCGAACCTGCTCGACCAGATCGTCGAGCAAAGCCGGGTCGCCAAGTCGAGCAGCGAGCACGAACGCGCGCGCGACTTGATTTCCGAACTGGTCAGCCAGGTGATGAAGGGCACGGTGGTGATGTCCGATAACCTGTCGGCCACCCTCGACGCCCGCGTCGCCGAACTCGATCGGATGATTTCGGCACAGCTCTCGGCGGTGATGCACGCGCCTGAATTCCAGAAGCTCGAACGCAGCTGGACCGGTCTGCACTACCTGGTGAAGAATTCGACGCCAGGTTCGGGCCAGCAGATCCGCATGATGAATGCGACCAAGAAGGAATTGGTCAAGAACTTCCAGTCGGCCCTCGAATTCGACCAGAGCGCGATCTTCAAGAAAGTCTACGAAGAGGAATTCGGCACCTTCGGCGGCGCCCCGTACGGCGCCCTGATCGGCGACTTCGAGATCAGCCGCCAGCCCGAGGACATCTACTTTCTCGAACAGATGTCGCACGTCGCCGCTGCCAGCCACGCGCCCTTCATCACCTCGGCCGCGCCCGAGCTGTTCGGCGTCGAGAGCTACGGCGACCTCGGTAAGCCGCGCGACCTGGCCAAGGTGTTCGACACCGTCGAATACGCCAAGTGGAAGGCCTTCCGCGAATCCGAGGACGCGCGCTATGTCGGCATCACGCTGCCGCGCTTTCTAGGCCGCCTGCCGTTCAATCCGGTCGACGGCATGACGGTCGAGGGCTTCAACTTTGTCGAGGATGTGGACGGCACCGATCACCAGAAGTACTTGTGGTGCAACGCCGCGTATGCCTTCGCCACCAAGCTGACCAACGCCTTCGAGGATTATGGCTGGTGCGCGGCGATTCGCGGGGTCGAGGGCGGCGGCCTGGTCGAAGACCTGCCGACCCACACCTTCAAGACCGACGAGGGCGAAGTCGCACTCAAATGCCCGACCGAGCTGGCGATCACCGACCGCCGCGAGAAAGAGCTGTCGGACCTCGGCTTCATCTCGCTGGTCCACTGCAAGAACACCTCGTACGCGGCGTTCTTCGGCGCCCAGTCGGCGCAGAAGGCGAAGAAGTACGCCAACGAGGCGGCCAACGCCAACGCCGTGCTGTCGTCGCAGCTGCAGTACATCTTCGCCGTCTCGCGCATCGCCCACTACATGAAGGCGATGATGCGCGACAAAATCGGTAGCTTCTCGTCGGCCGCCAACGTCGAAGACTTCCTCAACCGCTGGCTGACCCAGTACGTGCTGCTCGACGATAACGCCAGCCAGGAACAGAAGGCCCAATTCCCGCTGCGCGAGGCCAGTGTGCAGGTCGCCGAGGTGCCGGGCCGGCCGGGTGTCTACCGCGCCGTGTCCTTCCTGCGTCCGCACTTCCAGCTCGATGAACTGTCGGTGTCGCTGCGGCTGGTCGCCGAACTGCCGCAGTCGACCAAGAACTAAGTTTTCGTCCCACCCACCAACCGGAGCATACAAATGGCAATAGACGTGTACCTGCAAATCGACGGCATCAAAGGCGAATCGGCGGACGACAAGCACAAGGACTGGATCGAGTGCAAATCGGTGTCGTGGGGCGTCTCGCAGCCGAAGTCGGCGACCGCATCGACCGGCGGCGGCCACACCGCCGAGCGCTGCGAGCATACCGAGATCTCGCTGGCGAAGCTGGCCGACCTGGCGACCCCGATCCTGCTGCAGACCTGCTCCTCGGGCAAGACCATCCCGAAGGCCAAGCTCGAATTCATGCGCGCCGACGGCCAGGGCACCCGCATCAAGTATTTCGAAATCGAGATGGAAAACGTGTTGATCGGCGACGTCAGCGAAGCGGTCGGCGAGGGCGACATCCTGACCGAACACATTGGCCTGAAATTCTCGAAGATCAAATGGAAGTACACGCAGCAGAAGATCGGCGGCGGCTCGGGCGGAAATACTTCGGGCGGCTGGGACCTTTCGGCCAACAAGGTCGTCTAACAAGTGACACCACCGCGGCCGCCGGCCGCGGTCCCGACCTACGATCAAGCCAGGACCACGATCAAACCAGGAGCAGCGATGAAAGGCTATGCCCCCACATTGCTGGACCGCCTGATGGGCGAGCGCAATCCAACCGGCGCCGCCGTCACCCGCTTGACCATGGAACAGGTCAAGGACAGCGTCGCGCGCGACCTTGAAGCGCTGCTCAATACGCGGGTCGGCATCGCTCCCGACTTATTAGATGGCTATCCCAACTGCCAAAAATCGATCATCGGCTACGGCCTGGTCGATTTCGCCGGCTTCTGCCTTTCCAGCACTGACGACCGCGCCGCCATCTGCGCCAGCCTGAAAGCGGCCATCGAGCGGCACGAGCCACGCCTGCGCGAGGTGAGCGCTTCGCTCGAAATGGACCAGGGCAGCGTCAACCGCCTCAATTTCGTCATCAACGCCACCTTGCAAGTGGAATCGTCGGAAGAACCGGTCAACTTCAACGCCGTGCTCCAGCCGTCGTCACTGAGCTACGCCATCACCAAAGCCGCCCGCACCGTCCGCGCCTAGTCACCGGCCACCATCCATCCCGCCACTTTGCCCCTCTCGATAGGACCGCCGCAATGGAAATCAATCTCAAGACCCTGATCGGAAAACTGAACGACACCAGCCGCATCGCCGCCACACGCGCAGCCGGCATCTGCGTCGGCCTGGGCCAGTACGAGGTCGATATCGAACACCTGTTCCTGGCGCTGCTCGAACAGGCCGACAGCGACGTCGTGCACATCGCGCGCCAGTGCGGTATCAGCCTGACCGGACTTGAGAATGACCTGCGCAAGGAAGTAGGGCGCTTCGCCAGCGGCAGCGCGCGCACGCCGGTGTTTTCCAAGCACCTGCCCACGCTGTTCGAACACGCCTGGCTGATCGCCTCGCTCGGCGCGGCCGGACCGCACCAGATCCGCAGCGGCCCCCTGCTGCTCGCGCTGCTGACCGAACCGGCGCTGGCGCAGCTGGCCCAGCGCGGTTCGCGCCTGTTCGCCCAGATCCCGCTCGACCGCCTCAAGCATGACTTCGACAAGCTCACGCGCGGTTCGAGCGAGGCGGTGCCGGCTGCCGCCTCGGCCGACGACACCGATCCGGTCACCGAGCTACAAGCCCAGGCCAGCCGCAGCACACCGGCGCTCGACCAGTTCACCACCAATCTCACACAACGCGCGCGCGACGGCAAGCTCGATCCGGTGATCGGCCGCGATCCCGAAATCCGCCAGGCGATCGACATCCTGATGCGGCGCCGCCAAAACAACCCAATTCTCACTGGCGAGGCCGGCGTCGGCAAGACCGCCGTGGTCGAGGGTCTGGCGCTGCGCATCGCCAGCGGCGACGTGCCCGAGGTGCTGCGCAATGTCGAAATCCACGCGCTCGACATGGGGCTTCTGCAAGCCGGCGCCAGCGTCAAGGGCGAGTTCGAGAACCGCCTCAAGAACGTGATCGATGAAGTCAACAAGAGCCCACACGCGATCATCCTGTTCATCGACGAGGCGCACACGATGATCGGCGCCGGCGGCGCGGCCGGGCAGAACGACGCGGCCAATCTGCTGAAACCGGCGCTGGCGCGCGGCGAACTGCGCACCATCGCCGCGACCACCTGGAGCGAATACAAGAAATACTTCGAGAAAGACGCAGCGCTGGCGCGCCGCTTCCAGGTGATCAAGGTCGAGGAGCCGGACGAGGAAACCGCCTGCGCCATGCTGCGCGCGATGGCGCCGCTGATGGAGAAGCACTTCGGCGTGCGCGTCTACGACGACGCCATCACCGAGGCGGTGCGCCTGTCGCACCGCTATATCAGCGGGCGCCAGCTGCCGGACAAGGCGATCAGCGTGCTCGATACCGCCTGCGCCAAGGTGGCGCTAGGCCAGAGCGCCACGCCGGCCCTCATCGAAGCCTGCGCCCGCACGCTCGAACGGATCGACGCCACCTCGGCCGCCCTGATGCGCGAAGAGAGCGCGGGCGCCGACCATTCGGCCCGGCTCGATCTGCTGCGCGCGCAGCGGGTCGCGGCCGGCGACGACCAGCGCCGCCAGCAGGCCCGCTGGGAAAAGGAGCAGGCCATCAGCGGCGACATCAAGAGTCTGCGCGCCAGCCTGGAGGCGAGTCAGTCGCGCGGCGACAATCCGGCCCTGCGCGCCATGCTTGAAGAGCTGCGCACGGTGCAGGGCGAGGCGCCGCTGGTGCCGGTGCAGGTCGACGGCCATGTGATTGCCGATATCGTCGCCGCCTGGACCGGCATCCCGCTCGGCCGCATGGTCAAGGACGAGATCAAGACCGTGATGAATTTGCAGGGCTTGCTGGAGGAGCGCATCCTGGGCCAGTCGCACGCGGCGGCCACTGTGGCCCAGCGGGTGCGTACTTCGCGCGCCAATCTGGACGACCCGAACAAACCGAAAGGCGTGTTCCTGTTCGTCGGCACCTCGGGCGTTGGCAAGACCGAAACCGCGCTGGCGCTGGCCGACCTGCTGTACGGCGGCGAGCGCAAGCTCATTACCATCAATATGAGTGAATATCAGGAGGCGCACAGCGTCTCGGGCTTGAAAGGCTCGCCGCCCGGTTATGTCGGTTACGGCGAGGGCGGCGTACTGACCGAGGCGGTGCGGCGCAATCCCTACAGCGTGGTGCTGCTCGACGAAGTGGAAAAGGCCCACAGCGACGTGCTCGAACTGTTCTTCCAGGTGTTCGACAAGGGCGTGCTCGATGATGCGGAAGGGCGCCAGATCGATTTTCGCAATACCATCATCATTCTCACCTCGAACGCGGCGTCCGGTCAGATGATGCAGGCCTGCCTGAACAAGAGCGTCAAGGAGCTGCCCGATCCGCAGCAACTGGCCGAGTTGATCCGCCCGCAGCTCATGAAGCACTTCAAGCCGGCCTTCCTCGGGCGCTTGACGGTGGTGCCGTTCTATCCGATCGCCGACGAGGTACTGTCCAACATCATCCGCCTCAAGCTCGAACGCATCCGCCAGCGCATCGACCGCAATCACCAGGCCGGCTTCGAGTACGACGACGCGCTGGTGGCCGCCGTGCTGGCGCGCTGCACCGAAGTCGATTCTGGCGCGCGCAATGTCGACACGATCCTGAACGGCACGCTGCTGCCGGAGATCGCCGACAGCGTGCTGGCGAAGATGGCCGAGGGCGGCGCGATCGCCCGCATCAAGGTGGGTGCCACCAAGGCCGGCAAGTTCAAGTACGCCATCGACGCGGCGTGAGGGAGCGGCCATGTTCAGCATCGACCAACTGCTTGCCCCCATCAGCGACGCCAGCCCTTGCGGCGAGGACCTGGCGTTTTCCAGCGAGCTTGACGCGATTGGCAAGGCGCGCCAGGCCGACGATCCATCGATCGAGCAGGGCGCCTGGGTGACGACCCTGAAGGAAGCCGATTTCAAATTCGTCGCCGCCCGCTGCGCCAAATTGATCGAAACGAACAGCAAGGACCTGCGGCTGGCGGTCTGGCTGGCCGA
Organism: Massilia sp.; assembly: GCA_039927975.1. Taxonomy (GTDB): domain Bacteria; phylum Pseudomonadota; class Gammaproteobacteria; order Burkholderiales; family Burkholderiaceae_D; genus JBDSTZ01. The sequence continues at coordinate 991 of JBDSTZ010000029.1, read as the reverse complement.
GGCGAGCGCCAAGACGGGCGGCCTGCGCCCGCTGGGCGACAGTCTGATGCTGATCGCTGGCCTGTGCGACCGTTACTGGGAGCAGATGTACCCGCTGCCCGACGAAGACAGCGTCGAGCAGCGCGTCGGCAATCTGTGCTGGATCGCCGCGCGGGTGCCGGCGCTGGTGCACGCGGTGGCGCTCACCGAGGGCGCCGGTAATGCCTATTCCTTCAACGACTTCACCAGCGCGCGCACGCGCCCCGCCGATGCCGAACCAGGGCCTGACCTCGATGCCGCCAAGCGCCGCAGCTCGGGCAAGTTTTACCAGTCCTTGATGGACGATGCGCGCTACTGCGGTGAAGCGCTGGCCGAACTGGAACGGGTGATCGACCTGCGGCTGGGCGCCGATGGCCCAGGATTCAGCGTCGCGCGCGACGCGCTGCAGGACGTGAGCTTCTTCGTCGCGCCCCTGCTGCCGCAGGCCGACGCGCCGGCCGTCGACGCGGTGGCGGCCTCGGAATCGCCTGCCGCGAAGCCTGCGCCGGCCGCCACCGGCCCGATCCAGTCACGCGCCCAAGCCCTGACTCAACTGCGGCTGGTCGCCGAATTCTTCCGTCGTACCGAGCCGCATAGCCCGGTGGCCTACCTGGCCGACAAGGTGGCCGGCTGGGGCGAACAGACACTCGACGTCTGGCTGCGCGGGGTGGTCAAGGACCCGGCGGCGATCGCCCAGCTCGAAGAACTGCTCGGCCTGCAAACGGGCTAATCGTCGAGGCGAAAAAAAACGGGCCGCGGTATTTTTCGCGGCCCGTTTTTTTACGCCTATCCGTTTCAGGCAGCCTGTTTCTGCTGCACTTGCGCGGTGGCCTTGGCGATTTGCGCCTCGACCACTTGCACGGCCTGGCGGGTCGCCTGGGTCACTTGCTCGTAGCCCTGGAAGGCATTGTCGATCGCGGTCTTGATGATCTCGACCGCGTTTTCCGAGCCGGGCTTGACGTTCTGGGTGACG
>JBDSTZ010000028.1:0-3084 GCA_039927975.1 Massilia sp. | reverse complement strand
CGCCACGCCGGCGCTGAGGAAATCGATCCACAGCGCGTAGCGGTCGCGCCGCGTGTTGTTGACCACGTGCAGTTCGAACTGCGCCTCTTCGCCGGCGAACACGCTGCGCGCGCGCCCGGGCCGCAGGTGCAGGTGGGCCAGGTTGCGGTAGGTGAAGACCATGTCGACCAGCGCGCAGGCGCCCACCGCGAAGGTCAGCGCGAAGCCCAGGCCCAGGTTGTAGTTGGTCGAGCCGATCAGCAGCACCAGCAGCAGGGCGGCGAAGCCCAGGCCGGCGCTGGTGGGCACGATGAAGACCCGGCGCTGGTTGAGAAAGACTTCGCCCGGCTCGACATCGCGCAGCTGGAATAGCCACAGATTGGTCTTGCGCTCGATGAAGTTTTTCAGGGCCGTGACCATGCTCGCAGCTTACACCGGCACCGATTTTTGCAGTTGCAGCACCAAATCGCGGCTGGCCAGCGCCATGCCGTGGCTGGACTTGAGCGGACGCAGCCGGTGCGCGCAGACCGGCACCAGCATCGCCTGCACGTCTTCCGGCACCACGTGGTCGCGCCCCTCCAGCGCGGCCCAGGCGCGCGCGGCCTGCAGCAGGGCGATCGCGGCGCGCGGCGACAGGCCGTCGGCGAACAGGCCGTCGCGCCGCGAGGCCTGCGCCAGCGCCTGCACGTAGTCGATCAGCGCGGGCGCCGCGTGCACCTGGCGCAGCCCCTGCTGGGCCGCCGCCAGTTCCTCCGGCTGCATCGCCGCCGGCAGCGACGACAGCATGCTGCGCCGGTCCTCGCCCATCAGCAGGGCGCGCTCGGCGGCGGCGTCCGGATAACCGAGCGAGAGGCACATCAGGAAGCGGTCGAGCTGCGACTCGGGCAGCGGAAAGGTGCCGACCTGGTGCGACGGATTCTGGGTCGCGATGACGAAGAAGGGCGACGGCAGCGCGCGCGTGACGCCGTCGGCGCTGACCTGGCGCTCCTCCATCGCTTCGAGCAGGCCCGACTGGGTCTTCGGCGTGGCGCGGTTGATTTCGTCGGCCAGCAGCACCTGGGTGAAGATCGGCCCCGGATGGAACACGAAGCCGTTCTTTTCGCGCTCGTAGACCGAGATGCCGGCCACGTCGGCCGGCAGCAGGTCGCTGGTGAACTGGACCCGGTTGAACTTGAGGCCGAGCGAGATGGCCAGCGCGTGCGCCAGCGTGGTCTTGCCGACCCCCGGCACGTCCTCGATCAGCAGGTGGCCGCCGGCCAGCAGGCAGGTGAGCGCCTGCCTCACCTGCAAATCCTTGCCCACCACGATCTGCGTGACCTGCTGCGCGACCGCATGCAATTTTTGAAACATCGAATGCTCTTTTATCATGTTGAGGAAAGCGCCGGCGCGCCTGCCGCACGCCACGCCGGCCGCCTTGGCCGGCGCGCCCGGCGGCGTGGTAGATTAACGCCTGTACATGTCGCGCGCCGGCCGCCGGCCGTTTCGATGATTCTATGCGAGAACGGCGGCGCCGGTGCGACAATGATGGATCGCGCCACCGAAAAGCCGAACGACCATGAGCACAGCCATATTTAGCCATCCCGATTGCCAGCGCCACGAAATGGGCGCCTGGCACCCGGAGTCGCCCGCCCGCCTGCAGGCGATCGAGGACCAGTTGATTCTGGCGCGCCTTGACGGCCTGCTTGAACGCCGCGGCGCACCGCTGGCCGAGCAGCCGGCGCTGCTGCGCAACCACAGCCTCGAGGCCATCGCGCTGGTGCGCGACAACCTGCCGCCGCATGGCGAGTATTATTCGATCGACGGCGACACCTCGCTCAATGCCGACAGCTACGTCGCCGCGCTGCGCGCCGCCGGCGCCGCCATGGCCGCCACCGACGCCGTTATTGCCGGCGAAATCGACAACGCCTTCTGCGCGATCCGCCCGCCCGGCCACCACGCGCGGCGCGACACGCCGATGGGATTCTGCCTGTTTAACAACGTCGCGCTGGCGGCGCGCCACGCGCTCGATTCGCACGGCCTCGAACGGGTGGCGATCATCGACTTCGACGTCCATCACGGCAACGGCACCGCCGAATCGTTCCATGACGATCCGCGCGTGCTGATGGCCAGCTTCTACCAGCACCCGTTTTATCCGTACAGCGAGCCGGAACCCATTACCGCCACCCACGTCAACATACCGGTGCCGGCGCGCAGCAAGGGCGACGTGGTGCGCCAGGTCGTCACCGACTACTGGCTGCCGGCGCTGCACGCCTTTGCGCCGCAAATGCTGTTTATCTCCGCCGGTTTCGACGCCCACCGCGACGACGACATGGGCGGCATGGCGCTGGTCGAAGCCGACTACGCGTGGATCACCCGCGAGATGATGAGCGTGGCCAGGCAATACGCGCAGGGACGCATCGTCAGCTGCCTCGAAGGCGGCTACAACCTCTCGGCCCTCGGGCGCAGCGTGGTGGCGCACCTGAAAGTGCTGGCTGAAATAGACTGAGCGGTCGCGTGTGGTCATCACATTAAGACAGCGGCTCGGCCTTTAGGTTCTGCGCTTTCGGACTTCTCTCGTCCAGATCAATGCGCCGCGCGCGCGCCGTTGACTCGCCCCGCCCCCACCGATAGATTCAGACAAACGTGTGACGACAGGCGCGCAGGCGCCGCGCCACGCCTCATCGTCCACAGGGGAGTAAGCGATGCGCCGATCGGTACCTTGGTTTGCCGTGCTCTGCCTGGCCGCCGTCGCCGCCGCCGCGCTGCTTGGCGCGCTGCTGTATTGGCGCGGCGCGGAACCGGCGCCGGCCGGGGTGGCGCTGCCGCGGCCGGCGCCGCGCGAGGCGCCGGTGCTGGCCTTTTTCGACATGGTGGTGCCGCCGCAGCCATCGCCGGCGCCGCCGGTCCGCCGCGAGCAGCTGGCCGCCATGGTGCAGCTGGCCGACCACACCTATTGCCGCTACCTCGAAAGCAGCCGCTATCCACCGGGATCGCGCCCGGCCGGTGAGCAGCCCGACCAGCTCGACCCCACCGCGCCGGTCACCGAACAACAGCCGATGCGCCTGCAGGACGGCGGCAGCGAGCCGTCGGTGCGGATCGACAGCAGCCAGTCGCGCGTGCGCCTGG
>JBDSTZ010000027.1:0-6207 GCA_039927975.1 Massilia sp. | reverse complement strand
ATCCGGGACTGGAAAGCCGCACTGAACCGCTTCGCCATCCAGTTTGAAGACCGGCTTCCGCAGACTTAAACGAAAACCCGTTTACACAGAATTCGGTACACCCCCCGGCCGGCACTCGTGCGATTGGGCCGCATTGATTTCAAGACCATACAAATGCAATATGCTCCCGCTCCCTGTCATCAATCACCAAGGCCCTCACGTACATTCGGCCCGTTTCCGCGACGTAGACCTCCGTGCGAAATTCAATAAGCGCAGCAAGATCAATCTCATGACGTTTAAGATGTTCTCCAAGCGAGGCACGATAGGCGGCTATCCTGTCTCTTACGGGGGCACCGAATTCTTCGTCGTCGCACTCGGCCAGCATCCAGTTGATCGATACCTTTCCGCCCCGCCGCGCACGCGCCAACGCAAAGATGTACTCGGCCACCATTTCGCCATCCACGCAGTTCAGTCCACTCATAAACGAGTGGGTCCAGTTGTGCGCCATTGCGCGTATCGATCTATATTTCATTGCCGTGTAATACCGTCCACTAATCGCTAACCGCTTTGCGCTTCGCGCCGCCAGGTCAGCGCGGTCAGCCAGAGCGCGAAGCACATCGTGGGAAAATCCAGCTTGCCCTCTCGCGTATCGATCACGGCTTGGCGGCTGAAAAGATTCTTGGGCGCGATCGTTGCCAACAGCGCGCCCGCTTGATCGATTTCGAAGCGCCTGCTCATTGGCGCGGCGGCGCGCAGGACCATCGATGTGCTATCGCTGCGAATGTCAAAGGTGCGTGTAAAGGCTGAGGGCTTGACCGCCGTTGCAAGCTGATGGCCGGCGCCTTCCAGCGTCCATTCGGGGTTCATGATGCCGTGCTTGCGGACCTCGAATACCGTGCGATCGACGATGATCGTTCCCTGCTCGCTGGTCCAACGAAATGTCAGGTCCGCGCGACGGCCATCGCCCTCCAGTACGTAATCACTCGAAAAAAATGACTTTGGCTTGCATAGCAACATAGCTTCTTTTCCTCGGAGGATAATGGTGGTCAGGCTGATTTACCGGCTAGGGAAAAATCCACAAGCAAAGCCGCTACTCCTCGGAAACTGCCCATTTGTCGAGATAGTAATCATGGACGCGATCTTCGAGTTGCTTGATCGGTATTCCCCACAACAAGATCGACCGGAAGCTGCGGTAACTGCGAAATGAAGGTCCGCCCAACTGACTGACCGCCCCGTTTTTCGCGCTAATGCGGATCGGCGCCATCGGTCTTCCGGCGAAACCGAACGAAGCAGGCACGAGCCATTCATCATTGACGAGTGCCGCCTGGTCAATCCCCCCACAGCCGCTCACGAATCCTGAAAAATAAGCTTGAGCAATTTGCTCGGCCTCGTGGCCGCTGATTCCGTCACTGGCGTCGACTCCATCAAGGTCATGTTCAAGGAGATGCCGCAGCTCGGTCGCGCTCAGGGTCGCGAGGATAAACAGTGCACCACACACGAACGCTAGTGCAGCTGCAAAAATGCGGACAAGGCGGCGTGGTCTGAACAAGGTCGATCGCTCCCAGTGTTATCTTTCACCCAAGTGTACTCGAACGCCGATCACACCGAGAAAATCACCAAGCGACGCAGCAATCCAAAGGTGGAGAAGAACAGCTAGTGCGGTTTCAATGTGTCGATCGATACTTCATCTTGGAATTGAAGATGTAAACTTGTTCCCGCCAGAATTTAAACTCGCATGCCGATCCAGATCACTGATTCAGTGGCGGAAGACACCAAGGCCCCAAGCATTCTCGTGAAAATGTTTTCGGGACGAATTCGCGCAAACGACCCATCGTGATGCTCCTGTTCTTCCGCGAGAATTGCTGAAATTGCCGCACTCGCACGCGCATCGGCATCGCCGAGGGTGTCCAATTGCTCGCCCAAGTGTCGGAGTACCACCCTTTCCACCGCTACCGTCGTGGCAGCGATCGCCTGCTGACCAAGCAAGCCGGTAAGTATCCCAAGCGAAAATCCGCCGGCTGCGCAGAGCCAGTAGCTTCTGCAGCGGCTAAGACCGCGACGCTCAAGCTCACCGGCAAAGATGGCACGGTGTATTTGCTCATGTGCTTTGAACAGGGCCAGCTCGTCGGCGAGGCGCTTGTTGGTGAATTTCGCGATCAGAATCTGGCCGGTGTAGATGCTAACGGCCCCATGCTCACCTGCATGATTGACCTTCATTATGCGTCCACCCTTGGACCGAAACCCGCGTCTCGCGTCGTTCATCAATAACCTGCCTTATCTGTTGCTGGTGCTGAAAGCAAACGTCAACCCACTTTAACCCATCCGGCAATCACCGTCCGTGGATACCGGTCCTGGTCCGCGTTATAAAATGCAATCGTCCCCACTCGCCCCGGCCGCCACCGTGCAAGAGCAACACGCCTTCCCCTTCCTTCGCGAAATCCTGCTGTTCCTCGCGCTGGCCGGCATCCTGATCCCGCTGCTCCAGCGCCTGCGCATCAATCAGGTGCTGGGCTTCCTCGCCGTCGGCGCCCTGCTCGGCCCATTCGGGCTGGGACTGATGGCCGACCAGGTGCCCGCGCTGTCCTACCTCACCTTCCCGCGCGCCGAAGGGATCGACCTGCTGGCGGAACTGGGTGTGCTGTTCCTGATGTTCATGATCGGGCTCGAACTGTCGGCCGCCCGTCTGTGGTCGCTGCGCGTCTGGGTGTTCGGCGCCGGCAGCGTGCAAGTGGTCGCCACCGCCGCCATCATCGGCGCCATCGCGCTTGGCACCGGGGTCCGCGTCGATACCGCCGTTATCCTCGGCCTGGTGCTCTCGCTCTCGTCAACAGCCGTCGTCATGCAGCTGCTGAGCGAACAGCACAGCACCGCCACCCGCATGGGCCAGGCCAGCTTTTCGGTGCTGATGCTGCAAGACCTGGCCGTCGTGCCGCTGCTGATCCTGATCGACGTGATGGCGCGCGGCGCCGGCGGCAGCGCCGACGTGCTCTCGCTGGTACTGCTCACGCTGGCCAAGGCGGGCGGTGCGATCGCCGTCATCTACCTGGTCGGCACGCGCGTGGTGCAACCGATGTTCCGCACCTTCGCGCGCCAGCACCAGCCCGACGTCTTCATGGCGCTGATCCTGCTCACCACCATGGGCGTGGCCGGACTGGCCGCCGCCGCCGGCCTGTCGATGGCGCTGGGCGCGCTGATCGCAGGCCTGCTGCTGGCCGAAACGGAATTCAAGCACGAAGTCGAATTGATGATCGAGCCGTTCAAGGGACTGTTGATGGGACTGTTCTTCATGACCGTCGGTATGGGCATGGACACGCGCGTGGCGCTCGCCGCGCCGCTGTGGCTCACGGTGGCCGTGCTGGGTCTCATTGCGGTAAAAGCGGCCGTCATCGCGATCGTGTTCCGGTTCGGCGGACTGAATTGGGGCCGCGCGGTCGAAGGCGGCCTGCTGCTTGGGCAAGGCGGCGAATTCGCCTTCATCGTCATCGGCGTCGCCATCCACGGCAAGCTGATCGAACCGCAGCTTGGCCAGCTGGTGATGCTCGCTGTCGGTCTGAGCCTGTTCGTCACGCCACTCATGGCCAAGGCAGGCCGCGCCTTTGGCGACCGCTGGGAACTGCGGCTCGATCAGCAGGCCGCGCTAAAGGACGACAGCGCGCTGGCGGCGGCGCGCGGGCACATCATCATCGCCGGCTTCGGCCGCGTGGGACAGATGCTCGCAAAGCTGCTGGCGGCGCAGAACATCCCCTACGTCGCTTTTGAAAACGACGCGCGCCTGGTGTCCCTGATGCGCGACCAGGGCTATCCAGTCTACTTCGGCAATGCCTCGCGCGCCGAACTGCTGCACCGCGTGCATGCGCAAGAGGCGCCGGCCATCGTGCTGACCATGGATCATCCGGCGTCGGCCCTGCAGGCGGTGCGCGGCATCCGCCGCGACTTCCCTGAGATTCCGCTGTTCGCGCGCTCGCGCGACGAGAAGCATGCGCGTTCGCTCAAGCGCGCCGGCGCCACCATCGTAGTGCCCGAAACGCTGGAGGCGAGCTTGCAGTTGTCGGCCTTTGTACTGCAGGAACTCGGACTCGAAGAGCGCGAGGTCGACCGCATCATTGACGATGAACGCGATCTGTTTATCTTCGCGCTAAAAGCGATCAAGCCCGAATAATGTGTAGCTCGAGTCTGGCTTCATTCCCCGCTGCCGGCAGCTGCCGGACCGGGGCCGACAGCATGCCTGTCGCTGCCCTCGCCTGCCATTCGCCTCACCCTGCGCGCCATGCGACGCAAGCCATGATCTGCATTCCGGCCCCGCATCGTGCCGCCAACTGACCGTCAGAATCTGTCAGCCCCCGCCATAGCGGGCTTGCTAAGCTGAGCGCTGCTGTGACTCTGGAGACGGTAGTCATGAAAAACCAGATCACATGCAGACTCGTCCTGGTTGCCCCTGCACTGGCATCTTCCGCACTGTCAGTGCTTTTCGCAAAAGCGGCTGTTCCCCCCTCGAAAAAGGTCCCTTCATGTCCGATATCACTGTGAATTTCGCCGTCTATGGCGCCCAGACCAGCAATGGCGCCCGCGCCGAAGATGTGACCCAAAAGCTGGCCGCCGCCATCCAGGCCAACGCTAACGTCCCTATCAATAACAATACCTTCGGTGATCCGGCGGTGGGATACGGCAAGCACTTTGCCGCCAGCGTGACAATCAACGGCGTACCTCATCTTTACGCCTGCGGCGAGGGGGAGACCATCCACGTCATCGGGAACTTCGGCCCCATCTCGTTCTGACCATCCAGGCGAGGTACCGCCTGCGCCGTGATCTTTTCGACCAGGCGGCTCTGCGGCGCCAGCATGCCGAAGCGAACTTGGCCAATAGCCACGATTGCGCTCTTCGGAAAAGTCAGTCGGAGTTCGCCAGGCGCACCACGGGCGCTTGATCAGCGAGGCGATAACGCTGCGTTTCTTCGCCTAGAACCGACAACGTTGCGCTGCTTTTTCTTAGCCCGCATCATGGCCACGCACGCGCCGGCGCGCATTCCTAGCTAGACAGCGACTCAAATGACGGCGACGGTAACTCCCGAAAACGGGATATCGGCATTCGCCCGTTCAAACAACCGCTCTGACGGCCGCGCGGCAGCCCCACCAAGCCGCCTCCTCGAACACCGAAAACCCCGACAAATCGGCGTGTGCGAACAGGATCGGTCCGTCCATTTCACGCAGCGCCCTGGCGCCTTCATTGCTTCGAAAACCGGGCAACGGCGCCGCCATCGCATGGCCCCGTAACGTGATGTCCACCCGCTCCACGCAGGCCGCGAACCTCCAGCCATACGCGCTCTTGAGATCCACGCTGGCCATCTCCACCAGCTCCTCCGGCGTGGCCGCCATCATCCATTTGCGCGCCGCCTCCGGCGTGCGGTCCGAGAGGGCGACGTAGGCGCTGAAGACGGTCTGCTTCGGCGGCGTCACGCGAATGTCCTGGTGGGTCGACACCACGTATCCCAGCCCCGGCTCCTGGTACACCACGTTGTCCCACGCCAGCGGCGAGTCTGGCCGCTCGGCCGGAAAATCCTTCATCAGAAAGTTCGCCACAATCCACGGCGCGTACGCCGGCGTGTGGCGCTTCGCATCGAAGCCCATGTCGCCGATCGATTCGACCACGCGCGCCGCCACATACAAGGGCATCGCGCAGATCGCCTTGCGCGCCTTGACCAGGTAAGTGCGCGCGACATCGCCTTCGAGCGTAAAGCACAGGGCCTCCACTCCGCCCGCCACCTTCCTGACCGAGACCGCCGTGCCGCTGCGGCGCGCGATGCCCGACGCCTTGGCCATCGCCTCGGCCACCGGCGCCATCCCGCCCGGCCAGGTCAGCCAGGCGCCGTTGCCGGCATTGGCCGCCTGCCCCCAGCGACTGCAGTAGTAATGCAGTCCGGCCCAGGCCGAGACCTTGTCGTAGCGCGTACCGTAATCGTCGCGGCAGCAGTAATTCAGATACCAGTGCAAGGTCGGCGATTGGTAGCCGTTCTGGTCCAGCCATTGTTTGAGGGTGATGCGATCGAGCGCGTCGAACATCGGGTCGCTCGATGATTCCACGGTCGGGAACACGAACACGCGCTTGCCGTCGGCGCCGCGCAGCTTGCGCAGGCGCTCGACTTCGTCGAAGAAGCGCTTGTGTTCCGCCAGTTCGGCCGCCGGCACGCCATTGGTCGGAATGAAGCCGTCCTGCCATTTACCCTGGAACAGC
>JBDSTZ010000026.1:0-4911 GCA_039927975.1 Massilia sp. | reverse complement strand
GTCGTCGCCCTGCTGGTGGCCGTAGTGGTCGTTGTAGGCCTTGAAGTAATCGATGTCGATCATCAGCAGCGACAGCGGGGTGCCGGCGCGCTTGGCGCGGCGGTATTCCTTTTCCATGGCGACGTCGAAATGGCGCCGATTGGCGATGCCGGTCAGGCCGTCGGAGAAGGTTTGCGAGCGTAGTTCGAGCGCCTGGTCGCGCAGCAGGTTTTCGCGGTTGACGGCCACGCTGACGTCGGTGATCTGGATCAGGCAGTGGCGCAGCGCGCCCGGCACCGTGAGCGGAGTGACCGCCACCGCCTGCCGCATGCGTTCGCCGCGCGCGCGCGCGTCCGGGTTGACGAACAGCGGCAGCGGCGCCTTGTGCAGGGTCTGCGACAGCACGGCGGGAAAATTGTCGCGCAGCGCCTGGGTCACGGCGCTCTCCATGCGCCGGCCGCGCAGGTCGGGGAAGAGGTCGAAGAAATCCTGGCCCAGCACCTGCGCCGCGGCCAGCGCCGCGTGCTCGCTCATCCAGCGGTTCCACAGCACCACGCGGCGCTCGTCGTCGAGCACCGCGACGCCGGTGTTGATCGCGCCCAGCACGCTCTCGAGCATGGCCAGGCGGTCGGTGGTGTGACCGCCCATTGTCAGGCCGCGCCGGTCATGTTGTTCAGGTAGCGGTCGACCTGGCCCTGCAGGTCTTCGAGCGCGCTCAGGTCGAGGATGAAGGCGACGTAACCGTGGATCTGGTGGGTCTCGAGGATGAAGTCGATGTGCAGCATCAGCACCACGGTGTCGGCCGGGCCGCCGGTGGCGCCGAGAATCTGTTCGCTGGTGCCGACGTGGTAGACCGGCAGCGAGCCGGCCAGCTCCTGCGAGAAAATGTTGGCCAGCGTGCCGACGCAGGAATTGAGGATGATGTTGCCGATCTCGCTCATCGCCTCCTGTTCCATCTCGGTCAGCTCCTTGAGCGAGACCGCTTCGCCGACCATCAGGCGCACGATGTCGAGGCTCTTATCCTCGGGGAACATGAGGATCGCGTCGGTGCTGAAGGCGCCTTCGAAATGCTGGCTCACGCCGCACACCCGCTGGCCATCCTTGTTGCCGAGCATGGACGCCGCCTCGGTGCGGTTCAGGAAGCTGATCGAGGGCACCGACATCGTCACTTCCTCGTTGACGATTTCACTCATCGCCCGGGCGGCGTGGCCGACCCCGATGTTGAAGATCTCGACAAGGGCGTCGTGCTGCAGCTCGGTCAGGTTGAACATGGCTTATTCCAGGGCGCCGATCAGGGCGTGGATGCGGGTTTCGGTCATCGGCTTCTCCATGAAGCCGATGCCCAGCGTGGTGGCGCGGCTGCGGGTCGCGTTCTGCACGTTGGCGGTCACCAGTGTGATGTGGGCGTCGGGGCAGGCCGCGCGCAGCAGCTCGGCGGCGGCGAGGCCGCCCATGCCGGGCATGTTGACGTCGATGAGGATCAGCACGGGCGAGACCGCGCGCACTTTTTCCAGTGCTTCTTCGCCGGTGGCCGCTTCCTCGACTTGCCAGTCGGGCTGCTTGCTGAGGATGAACTGGCGCGACATCATGCGCGACACGCGGCTGTCGTCGACCACCAGGACGGTCTTTGTACTATTCATGGTGCCATTCCGTTGATTTCTTTATGTGCAGCATTTTCGCATAGTTTCACTGTGAATTAGACGAAAAAAGGGCGCCGATGTGGACGCGCGCGGCCCCGGCTTGAAATAATTTTGGGCGGCGGGCGACGGTCGATCCGCTAGAATGCTGCAATCCGTTATTTCATCATTCACTTCATTTATCTTTTTATCATCATGACTCAAGACGAACTCAAACAAGCGGTGGCGCGCGCGGCGATTGCCTACGTGGTTGACGGCGAAATCATCGGCGTCGGCACCGGCTCGACCGCCAATTTCTTCATCGACGAACTGGCCACCATCAAGCACCGCATCAAAGGCACGGTGGCCTCGTCCGAAGCGACGGCGGCGCGCCTGCGCGGCCACGGCATCCAAGTGTTTGACCTCAACGAGGTGGAATCGATCGCGGTGTATATCGACGGCGCCGACGAAATCACCGCCGCTGGCGCGATGATCAAGGGCGGCGGCGCGGCGCTGACGCGCGAGAAGATTGTCGCCTCGGTGTCGCAGCGTTTCGTGTGCATCGCCGACGGCTCGAAACTGGTCGAGGTGATGGGCAAGTTTCCGCTGCCGGTGGAAGTGTTGCCGATGGCCCGCAACGCCGTCATGCGGCGCCTCGCTGCGCTCGGCGGCCAGCCGCGCCTGCGCCTCAAGAGCGGCACTGACCAGCCCTTCATCACCGACAACGGCGGCGAGCTGATCGACGTGGCCGGCTTGTCGATCACCGATCCGGTGGCGTTAGAGCGCGAGATCAACCAGATCGTCGGTGTGGTCGCGGTCGGCCTGTTCGCCGCGCGCGGCGCCGACGTTTGCCTGCTGGGCACCGGCGACGGCGTGAAAACGCTGACGTTTTAAGCAGCTCTACTTTTCTCGATCGGAAAGCGAACCATGAAGCGATTGTCTGTGTTGTTGCTGTTGCTGTGCTTGGCCGTGCTGAGCGGATGTGCGGCGTTCCGGAAACCGGCGCCCAAGCCGGAACCGGTCGCCGTCAAGGCGGGGCCGGCGCAACTGGTCGACGCCAATGGCGCGCCGATCGAGGCGCTGCCGTTCCGGCTCGGCGTGTCGTCGGCCACGGTGGAGCAACTGGGCAAGCTGCAAGGTTGCCGCAGCAGCGAGGGCGCCGGGCTGGTGACGCCGGCTGGTGCTGTGGAAGTTTATCGCCTGCGCTGCGACAGCGGCAAGACCGTGTTCGCCAAGTGCGAGCTGCGGCAGTGCAGGACGATGTAGGGAGCGACCTGGCGCTGGCTTACTCGGCCGGCGGCACGTAGCCCATCGCGGCGTCGGCGCCTTCGCCGAAGAAGTGTTTCTCCATCTGCGCGGCCAGGTATTTGCGGGCGCGCAGGTCGGCCAGGTTCAGGCGGTTCTCGTTGACCAGCATGGTCTGGTGCTTGAGCCAGCCAGCCCAGGCTTCCTTCGAGACCGATTCGTAGATCTTCTTGCCCAGCTCACCGGGATACGGGGGGAAGTCGAGTCCTTCGGCTTCTTTGTTCAGTTTGATGCAGTGGACGGTGCGGGCCATGTTTGCTCCTAAAGCGGGTGGTCAATGTCGTTCCCCGTGGTCGGGAGCCCATGTCGCGCCTGTCATGCCAAGCGCCATGGATTCCCGCCTGCGCGGGAACGACGGAATATAAGGTGGAGGCTGCTGTTTGAAAAGTGCTTGCTGGCTTTGCTTGCAAGTCCAACCAGCCGGCGCCAAACCGTGATTATAAAGACTAAATTTATAAAGCCTTGATCAGCACCTGGGATTTGCGCTGCCAGTTGTACATGTGCTGGCGGTCTTTCGGCAGCGCATCGACGGTGGCGGGCACGAAGCCGCGCTTCTGGAACCAATGCGAGGTGCGCGTGGTCAACACGAACAGCTTGCTGAAGCCGGCCGCGCGGGCGCGGTTTTCCATGTGCTTGAGAATGCGCTCGCCGTCGCCCTGGGTTTGCACTTCCGGATTGACGGTCAGGCAGGCCATTTCGGCCATCTTGGACGCCGGGAACGGGTACAGCGCCGCGCAACCGAAAATCACGCCGTCGTGCTCGATGACGGAGAAGTTGTCGATCTCGCGCTCGATCAGCTCGCGGCCGCGCTTGACCAGGGTGCCGTCGGCCTCCAGCGGTTCGATCAGCTTGATAATGCCGCCAACGTCCTCAATTGTGGCCTTGCGCAGGCTTTCGAGGTTTTCGTGGCTGATCATGGTGCCCACGCCATCATGGGTGAACAGTTCGAGCAGGGCCGAGCCGTCCATCTGGAACGGCACGATGTGGGCGCGCTCGACGCCCGAATGGCAGGCCTTGATGGCGTGTTGCAGGTAAAAGGCCGCGTCGGCCGGCAGGAAATTGGCTTGCAGCACGGCTTCGGCCTGGTGCGAGGACAGTTCGCGAATCTCGGTGCCGCCGGCGTCGGTCATCATCGGCGTTTCGCTGATGAAGATGAGCTTGTCGGCGTGCAGGGCGATGGCGGCCGAGGCGGCCACGTCTTCCATCGTCAGGTTGAATACTTCGCCGGTCGGCGAGAAGCCCAGCGGCGAGAGCAGCACCAGGCTGTCGGTGGCGAGGATGGCGTGGATGGTTTCGGCGGCGATCTTGCGTGTCATGCCGGTCAGTTCGAGGTCGACGCCGTCGATCACGCCGAGCGGACGGGCGGTGACGAAGTTGCCCGAGATGATGCGGATCGCCGCGTGCGCCATCGGCGTGTTCGGCAAGCCCTGGCTGAAGGCCGCTTCGATGTCGAGCCGCAGTTCGCCGGCCGCTTCCTTGGCGCATTCGAGGGCGGCGGTGTCGGTGATGCGGATGCCGTTGTGGAAGCGCCCCTCGACGTTGCGCAGGCCCAGTTGTTCGGCCACTTGCGGACGCGAGCCGTGCACGATGACGACGCGGATGCCGAGCGCGACCAGCAGCGACAGATCCTGGGCCAGCACCGGCAGCGCGCCGGCGGTGACGAGTTCACCGGGAAAGGCGACGACGAAGGTCTTGCCGCGGAAAGCGTGAATGTAGGGCGCGACCGAGCGCAGCCACTGGACGAATTGAGTTTGGGTTTCCATTTGCCGCATTATAATTCGCTGCGCGACTTGCGCGCCAAATACGTGTAAAAACAATGTCAGAACCGAGTAACAAGCCTGCTATCGCGCCGGAAGGCGCCGTGTCATCGTCCACCGCCGCCGCGCCGTCCACCAGCCGCGATGGAGGGCGCGATGGCGCGCGTCCGGCCGGACCGATTTCCCAACAAAACATTTTCAGAAATTCAAATACTCAAAAGCCATTGCCAATGCCCAAGTCAAAAAACACGATC
>JBDSTZ010000025.1:0-15436 GCA_039927975.1 Massilia sp. | reverse complement strand
TCGACGCCACCGTCGTCGCGAAATTCCGCGCGGCCGGCATGGTCACGCTGGGCAAGCTCAATTGCGATGAATTCGCGATGGGTTCGTCGAACGAAAACTCGGCTTTCGGGCCCGTGAAAAACCCGTGGGACACACTGGCCGTGCCGGGCGGCTCGTCGGGCGGCTCGGCCGCCGCGGTGGCGGCCGGCCTGGCGCCGGCCGCCACCGGCACCGACACCGGCGGCTCGATTCGCCAGCCGGCCGCGTTCTGCGGCATCACCGGCATCAAGCCGACCTACGGCCGCGTCTCGCGCTTCGGCATGATCGCCTTCGCCTCCTCGCTCGACCAGGGCGGGCCGATGGCGCGCACCGCCGAGGACTGCGCGCTGCTGCTGTCGGAGATGGTGGGCCACGATCCGCGCGACTCGACCAGCCTGACGCCCGAACAGGGCAACCTGCGCGAAGACTTCACGCGCGAGCTGAACGCGCCGCTGAACGGCCTGCGCATCGGCGTGCCGAAGGAGTATTTCGGCGAGGGCCTGGCGGCCGACGTCGAAGCGGCCGTGCGCGCCGCGCTCGACCAATTCGTCAAGCTGGGCGCCACGCTGGTCGACATCTCGCTGCCGAAAACGGCGATGTCGATTCCGGTGTACTACATCATCGCGCCGGCCGAAGCGTCGTCGAACCTGTCGCGCTTTGACGGTGTGCGCTACGGCCACCGCGCCGCCGAGTACAAGGACCTGTCGGACATGTACCGCAAGACGCGCGCCGAAGGCTTCGGCCCGGAAGTCCAGCGCCGCATCATGGTCGGCACCTACGTGCTGTGCCACGGCTACTACGACGCCTACTACCTGAAGGCACAGAAGATCCGGCGCCTGATCGCCGACGACTTCCAGGCCGTGCTCGGCGCCCAGTGCGACGTCATCATGGGACCGGTGGCGCCGACCGTGGCGTGGGACCTGGGCGAGAAAACCGACGACCCGGTGGCCAACTACCTGGCCGACATCTTCACCCTGTCGACCAGCCTGGCCGGCCTGCCGGGGATGTCGATTCCCTGCGGTTTCGGGCAGGGCGAGAAGAACGGCAAGCGGCCGGTGGGCTTGCAAATCATCGGCAATTATTTTGCGGAAGCGAAGCTGCTCAACGTCGCGCACCAGTATCAACTGGCGACCGACTGGCACACGCGCAGCCCAAACTAATCACAAGGAATTCATATGCAATGGGAAGTCGTCATCGGTCTTGAGAACCACGTGCAGCTCAC
This sequence comes from Massilia sp., assembly GCA_039927975.1. Classification (GTDB taxonomy): domain Bacteria; phylum Pseudomonadota; class Gammaproteobacteria; order Burkholderiales; family Burkholderiaceae_D; genus JBDSTZ01. Next base: position 14,196 of record JBDSTZ010000025.1, on the reverse strand, counting down.
GACCAATTCGAAAATCTTCAGCGGCAGCGCGATCGCCTTTGGCGCCGAGCCGAACACCCAGGCCAGCCCGGTCGACCTGGCGCTGCCGGGCGTGCTGCCGGTGATGAACAAGGGCGCGGTCGAGCGCGCGATCCGCTTCGGCCTGGCGGTCGACGCCAAGATCGCGCCGACCTCGGTGTTCGCCCGCAAGAACTACTTCTACCCCGACCTGCCCAAGGGCTACCAGATCAGCCAGTTCGAAGACCCGATCGTCATCGGCGGCAAAGTCACCTTCGGCTTCGAGCGCAACGGCAAATTCGAGACCAAGACCGTCAACCTGACGCGCGCCCACCTTGAAGAAGACGCCGGCAAATCGCTGCACGAAGACTACGCCGGCATGACCGGCATCGACTTGAACCGCGCCGGCACGCCGCTGCTCGAAATCGTCTCCGAGCCCGAAATGCGCAGCGCCGCCGAAGCGGTCGCCTACGCCAAGGCGCTGCATTCGCTGGTGGTCTGGCTCGGCGTTTGCGACGGCAATATGCAGGAAGGTTCGTTCCGCTGCGACGTCAACGTCTCGGTGCGTCCGGTGGGCCAGAAGGAATTCGGCACCCGCTGCGAGATCAAGAACCTCAACTCCTTCCGCTTCATCGAGGAAGCGGTGACCTACGAAGTGCGGCGCCAGATCGAACTGATCGAAGACGGCGGCACGGTGCAGCAGGCCACCATCCTGTGGGATCCGGACAAGAAGGAAACGCGCGTCATGCGCCTCAAGGAAGACGCCCAGGATTACCGCTACTTCCTGGACCCCGACCTGCCGCCGCTGATCGTCGGCGAGGAGTGGATCGCGCGCGTGAAGGCCGACATGCCGGAACTGCCGGCGGCGATGCGCGCGCGCTTCGTGGGCGACTATGCGCTGCCTGAATACGACAGCCTGATACTGACTTCGTCGCAGGCGATGGCGGCTTATTTTGAAGCGGTGGTGGCCAAGGCAGGCAAGGAAAACGCCAAGGCGGCCGCCAACTGGCTGATGGGCGACGTCGCCTCGACCCTGAACCGCGAGAACGTCGACATCGCCGACTCGCCGGTCGAAGCGTCGCAACTGGCGCTGCTGCTCAAGCGGATCGCCGACGGCACCATCTCCAACAAGATCGCCAAGGAAGTGTTCGCGGCGATGTGGGAAGCGAAGTCGAACGACGAGAACCTGGCCGACGCGATCATCGACCAGAAGGGCTTGCGCCAGATCTCCGACAGCGGTGCGCTCGAAGCAATTGTCGACCAGGTGCTGGCGGCCAACGAGAAGTCGGTCGAGCAGTACCGCGCCGGCAAGGAAGCGGCCATCAACGCGCTGATCGGCCAGGCCATGAAGGCGTCCAAGGGCAAGGCTAATCCGGCCCAGTTGACGGAGCTGTTGAAGAAGAAGCTGAGCGGCGGCTAAAATCAGCGTTGGAAAGTGATTCTGGCTGCTCAAAGCAGCCAGAATTTCTTGCATCGTCACTGAGGTGTTTGGACTCGTCGCGATTCAGTCTTCGTACACTGATCGGATGAACTCCGACGACCCGTTCGATCGCGACAATCTCCGCCAGGCAGAACACCTGCTGATGGCGCAAGACATTGCCATTTCCTATTTTCAAGGCGAGCTCTACGACCGCCAAGGATGCCGCTTGACCGGCATTTCCATTACACGCCCTGACGGCACGACCATTCAACTCGACGAAGCGGAGACAGGCAGGCTGTTCATGATCCCGGACGGATCGACTGTTTGGGCACGCAAGGTGACAGAGCATGGGAAGGTGCCGTCCGGCCTTAACGTGATGTCGAATAATCCTCTCATCGCCAAAGGTGAACACACCAGCGTGATCGCGTTCCGGGATGAAGCAGGTACATCCCTTGGAATTGACGCGCTCTATATTCGCAGGCTGATATTGGCAGCCAACGCGCCTGAGCGCTTGGCAACGGTGTCGTTCGGCATCATGGCAGTTGCCGCCTATCGGCTCGGATTCGGCCACATTGAGCTTTTTGCTGGGGGCAATGGCCCGATTGTCCTGGATGATCCCGATCGCTTCGTTGGGTTCGCTGTCTGGCCGAAGTTTGGCTTCGACGCCGCCCTTGACTTTGCCGAACTGAACGCGGCAGCATCCGAAACCTTGCGCACGTGCAAGACAGTCCAGGACGTGATCGACACGGATCCGGCCTGGTGGACTGCCCTTGGCCGCGGGAGGCAGATGCGATTCGACTTGAGCGCCGGCAGTCGTAGTTGGAGGATCCTGCTAAACTTTCTGTTCGACGTTCTTCCGATGCCGGAGATCAAACCATGAGCGCGCTTAAAAAATGCCCCCCGAGCGAGAACAGCACGTACAAGCTGGCGGCAGCGGCCCTGCGCGCCAAGCTTGCCGAATCGGCCGAGCCCATTGCCGATGAAGTGAAGCCTTTCCAAGGCCGTATTCATGTGACATTAAGTGGCAAGCCCATCAGCCGGGGTCGTCACGCCGCAGTGTTCGGGCCATCGTCGATCGACATCCCGGAATTCTCGATCGTTCGGAAAGGGAAAACTGCGTAAAGCCAGCGGCTGGCGCGGGCTTCCGGACTGCGTGTTTCCTCTCTGAAAATTTCACCTGTCACTCGTGCGTTGAAAGTGGTTTTCAACGCTAGTTTGTCACATTCTTTTCAATACGCCAGCGTGAATCTCCTGCGCGGGTGCGCCGGCCGTTCGAGTTCATCGATCATCGCGACCGCGTAATCCTGCACCGAAATACGGCTCTGCCCTTGCGCGTCAACCAGCAGCTGATCGGTGCCGAGGCGGAAAACACCGGTGCGCTCGCCCGGTGCGATCAGCGCGGCGGGACTCAGCATGGTCCAGTTCAGCGATGGCTCGTCCTTGAGCAAATCGAGCGCGCGGCGCGCACCTTCGGCGCTCTGTTTGTACGCGGCCGGGAAGTCCGGCGTGTCGAGCACCTGCACCCCTGGCGCGACTTCGAGGCTGCCGGCGCCGCCGACCACCAGCAGGCGCCCGATCTCGGCGCGTTTGACGGCGGCGACAATCGATATGAAGCCGGCGACGAAATAATCGTAGGTGTCGGCCTGGGCGTGCCCGCTGAACGCCGTGATGACGGCATCGTGGCCCTTCAGTTGCTGCGCCAGCGCCGCCGTGTCATTGACATCGGCGCGCACCGCGATCACGTTGGGGGCCGCGGCCACGCGCTCCGGGCGCGACACCAGCGCCGTGACCTGGTGGCCGCGCGCCACCGCTTCGTCCAGCAGTGTCGAACCGATAAATCCGCTTGCGCCTATCAGAGCTACTTTTATTGTTGTTCCCCTTGTCGATCGAGATGGTGAAGACGATGCTCGTCCATGCGAAGCATGATGCGCCGATCGCTTGTTTAGATAAACAGGCAAGTGCATAATTCATTCATTTCAAAATCTTAATAATCGCGCCATGGCCCTGCCCGGACACATCGACCTGAACGACCTGCTGGTGTTTAACGCGGTCGTCGAGGCGCGCGGCTTCAGCGGCGCGGCCGAACGGCTGGGCGTGGCGCCGGCCAAGGTGAGCCTGGAAATCGCCCGGCTCGAAAAGCGCCTCGGCACGACCCTGTTCTCGCGCACCACGCGCCAGGTGGCGCTGACCGAGGCCGGCCAGGCGCTGCACGAACAAGCATGGCCGCCCTTGCAGCAGCTGCTAAGCGCGGTCGACAATCTGCACGCTGCGACCGCCGCATTGAGCGGCACCTTGCGGATCGCCGCGCCGGTCGACCATGGCGCGCAGTCGCTCGCACCCGCGCTGGTGCGTTTCGCCGCGCGTCATCCCGCGCTGCACATCGATTTGCGCGCCAGCGACCGGGTCTCCGACCTGGTGGCCGAAGGGATCGATATCGCAATCCGCTTCGGCTGGCTGCGCGACTCGTCGCTGCGCGCGGTGCAACTGGGGGAGTTTGCACAGTATCCGGTGGCGTCGCCGGACTACCTGCGCCAGCACCGCCCTATCCGCAGGCCGGAAGACCTGATGCGGCTCGACTGGCTGGCGCTGACGCTGCTGCCCAAGCCGCTGACCTGGACCTTCACCTCGACAAAGGGCAAGTCGACCACCGTGCAGCTGAACTCGCGCGTCAAGGTGGATTCGCCCGGCACCCTGCGCGCGATGCTGCGGCATGGCGGCGGGGTGTCGGTGCTGGACGAGTTCAGCGCGCAGGAAGACCTGCGCAACGGCACACTGGTGCGCCTGCTGCCGGCGTGGCGGCTGGCTTCGGGCGGAATGTTTGCCGTGTACCCGCCGGGGTGCCATATTTCACGCAAGGCGCAGGCGTTTGTGGCGTTTTATCAGGAATATCTCAGGGCGGGCCATGAGCCGGTCGCGGTCTGTGTGAGCGGCGAGTGAAAAAAAAAACAGAACAGCTCAAGCATGACGTGATGAAACTGACTTCATGACAGAAGGATATCTATCTTGGGAAACTCGAAAGGTGCACTGAACGCGCCGTCAGCGGAAGCTTGATAGCTATCAGAACGGCCAAGTGCCGAACCACAGCGTTGCGCCTCTGGCATGCTGTGAATCAAGCAAGCACGCGACTTATATTTATAATATTATTTCCCTAGAGAATCTACTTCATCCCACAGGAGCACACTATGTCAAAACCGCAACGCCCATCGGCAGCCTTCGTCGCCGCCTCCTGGATCGCACTACTGGTGGGCGTGGTTTGCTACCTGGCCGGCTTGTGGAACGCGACCATGGCGCTGAACGAAAAAGGCTATTACCTCACCTTGCTCCTGTACGGTCTCTTCGCTGCGGTGTCGCTGCAAAAATCCGTGCGCGACCGCGCCGAGGGCACCCCGGTGACCGGTTTGTACTTCAATCTGTGCTGGATCTCCGTGCTGGCGGTCATCGGCTTGCTCAGCATCGGCCTGTGGAACGCCACCCTGGCCAACAGTGAAAAAGGCTTTTACGCCATGGGCTTTGTCCTGAGCCTGTTCGCCGCCGTGGCGGTGCAGAAGAACGTGCGCGACACCGAAGGCACGGCGGCCAAAGCCGAAGCTTGACCATCAGCGCGGCAGGTCGCGCCAGTACACAAAAACACACTGCATGCCTGGCAGCCCCTGGAACGATCCAAGGGCGGGGCATCGGTGTTTCGGTGTTTCCCTCGTACGCTGATCAGGGCGGCCACGTTCACACGCCGTAACGGGTGCGGCAGGCCGCCACCGCTTCGGTACGCTGCGCCAGTTCCGGATCGGGTTAAGCCGCGTGTTCGGCATTCCGGTCATCTCGCTTCCTTGCGGTTGTAGGCGAACGAGGTGTTGCGGCCCTTGGGGGACAGCGCCACCGCGGTGGCCGGGGCCAGCGTGATGCCCTTGGCGGTGAATTGACCGAAGCACAAGCAGCCACTCGCAAGGATTGAGCCGAACCAGCTGTTCATACGGGCCAACGCAACGTTTAGGGATTTCCCTCCGGAAGCTTTTCGTGCGGTAACCGACAGACCGTCCCACGTCGATGTTCAATACTGCGCCTGAGGTCAATTCCGGCCACCTGCCGACGCCTCGGCGTCAACTCCAGGCGGCATGGAGAATTTATGATACTGATCGTGGACGATGACGAGGCAATGGCCGAGACCTGTTCGATGTATTTAGAGTTACAAGGTTTTGAAGTCAGTATCGCCAGCAGCGGGGCCGAAGCGCTCACCAGTATCCGCAGGAAGTCCCCGCAATTGCTCATCTCCGACTGCCAAATGCCGGACATGACCGGTGTTGAATTGAGCGAGGAACTGCGCGCCGATCCGTCTACCGCGCAATTGCCAATATTGTTGATAAGCGGGTCGTCGCGTGGCGATGTGGCGAAAGGCTCAAGCTTCGACGCGTTTTTGCACAAACCGTTTTTGGGCGAAAGTCTGTTGATCGAAGTTCGTAAGTTACTCTTGGGAATAGGCGCTAATCATCGGCCGCTACATGAAGGCATCCGTGCGATTATCTGAATTCATCCTAAGCAATCTCGAAAGCATTCTGAAAGAATGGGAAGACTTCGCCGAAACGCTCGTCCCGCTGAAGGACGCGGACAAAGTCGAATTGCGCGACCATGCGACGTCGATTTTGAAAGTCATCGCAACCGATTTGCAGACGTCGCAAGATGAGCGCGAAAGCATCGCAAAATCGCAGGGTCTGGGTCCGGTTGATGCCGCCGACTCGGCCGCCGAAATTCACGCGGTCGCGAGGATGGCCTCGGGCCTCAATAGTGACCAGGTAATGGCCGAATTCAGGGCGTTGCGATCCAGTGTTTTACGGCTGTGGGCGCGCAGCGCCGCGATTGCCACACCCGAGGAAATACAGGATATGGTCCGCTTCAACGAAGCGATCGACCAGGCCCAAAGCGAGTCCATGGCCCGGTATTCGAAGCTGCTGCGCGATGCGCAGAGCCTGTTCCTTGCGATCCTCGGTCACGACGTGCGCTCTCCACTCGGTGCGACCAGTATGGGAGCCCAGGTTTTGCTGCACGACCAGACCTTGCCGGCAAAAGTGCTCAAGGTTGCATTACGGATTTTCAATAGCGCTAAACGGGTCGACGAGATCGTGCGAGATCTGCTGGATTTTTCGACCTCGCATTTGGGAGACGGGATTCCCATCGATCCGTATACCGTCGACCTCGGCGAGATATGTGTCAACGTTGTGGAAGAAGCCAGAACCTTCCACCTCGACCGAGAAATTGCGCTAGTAGCGGAGGGGGACCTGATTGGCGCATGGGATGGACGGCGAATCGCTCAAACATTCTCCAACTTGATCTCCAACGCGATCCAGCACGGCAAGCAGGGAAGCGCGATTCAGGTCGCGATCAGCGGAAGCGAACATGGCGTTTTGTTCGAGGTCAGGAACGACGCGGAGGTGATACCGCCAGCGAAGCTGCGCTCCTTGTTTGATCCCGTCAAAAGCTTCGCGATTCGTCCGCCGCAGGAACGCATCGCGTCACGCGTTCAAAACCTGGGCCTGGGTCTGTATGTGGTGAAAGAGATTGTCAAAGCACACAATGGAGAGGTGTCCGCCTCGTCCACCGAAGAGGCGGGCGTCAAATTCTCGGTTAGTCTGCCTCGCACGACACCCCATCGCAGGAGCGGGGACTAATTGGTGATTTAGCGGTGGATCGTCCTGCGGGGTATGCTTTCAACACTTGCTCACCCGGCGCGCCTGAGCGAGGGGATGAGCAAGTGAACGCCGGCTAGACGCCGTAGCGGCTGCGGTAGGCCGCCACCGCTTCGGTATGCTGCGCCAGTTCCGGATCGTTCGCGTGGCTGGCCAGGTAGCCGAACAAATCGTCCAGGTTACCGATCGAGATGACCGGAATGCCGAACTCGCGGCTCACTTCCTGCACCGCCGAACTGGCCGACAGCGCGCCATCCTTGCCCGAGCGTTCCATGCGGTCGAGCGCGATGAGCACCGCGCACGGCTCGGCGCCGGCGGCGCGGATCATGTCGACCGATTCGCGCACCGAGGTGCCGGCCGAGATCACGTCGTCGATGATCACCACCTTGCCGGCCAATTTGGCGCCGACGATGGTGCCGCCCTCGCCATGGTCCTTCGCTTCCTTGCGGTTGTAGGCGAATGAGGTGTTGCGGCCCTTGCCGGCCAGCGCCACGGCGGTGGCCGAGGCCAGCGTGATGCCTTTGTAGGCGGGGCCGAACAGCATGTCGAATTCAAGGCCCGAGTCGAGCAGGGTCTGGGCGTAGAACTGCGCCAGCTGGGCCAGCGTGGCGCCGTCGTGGAACAGGCCGGCGTTGAAGAAGTACGGCGACAGGCGCCCCGCCTTGGTGGTGAATTGACCGAAGCGCAAGACGCCCGTCGATACTGAAAACGCGATAAACTGTTGGCGCAAATTGTCCACGATGATTCCTGTCCCTGAGTCGTCGAAATGAAAAGTGCCACTATTTTAATCCCCGGGGCCCGCCCGCGCCACCGCCGCCGCGCCCTGCTCTGCCGCCTGGAACCATGCCAAAAATTATCTCCGCCAATCTGAACGGTATCCGTTCCGCCCACAAGAAGGGCTTTTTCAACTGGATGGCCACGCAAACGGCCGACTTCATCTGCGTCCAGGAGCTCAAGGCGCAGGCCGATGACATGACCGAGGAATTCCTCACGCCGGGCGGTTACCACGGCCATTTTCACTACGCCGAGAAGAAAGGCTATTCCGGCACCGGCGTTTACAGCCGCGCCAAGCCTGACGCCGTGCGCACCGGTTTCGGCAGCCCCGAGTTCGACGCCGAGGGCCGCTACGTGCGCTGCGATTTCGGCACGCTGTCGATCATTTCGGTGTACTGCCCGTCCGGCTCGTCCTCGCCCGAACGGCAGGAAGCCAAGTTCCGTTTCATGGAGCTGTTCCTGCCGCACCTGCTTGAACTCAAGGCCGAAGGCCGCGAGGTCGTGATCTGCGGCGACTGGAATATCGCGCACCAGGAGATCGACCTGAAAAACTGGAAAGGCAACAAGAAGAATTCGGGCTTCCTGCCCGAAGAACGCGCCTGGCTGACCCGCGTGTTCGACGAGGTCGGCCTGGTCGACGTGCACCGCGCGATCGACAAGAGCCCGGAGCAGTACACCTGGTGGAGCAACCGCGGCCAGGCCTACGCCAAGAACGTCGGATGGCGCATCGATTACCACGTCGCCACCCCGGGCATCGCGGCCCAGGCCAAGGCGGTATCGGTCTACAAGGACGAGCGCTTCTCCGACCACGCGCCGCTGATCATCGACTACACCCTGTAGCCGACAAGGGCGCTCGCGACTGGCTTGCGCGTCCCGTCCAGCAGACGCGCGCGCAAGCGCATGCCGGGCCGTTCCACGCCCAGATACAGGATCGCGCCGACCGCCAGCGCGGCGCCGAGGTAGACCGCCAGCGCCAGCGGGCGCGAGCCGTCAAGCTGATCGTCCAACTGCTCGTGAATCACGTGGAACACTGACTTGTTGGTCAGGTACAGGCTGAACGCCATCGCCGCGACCGGGCCGGCGCCCGGCAAGCGCAGGCGGCCGGTCCAGCTGGTCGGACTGAGGACCGCCGCGACGATCGCCGCCAGGCTGGCCGACAGCAGCGGATAACCGACCACCGAGCTGGCCAGGCCGGGCGTTTCCATGCGGGTGCAGGCCATCACGCCGGCCAGGCCCGCCGCCAGCAGCCAGGGGCCGCGCGCCATCAGATGCGACCACCAGCGCGGCCGAAAACCCTTCGCCGTAGCCAGCATCACCCCGGCTAGCAAGCCATCGAGCCGGGTCCAAGTCGGGTTGTAGATCTTCTCCACGAAGCGCAAGATGAAGCTGCCTTCGCCGCTGCGGATCTGCGCGAATGGCGCGACCTGGTGTTGCCACAGCCAGGCGCGCAGCAGCATGCCGCCGGCGAATATGGCTATGGCGACGGCAGCGACGCGGCCGGCGCGCGGACGGCGCGCCAGCATCCAGACCACCGGTGGCAGCAAGAGATAGAAATGCTCCTCGATGCACAGCGACCAGATATGGGACAGCGCGCGATTGCGGAAGTAGTCGGGAAACAGGTTTTGGGTGAAGGTGAGGAACTGCCAGAGCGGCGCGATGCCCTCGCTTTCGCGCACGGCCGGCACGGCGAAATAGATCGCCACCACGGCCAGGTAAGCGGGCAGCACGCGAAATGCGCGGCGCGCGAAAAACTGCCCCCACGACGGCTGGGCGCCATGGGTGTACGGCTTGAGCAACTGCCAGCCGATCAGGTAACCGCTGAGGACGAAAAACAGGTCGACGCCCATCCAGCCGAATCCGACGACCGAGGGCAACGCGACGCCGTAGCTCTGCAAGTGGTACAGCATCACCCAGACGATGGCGATGGCGCGCAGCAGATCCAGGCCAGAGTGGCGCGACCCGCGCGGCCCGCTCACCCCGACAAACCGCGCTTGCTCGCGAACTGGCGCGCCTGGCCGGTGAGCGGATCGGTGAAGGCGATCGAGCGCGCCAGCAGCTGCAGCGGACGCGTGAAGTCGTCGCCCTTGCACGGCAGCGCGACCGGGTAGAACACGTCGCCGGCGATCGGCGCCCCCAGCGCGGCCATGTGCACGCGCAGCTGGTGCTTGCGGCCGGTGTGCGGCGCCAGCCGGTACAGCCAGGCGTCGGCGCGCCGCTCGATGACGTCGATCACGGTTTCCGAATTGGGCTCGCCCTCTTCCTCGCGCATGACGAAAAACTGTTCGCCATCGACCATCCGGCTGCGGTAGGTGAAAGGGTAGGCGTATTGGGGCATCGGCGCGGCCAGCGCCTCGTAGACTTTGCTGACGACGCGTTTCTGGAACATCGACTGGTAGGCGCCGCGACTGGGCGCATGGTGCGAAAAAATCACCACGCCGGCGGTCTCGCGGTCGAGCCGGTGGATCGGCGTGAGCGCGGGCAGGTCGAATTTCTCCTTCAGGCGCACCAGCAGGCTTTGACGCACGAAGCGCCCGCCCGGCGTCATCGGCAGGAAGTGCGGCTTGTCGACCACCAGCAGATGCTCGTCGCGAAGCAGCACCCGCTCGTCGAACGGGATCACGGTTTCGGCCTCGAGCTCGCGGTAGTACCAGATGCGCGCGCCGCGCCGCACCGCGCTGTTGGGCTGCAGGCGGGCACCGGCGCCGTCGACCACTTCGCCGCGCGCCATGCGGGCACGCCAGGCGGCGTCGCCGACGTCGGGAAAGCGCTCGTTCAGGAAGGCCAGCATGCCGGGCCAGCGGCCCTCGGGCAGCCACAGGTAGCTCGGCGCCACACCGTCCCGAATCGGCAGCGGGACAAAGGCGTTGGCGTCGGCTTGGCGGCCCATTACCTCGCCGCGATGGCAGTGGTGCGGTAAGCCGGCAGCCGGTCGGCGCTGGTACCCTTGGCGCGCGCATACAGCGGCAGCAGGACGTTCATGTGGTTCGATATCTGGGTGATCCGGTCCTGGCCGCCCGGGTGGGTCGAGAGCAGCGAGATCGGCTGGCTCTTGCTGAGCGCGCCCATCTTCTGCCACAGGGCGATGCCGGCGCGCGGGTCGAAACCGGCGCGCGCGGCCAGGTCGAGGCCGATCAGGTCGGCCTCGCGCTCGTCGTCGCGCGAATACTTGAGCGCGGCGAGTTGACTGGCGCCCTGCGCCACCGAGTCGGTCATGCGCGGATCGAGGCCGAAGTAGGCGGCCACACCGGCGCCGGCCAGGCGCGCGATCAGGCTGGTGCCGGTGCTCTTGGCGGCCTGCTCGCGGCCATGTTCGCGCAGCGCGTGGCTGATCTCGTGGCCCATGATTGCGGCCACTTCGTCGTCGGTCAGATTGAGCTTGGTGAGAATGCCGGTGAAGAAGGCGATGCGCCCGCCCGGCATGCAGAAGGCGTTGACGTCGCCCGAGGCGAGCAGGTTGACTTCCCACTTCCAATCGGCGGCGGCAGGGTTCCAGCGCGTGGTGTAGGGGATGATGCGTTTGGCGATGGCGCGCAGGCGCAGCAGCTGCGGATGGTTTTCCGGCGCCAGCGCACGCTTGGCGCCGGCCTGGCTCATCATCTGGGCATACTGCTGGCCGGCCTGCTTCTCCATCTGTTCTTCGGAGACGAGCACGCGCAGGCGTGACATGGGCCGCACCTGGATGCCGTCCTGGACCTGGACCTGGTCTTGCTGTTTGGGCAGCGGCTGTTGCGCCGGCGCGGTGCCGACGGCGGCGCACAGCGATACGAGCAGCGCGATGCGTTTAAGTTTGATCATTTTCTGTTCCATGGTGCTATTTTTGGCAACATCATCATGGCAGGAAAAGCCAGAACGAAGCACACAATAAAGAACCTGAACCAGCCCATCTCGGCGACGATATAGCCCACCGACGAATTGATGAAGGTGCGCGGCACCGCCGCCAGCGACGAGAACAGCGCGTACTGGGTGGCGGTGTAGCGCGGGTCGGTCGAACGCGAAATAAAGGCCACCAGCGCCGCCGCCCCCAGGCCCAGGCTGGCGAACGATTCAAAGCCGATCACGCCGGCCAGCAGCAGCGTGTTGGCGCCCGCCTCGGCCAGCCAGGCGAAGCCGAGAATCGCCAGCGCCTGCGCCACGCCGAACACCCACAGCGCGCGGTTGATGCCCAGCTTGATCATCCAGATGCCGCCGACCACGCCGCCCAGCAGGCTGGCCCACATGCCGGTGGCGTTGGCCGCCACGCCAATCTGGGTGGTGGTGAAGCCGATATCAAGATAGAACTTGGTGGCCAGCGCGGTGGCCATGCTGTCGCCGATTTTGTAGAGCAGCACAAACGCGACGATCAACCACGCCTGTTTGATCCCGTCGCGCGCGATAAATTCCCGGAACGGCAGCACGATCGCCTCGTACATGTTCTTGGGCGGCGCGCCATACACTTCCGGCTCGCGGATCAGCAGCGTGCAGACCAGGCCGGGCAGCATGAAGGCGCCGACCACCCAGAACACGCCCTGCCAGGACATGCGGTCGGCCAGGATCAGCGCCAGCGAACCGGGAATCAGTCCGGCCGCCTTGTAGGCGTTGACGATCACCGCGGCGCCGAAGCCCTGCTCGTTGTCGCTCAATATCTCGCGCCGGTAGGCGTCGACCACGATGTCCTGGCTGGCCGAGAGGAAGGTCATCGCGCCGCACGCCACCACGACCCACGGCAGCTGGGTGTGCGGGTCGAGCATGCCCATCGCGCCGATCACCAGCACCAGGGCGAACTGGGTCAGCGCCATCCAGCCGCGCCGCCGGCCAAGGGGCCCCAGGCTGTAACGGTCCATGAACGGCGCCCACAGGAACTTGAACGTGTAGGGAAAGCCGACCAGCGCGAACAGGCCGAGCGCCTTGATGTCGACGCCCGACTTGGCCAGCCAGGCCTGGATCAGGTACAGCAGCGTAAACAGCGGCAGGCCCGAACTAAAGCCGAGGAACAGCACCGCCAGCATGCGCATGCTGAGCAGGCTGCGCCAGGTGGCGGGTGTTTCGGCGTGAGCGCTCTCGCCCATTCAGGCCCCCTTGTGGTTCTTCTTGCGCAGCCTGAACACGGCCAGGCTGCCGCGCAGGTTCGGCAGGAAGGTCACCGGCTTGCCGTCGGCCAGCGCCACGCGTTCGAGCACTTCGAGGCCGCATTCCTCGGCCAGCTGTTCGAAGTCGTAGATCGTGGCGCAGCGCACGTTGGGGGTGTCGTACCACTGGTAGGGCAGCGACTTCGAGACCGGCATGCGGCCCTTGGCCAGCGCCAGCCGGTGCGGCCAGTAGGCGAAGTTGGGGAAGGAGACGATCGCCTCGGCGCCGACCCGCACGATGTCGCGCAGCAGCGCCTCGACGTGCTGCATCATCTGCAGCGAGGACAGGCACAGCACGGTGTCGAAGGAATTGTCGCCAAAGATGGCCAGGCCCTTTTCCATGTCCTGCTGGATGACGTTGATGCCGCGCCGCGCGCTTTCAATCAGCTTGTCGTCGGCGATCTCGATGCCGTAGCCGGTGCAGGCGCGGTCGGTCTGCAGGTGGCTCAGCATGGCGCCGTCGCCGCAGCCGACGTCGAGCACGTGGGCGTTGGGCCGCACCCAGTGGGCGATGAAGGCCAGGTCGGGCCGCACGCTGCTCAGTTGTTCGAAATTCATGCGCCCTCCCCGGCTGCGATCTTGTCCCAGATTTTCTGGTACCACACGCGCATCATGTTCATGTAGCGCGGGTCTTCCAGCAGGAAGGCGTCGTGGCCGTGCGGCGCGTCGATCTCGGCGTAGGAGACGCGGCGCCGGTTCGACACCAGCGCCTCGACGATCTCGCGGCTGCGCTCGGGCGAGAAGCGCCAGTCGGTGGTGAACGAGGCGATGAAGAACTCGGCCTCGGTGTTGGCCAGCGCGCGCGTCAGGTCGCCGTCGAAGGGACCGGCCGGGTCGAAATAATCGAGCGCCTTGGTGATCAGCAGATAGGTGTTGGCATCGAAGTATTCGGAAAACTTCAAGCCCTGATAGCGCAGATAGGATTCGATCTCGAAATCGACGCCGAAGCTGAACTGGTAACCGCCGTTGCGCAGATCGCGGCCGAATTTCTCGGCCATGTCGTCGTCCGACAGGTAGGTGATGTGGCCCACCATGCGCGCCACCCGCAGCCCGTTCCTCGGCACCACGCTGTGCGCATAGTAGTCGCCGCCATGGAAGTCCGGGTCGGCCAGGATGGCCTGGCGCGCCACGTCGTTGAACGCGATGTTCTGCGCCGAGAGCCTGGGCGTGGAAGCGATCACTAGGCAGTGGCGCAGCCGGTCCGGGTACAGCAGGCTCCAGGCCA
>JBDSTZ010000024.1:0-12969 GCA_039927975.1 Massilia sp. | reverse complement strand
TCGCACGCCATGCCGGCGGCGAAGGTCACCGCGTGCTGCTCGGCGATGCCGACGTCGAAGTAGCGGTCCGGGAATTGCTCCTCGAACTTGACCATGCCCGAGCCTTCGCGCATCGCCGGCGTGATGCCGACCAGGCGCTTGTCGTGCGCCGCCATGTCGCACAACCAGTTGCCGAACACCTCGGTGTAGGTGATCTTGCCGGCGGCGGCCGGCTTGATGCCCTCGGCCGGGTTGAATTTCGGGGTGCCGTGGTACAGCACCGGCTCGGCCTCGGCCAGCTTGTAGCCCTGGCCCTTCTTGGTGACCACGTGCAGGAACTGCGGGCCCTTCAACTGCTTCAGGTTCTGCAGCGTCGGAATCAGCGAGTCGAGGTCGTGGCCGTCGATCGGGCCGATGTAGTTGAAGCCGAATTCCTCGAACATCGTGGCCGGCACCACCATGCCCTTGGCGTGCTCCTCGAAGCGCTTGGCCAGTTCCAGCACCGGGCCGGGCAGCACCGACTTGCCGACGTTCTTGGCGGCCGCGTAGAACTGGCCCGACATCAGCCGCGCCAGGTAGCGGTTCAGCGCGCCCACCGGCGGCGAGATCGACATGTCGTTGTCGTTCAAAATCACCAGCAGCTTGATGTCTTCCTGCACGCCGGCGTTGTTGAGCGCCTCGAAGGCCATCCCGGCGGTCATCGAACCGTCGCCGATCACCGCGATCGCGTGACGCGACTCGCCCTTGATCTTGGCCGCCTGCGCCATGCCCAGCGCGGCGGAAATCGAGGTCGACGAGTGCGCCGTGCCGAAGGTGTCGTACTCGCTTTCGTCGCGCTTGGGGAAGCCGGAGACGCCGCCGAACTGGCGCAGCGTGTGCATGCGCTCGCGCCGGCCGGTGAGGATCTTGTGCGAATAGGTCTGGTGGCCGACGTCCCACACGATGCGGTCGTGCGGCGTGTTGAACACGTAATGGAGGGCGATCGTCAGTTCGACCGTGCCGAGGTTCGACGACAGGTGGCCGCCGGTCTTGGAGACCGAGTCGAGCAGATACTGGCGCAGTTCGGCCGCCAGTGGCGTCAACTGGGTGCGCGCGAGCTTGCGCAGCGCGGCCGGTTCGTCGATGGTGTGGAGCAGGTTGGTATGCAGGTTCATTTAGGCTTTCCGCTGCACGATGAGGTCCGCGAGTTCGCGCAGCCGCTGTGCCTTGTGTCCGAACGGCGCCAGCGCTTCATGCGCGTCGCACCGCAGTTTTTCCGCCAACACCCTGGACGCTTCCAGGCCAAGAATCGAGACGTAGGTCGGCTTGTTGGCCGCCGCGTCCTTGCCGGCGGTCTTGCCCAGCGTGGCCGAATCGGCGGTGGCGTCGAGCACGTCGTCGACCACCTGGAAGGCCAGCCCGACCGCCCTGGCGTAGGCGTCGAGGGCGGCCTGCTCAAAGCCCGACAGCGCTGTCGCGCACAGGGCGCCGAGCACCACGCTGGCGCGCAGCAGGGCGCCGGTTTTCAGTTGATGCATGCGTTCGAGCTGTTCGAGCGTGAGGGTCAGGCCCACGCTGTCAAGGTCGATCGCCTGGCCGCCGCACATGCCGGCCGGGCCGGCCGCCTCGGCCAGCAGACGCAGCATGGAAACCAGGCGCTCGGGCGCGATGTTGTCGGCCTCGGCCAGCACGCGGAAGGCTTGCGCCTGCAGCGCGTCGCCGACCAGCAGCGCGGTCGCCTCGTCGTAGGCGATGTGCACGGTCGGTTTGCCGCGCCGCAGGGCGTCGTCGTCCATGCAGGGCATGTCGTCGTGCACCAGCGAATAGGCGTGGATCATTTCGAGCGCGGCGGCGGCGCGCGCCAGCGCCGACGCTTCGGCGCCGAACAGGTCGCCGGCGGCGAACACCAGCAGCGGGCGCACCCGCTTGCCACCGCCGAGCACCGTGTAGCGCATCGCCGCGTGCAGCTTGCGCGGCTCACTGTCGGCCGGCGGCAGCATCGCGCCGAGCACTTCCTCGACGCCGGCCTGGACCGACGTCATCCAGTCGGCGAAGCCCAGTTCGCGGCTCATTGGGCGTCCTCGCCGAGGCCTTCGACCGCGAACGGTTTGAGCATGTCGCCTTCGAGCACCTTGACTTGCGACTCGACTTTTTCGAGCTGGGCGGCGCAATACTTGATCAGCTCGGCGCCGCGCGCGTAGGCGGCCACCGACGCTTCCAGCGGCAACTGGCCCGATTCCATCTGCGTGACGAGTTGCGCCAGTTCGGCCATGGCTTGCTCGAACGATTCGGGCGCCGCCGCGGCAGCAATTTCCGCTGTTAATTTCTTTGACATAGACACTTCATGCACTTCATGTTTGACGGTCACGCGCAACTTGTGGGCGGCGCGTCACTCTAATCCCATATTCTAGAACAATCCTCCCCGTTCCCGGCGGCGGTTCGTCCGCGCCGGCGTCCCGGCAAGCCGACATTTTATCGCAATTGCATGTAAAACCATGGAAACGATGCCTCATCGGCAAGACCCGGTCCGGAAAGGGCCACAAGCTCGCGCGGGACCGAGACTGTAGAGCCTGTTACGCGGTATAATCTCCGGTTCTGTCCGAAATACCGTATTCCGCTTCCAAAATACTGGTCTTTGGATTCTTTCTCTTCTTTGGCATGATCACATTAAAGGGGGGTTGGGATGTCCGATCTGGCTACCCACGCCAAGCTGGCGCGCTCGTGCGCGCAGCTTCCGGTAGATGTCTATTTTGACGATGCGCTGCTGCAGCGCGAAATGCAGCAGTTGTTCAGGAACGGCCCGCGCTATGTCGGCCATGAACTGATGGTGCCCGAAGTGGGCGACTTTGCCACCCTCGCGTCCGAACACGAGGGCCGCATGCTGGTGCGTAACGCGCAGGGCATCGAAGTGCTGTCGAACGTCTGCCGTCACCGCCAGGCGCTCATGTTCAATGGGCGCGGCAATGCCAGCAACATCGTCTGCCCCCTGCACCGCTGGACCTATGATCTCAAGGGTGAACTGATCGGCGCGCCGCATTTTCCCGAGACGCCGTGCCTGCATCTGTCGACAACCCCGCTGCAGAACTGGAACGGCCTGCTGTTCGAGCAGAACGGCTACGACGTGATGGACAAGCTGGCCAAGCTGTCGGTGACGAAGGACTTCGATTTTTCGGGCTATATGTTCGACCATGTCGAAGTGCAGACCTGTAATTACAACTGGAAGACCTTCATCGAAGTCTACCTGGAGGATTACCACGTCGAGCCTTTCCACGCGGGCTTGGGCGGCTTTGTCAGCTGCGACGACCTGCGCTGGGAATTCGGCCGCGACTACAGCGTGCAGACGGTCGGCGTCAATCGCGGCCTGCAAAAATCCGGCTCGCCGATCTACCAGCGCTGGCAGGAGCAAGTGCTCAAGTTCAGGGGCGGCACCCCGCCGCCGTACGGCGCGATCTGGTTCACCCTGTACCCGAACATCATGGTCGAGTGGTATCCGCACGTGCTGATCGTCTCGACCCTGTGGCCGGACGGCCCGCAAAAGACCCGCAACGTGGTCGAGTTCTACTACCCCGAGGAGATCGTGCTGTTCGAGCGCGAATTCATCGAGGCCGAGCGGGCCGCCTACATGGAGACCTGCGTCGAGGACGACGAGATCGCCATGCGGATGGACGCCGGCCGCAAGATCCTGCTGGCGCGCGGGGTCAACGAAGTGGGGCCCTACCAGTCGCCGATGGAAGACGGCATGCAGCACTTTCACGAGTGGTACCGCAGTAACCTCGACCTGGGGAGGTAGCCGTCATGGCCTCGGCGTGGATGCTGTTTGCCAGCTTTATGTTCGCCATCATGGGCGTGTGCGTAAAGCTGGCATCGGCCACCTACTCCACCTCCGAGATCGTGATGTACCGCGGGCTGGTCGGCGTGATCGTGGTCGCGCTGCTGGTCGCGGTCCAGGGCGGCAGCCTGCGCACCCCGCACATCAAGGCCCACGCCACGCGCGGGATGGTCGGCGTGGTCTCGCTGTGGCTGTGGTTCTTCGGCATCAGCCAGCTGCCGCTGGCGACCGCCGTCACCCTCAATTACATGGCGCCGATCTGGATGGCGCTGTTCCTGTTCTGCGCCGGCTGGTGGCACAACAAGCACCGCGTCGAATGGCCGCTGGTGGGCGCCATCGCGCTCAGCTTCGTCGGCGTCACGCTGGTGCTGCGGCCGGCCTTCGAATCGTCGCAGTGGCTGGGCGGCGTGACGACCCTGATCTCGGGCATGGTGTCCGGCCTGGCCTACCTGCAGGTGCGCAAACTCGGCCAGCTGGGCGAGCCTGAAAACCGCGTCGTGTTCTATTTTTCCTGCGTCAACCTGTTGACCGGCCTGGCCGGCAGCGCGCTCACCGCCACCGATCCCGCCATCGACACCTGGCACCGCCTCGACCTGCGCGGCGGCGCCCTGCTGCTGGGGATGGGCGTGACCGGCGCGATCGCCCAGCTGGCCATGACGCGCGCCTACCGCACCGGCAGGACGCTGGTGGTGGCCAACCTGCAGTACACCGGCATCATCTTCGCCAGCCTGTGGGGCGCGCTGCTGTGGGGCGACCGCTTCGACTGGCATGTCTGGCTCGGCATGGGCGTGATTCTGGCGTCGGGCATCGCCGTCACGTTCTACAATACCAGCAAGACCGAGCGCGGCGCCGCCATCGAAAAAACCGATCCGATCGCAAGTGAAACCTGAGGAACCTGCCCATGCACACCACCCTGATCAGCGCCAGCGAGCTGGCGGCCCATCTGAACGACAGCAGTGTCGTCATCGTCGACTGCCGGCATGACCTGATGAACCTGGCCGCCGGGCGCGACGCCTACGCCGCCGGGCATATCCCCAACGCGGTGTTTGCCGACATCGAGACCGCGCTGTCGGGCGCCAAGCGCGGCGCCGACGGCGTGTTTCGCGGCCGCCATCCGCTGCCCGAGCGCGCGGCCCTGATCGAGTCCTTGCGCGCGCTTGGCATCGACGACGACAGCCAGGTGGTGGCCTACGACGCGCATGGCGGCATGTTCGCCGCGCGTTTGTGGTGGCTGCTGCGCTGGGTCGGCCACGCCGGCGTGGCGGTGCTCGACGGCGGGCTGGCCGCATGGCAGGCGCAGTCGCTGCCGTTGACGACCGAGGTGGCGTCGCCGAAGCGCGGTGCGATCAATGAACATGCGTCGCTGGTATCGACGGCATCGGTGGAGGACGTGGTGGCCAACCTGGCGAGCGCCGAACGCACCGTGGTCGACGCGCGCGCGGCGGACCGCTTTCGCGGCGAGAACGAGACCATCGATCCGGTCGGCGGGCATATTCCGGGCGCGAAGAACCGCTTCTTCAAGGACAACCTGGCGGCCGACGGACGCTTCAAGGATGCGGCCCAATTAAAGGCTGATTTCGCCGCGCTCGGCGTCGAGCCGGCCAAGGCGATCATGCAATGCGGGTCGGGCGTGACGGCTTGCCACAACCTGCTGGCGCTCGAAGTGGCGGGCATGCCGGGCGCAGTGCTGTATCCGGGATCGTGGAGCGAGTGGTGCGCCGATGCGGCGCGGCCGGTGGCGACGGGCGCCTGATCACGGCCAGGAGCGGGGAGCTGGCGAGACAAGCAGGGCGGCGTTGATGCCGCCCTTTTTTATTACCGTTCGTGGGTCAGGAACAGCACCATGACCACCCCCAGCGCGATCAAAATCACCTGCGGCACCGACTCGCGCACCGTGGCGCGGCGCTGCATCTGCGGCATCAGGTCGCTCACCGCGATGTAGATAAAGCCCGACGAGGCGAACACCAGCACATAGGGAATCAGGCCGCTGGCCCGATCGAGCATGAAGTAGCCCAGCAAGCCGCCGGCGACCGCCATCAGGCTGCACAGCAGATTGAATAAATACGCCCTCGCGCGCGTGAAGCCGGCGTTGAGCAGCACGATGAAGTCGCCGATCTCCTGCGGGATTTCATGCGCGATGATGGCCAGGCCGGTGACGATCCCCAGCTGCGGATTGGCGAGGAAGGCCGCGGCGATCAGGATGCCGTCGGTGAAGTTGTGCATGCCGTCGCCGACCAGGATCATCCAGCCCGACTTGCCGGCCTCGCGCGCGTCGTGGCCGTGGGCGTGATGGTGGCCGTCGCCCTCGTGGTGGTGCGAGTGGCGCAGGATCGCGAATTTCTCCAGCATGAAAAAGCACAGCAGCCCGGCCAGCAAGGTGGCGAACAGGCTGCGCGGGTCGGCCTTCGATTCGAACGCCTCCGGCAGCGCGTGCAGCAGGGACGTGGAAAGCATGATCCCCACCGACAGGCTGACCATGCGCTCGACCATCTTCGACAGCAGCGTAAACGAAAACACCGCAGCGGCGGAGATGCTGACAACGCCCGCGATGGTGGTCGCCAGCAGAATGGATAGGAGAATCGGGTCGATTTTGAAGCCTCTTGTTCGGGTCTTGCGATTACCGCAAGCCGGACATTGTACCGCTACACGAGGCGCGTGGCATCACTTCAAGCGGCGCCGTGCGACTTGAGCCACTCCAGCGAGCGCGCAAAGCCGTCGGCCGCGGCCTGCGGCACGTAGCTGGGACGGTAGTCGGCGTGGAAGGCGTGGCCGGCGTGCGGATAGATCACGAAGGACGAACCGCTGGCGCCGCGCGCAAGACCGGCTTCCATCGAACTGATGGTCGCCATGGGAATGCCATCGTCGCGCGCGCCGTACAGGCCGAGCACCGGCACGGTCAGCGTGTCGGCGATGTGGACCGGGTTGCGCGGCTTGATTGGCGTCGTCTGCCCCACCAGCTTGCCGTACCAGGCGACGCCGGCCTTGACCGACGGGTTGTGGGCCGCGTACAGCCAGGCGATGCGCCCGCCCCAGCACCAGCCGGTGATGCCAAGCCGCGCGGTGTCGCCGCCCTGCCGGCCGGCCCAGGCCACGCAGGCGTCAAGGTCGGCCATCACCTGGGCGTCGGGGGTGATGGCGACGATCTCGTTGAGGATGCGGGTGATGTTGGCGATTTTGCCCGGGTCGCCCTGGCGTACAAACAGCGACGGCGCGACGGCCAGATAGCCTTGATGCGCGTAGCGGCGCGCGACATCGGCGATGTAGCGGTGCACGCCGAAGATTTCGGAGATGACCAACAGGACCGGCGGATTGGACTGCCCGGCCGGCCGTGCCCAATAGAGCGGGACCGCCTGACCGTCGACCTCGATGTCGGTGCTGCCCTCTTCCAGCCCTTCGCTGCCGGTGACGATCCGGGCTGCGGTGGGGTCTATTGCTTGCTCTTGCATATTGCCGGCTCCAATCAACAATTCGGATGCACGCCATCTTAGTCGATCGGGGCCGATGATGCGTTCCGTGGAGGAGCAATAGGCGATGGCGGAATGGCGGCACGGCGGGGCGAAGCCGGCATCGGTCTGATGGCCCGCGATTTCGGCCATCGCCAGCTACTTGCGGCAATCTAGCACCTCCGGTTTGGCCAACCTCAAAATCGTAACTGGATTTCAGTCACAATATAGGTGCGAAACGGGGAGTCCCATGACAAAATTTCGTAAGGCATTAGCAAGACTGAGCGCGACACCACCGCCTTCGGACCTGAAATGGGAAGCGCTCAAGACTGTTCTGGAGCACATGGGATACGTCCTCACCAAGGGCGCCGGATCACGAAGAAAGTTTTATCACGAGGCTTACCGCGATTTGATCATCTGACATGAACCGCACCCCTCGCCGAATTTGGACAGGGCATGCGTGTGCGACGTCGTTGAACATCTTCTCGCGCTCGGTTTTTTCTAGGAGCTGGCATGGATATTCTGAAATACAAAGGCTACGAAGGTAGCGCGGAGCTGGACATGGAGCGCGGCGTTTGTCGCGGGGAAATCCTGCTCATCACCGATTTGGTGACCTATGAAGCTTCCCAAATTTCCGAGTTACAGAAGGAATTCGAAGCGGCCGTCGATGACTATATCGACACTTGCGCTACCTTGGGTCGAACGCCGCAAAGGACGCTGAAAGGCCAATTCAATGTTCGCGTTTCACCGACATTGCATCGCGATTTGAGTCTGCGTGCGATCCGAGAACGGGTCTCGCTTAACGATGTGGTCAACCGGGCGTGTGAAGCGTTTGTCTACGGAAGCGAAGCAGGTCTGCGCAAAGGGGCACAGCAACAACGACAGCCCAAACATGGTGCGGAGCACAACGCTGCAAGCGCAAAACTCAGCTTGGCCGAAACGTAGATCGCGGTGGACGCGCTAACCGGGGCCAGCGTGACGGTGCCCGAGATCGACGTTGTGGCGCTGGTGCCTGGTGCGATCGGCGCGGTTGAGGTGCTCGGCACGGTGGCGTCCTTGCGCGACTCGCTGGGAGCCTCTCACACCGGCGCATCAAGGACCGGCGGCGCCTCATGCCCGCGCCGGTGGCGCGCCACGAAGGCGGCCAGCGCCTTCGACTGGTAGCCCTGCGCCAGCGCGTGCAAACGCTTGGCGAACGGCGCGTAAGCCGGATCGAGCGCTTGCAGGTGGGCGGCCCGTTCGGCAATTTTTTGCATATTCCCCAACCGGACCAAGTGGTACAGCGCATCGATCTCGGCCGCCGGCGGAATGACCAGATCGACCGGATCCTCCTGCCGAGGGTCGAGTTCCGCGGGCGGCGCTTGCGCGCTGATCCAGCGCAGCGACAGCGCGCGGCCTATCGCAGCGAGCAAGCTGTCGTGCTCGATCGGCTTGGGCAGAAAGGCGTTGGCGCCGGCCGCATAGCATGTCAATTCGTCGTCGTGGGTGGCGCTGGCGCTGACGCTGATGATCGGGACCTGGCCCCATGCCGGCAACTGGCGGATCCGGCGGGTCGCCTCGTGCCCGTCCATCACCGGCATCATGACGTCCATCACGATCAGATCGGGTTTGAAGCTGTCGAGCAAGGCAAGGCACTCCTGGCCGTTGCGGGCGTCGGCGACGACGAATCCCAGCGCTTGCAGGATATCCATCAACATCACGCGATTTTGCGGCACGTCGTCAACGATCAGCAAGCGCCTGATCTCGCCTTCGTAACCGACGATGGTGCGCAGTTCGGGCAGGACGGCCAGCGTGACGGTGGCAACCGGCAAGGTCAGTTCAAACCAGAACAGGCTGCCCTCGCCGACCTGGCTGGCGACTTCGATGTTGCTGCCCATCAAATGGATAAGTTGCTGACTGATCGCCAGCCCCAGGCCGGTGCCACCTTCGCGCCGCTGCGGCTCGGCGACTTGCTCAAAGGGCTTGAAGATGCGGCCGATCTGTTCGGCGCTCATGCCGATGCCGCTGTCGGCCACCTCGAATCGCAGCCGGGTCGCGCCTTCGCCGCCGCGCTCGGCCGGCGCCGGCGTATCGCGCCCGCGCGGCGCTGGCAGCAGGCGCAAGGACACCGCGCCACGGTCGGTGAACTTGACGGCGTTGCCCAGCAGGTTGAGCAGCACCTGGCGCAGGCGCTTGTCGTCGACCGTCACCGCGGCCGGTACGTCGGCGCTGGCCTCGTAACTGAAAAACAAGCTCTTCTCTTCCGCCTTGACGCGCATGATGTCGGCCACCACGCGCAGGAACGAACCGAGCTGGACGGGAACCGGATGCAGCACCAGCTTGCCGGCCTCGACCCGCGCCAGGTCGAGAATGTCGTTGATCAGGGTGAGCAAATGCTGGCTGCTGGCGTAAATGGTGGCCAGCCCGCTTTCCTGGCGCTCGGCCGTCTGGTGGGTGTCGCGCCGCAGCAACTGGGCGTAACCCATGATGGCGTTGAGCGGGGTGCGCAATTCGTGGCTCATCTGCGCCAGAAAATCGCTGCGCTGGCGCGCCAGCAGGACCGCCTCGGCCAGTGCCGCCTCGCGCGCCGCTTCGGCCGCCTTGCGCTCGCTGATGTTGCGCGCCGCTCCCACCATGCCGAGCAGGGTACCGTCCTCGTCGAGCACCGGCGCACGATAGGTTTCCATCCAGACCACCCCGTCGGCGCCGGCGATGCCTTGTTCGACCGTGGTGCGCGCGCGCGTATCGATGACTTGCTGGTCGTCGGCGAGGTAACGCTCGGCCAGCGCGGGCGGCCACAGTTGCTGGTCGGACTTGCCGACCATCTCATCGACCTGGTGGCCGCACGCGGCGGCGGTGGCCTGGTTGGCGGTCAGGTAACGCCGCTCGGTATCCTTGAGCCAGACCCACAGCGGCAGCGTATCGATCAGGGTGCGCAGGTAGCGCGTCTGCTGGCGCAGTTCGGCCGTGCGCGATTGCACCCGCTGCTCCAGCGTTTCAAACGCGCGGCGCAGCTCGTCGGTCATGACGTTGAAGGCGGAACTGAGTTCGCCGATTTCGTCGGGCGCCTCGACGGCGATGAACTGAAACCTGCCGGGCGCCGCGCCGCCCGGGTCAAGCGCGGGGCCTGGCTGCCGGCGCTTCTTGCCGATCTGTTTCACCGCGTTGGTCAGGGCGACGATCGGGTCGATAAAGCGGCCCACCCAATAGATGCCGACGGTGAAGCTGAGCACCAGGATCAGGCCGGACGCCAGCAAGATCGCGGTGACCGTTTGGCGGATGTTGGACAGGGTGCTCGCGCGCGACGAGCTCAAGCCGAGGATCATGCGCGTGCGCTGCTCGTATTGCCACGGCAATAGCGCCTCGTAGAGCGCGCCGCTGCTGGCGGCCACCGTGCGCCGCCGGTCCGCCGCCACTTCCTGGGGGGCCAGGTCTTGCGCCTGGCGCAGCAGCGCATCGGGCGTCACGGCCGCCTCGTCCAAGCGCTGCCGGTGGCGGCCGTCGGGCGACAGCAGGACCGGCGACAAGCCGGTCTTGGCCGCCACCGCGTCGAGCGCGGCCCGGTCGATGAGCCTGCTAAAGACCAGGGTGGCGGCGGTGTGCCGTTTGCCGCTGCGAACGCCGTCGTCGCCGGTGCGCGCCGGGTCGGCGATCGCCAGCCTGGTCACCAGGCGATACTTGGGTGGAATGAAGTCACTTTGATACTCTTCAAACACGCCTTGCACCGGCACGATGATGTCGATGGCGGCCAGGTCGGGCGAAGGGAAGGCCACGTCCACCGTCGGCCGCGCCGGCGCCGCCACCGTGAGCGCGGCGCCGGCCGCCGGCGGCGCTTCCTGCCAGCTGGGCCAGTTTTGCAACTCCAAATTGCCGTCCGCCCTCGCCCGCGTCGTGACCCAGACCGGATTGCCGGTTCCGCGTTGAATCATCATGCCGGCCTCGGCGCTTGATACGGCGTGACTGAGCGTGCCGCCGGTATAGACCGCGATGCGCGAAAAGCCGCTGGTGCGCAGCGCCAGATACAGGCGATTGAGCGAGACCGCCTTGGCGTACGACAAACTGCGCGCCATCGCAATGGCGTCGTTGGCCGGGCGCGGCCCCCCTTCGGCGGTACTGAACTGGAGCGACACGAGTTCGGTCAGCTGGTTCAACACCACCGTATCGCCGACCGTCGCCAGCGCCGCGCCGCGCAGGCGCCGGGTCATCGCCTGCAAATCGTCATGCCATGCGAGCAAGGAACGATTGAGGGCGACGAACGCGGACGCCTGGTTTTGCCGGTCGGTGTAATACGAAGCCAGCAGGGCGTCGAGCGAGGTGGTGAGCAGCAGCACCCCGACCAGCACCAACAGCAGCTTGCGCTTGATGCCCAGTCTCATCATGCGGCTCCCGCAGGGTTGGTGCCGGGCTGCCGGGTGCGCGGCGGCGTCATGGATAAGGATACCCGTGGTGGGCGGCGATCTGCCGATCGATGGTCGCCGCCGCCTTGTTGAGCTCGGACTGGGTATCGCCGCCGTTGATGATGTTGTCGACCGCGACGCGAAACGCATTGCTGACGGTACCGTAGGCCGGCGTCGTGGGACGCGGCACGCCCGCCAGTTCCAGCTGCCGCGCCAGCACCCGCAAGGGCCCGCGCGGGCCATACAGGGCCGACTGCCGCAGGGCCGAACGGCGCGCCGGCACGGCACCGTTCAGATTCGTCATGCGCAAGATCTCTTCGGTCGAGAGCAGGTCGGACAGAAAGGCCCACGCCCCTTCGGGCGCCTGGCAGGTGGTCGAAATGGCCCAGGCCCATGAGCCCATGCCGGTCTTGATGCCGTGTCCAAAATCGGGCAAGGGCATCGCCACGAGGTCCGGGCCCAGGGCCGCGTGCGCCACGCGGTATTTCCAGTGGCCGCTCCAGGCCAGCGCGGCCTTTCCCTCCGCAAAATCCTTCGGCCCGTCCACTTTGCGGGTCCAGCCCTTGGCGATCCAGCGCTCGACATGCTTGACCGCGTCGACCGAGCGCGGACCGTCGAGCACGCCACTGGCCAGCCCCGCGCGCCCGCGGTCGATCAAGTCGCCGCCGAAGCTCTGCAGAATGGGCGCGTAGCCGTAGGTAAAAAACTCATCGGCGCGGCCATTGTAGAACGAGAAATTGATGGGATATTTCAAGGCCTTGTTGGCCGCCAGCCGGGCCAGCGTTTGTTCGAACTCGGCCAGGTTCCAGGGCGCCTGCAAGGTCGGGATGCGGGCGCCGGCCTCACGCAAATAGCGCAAGTTGCCCCATAAGACGATGCCGGAATCGAATTGCGCCAGGCTGTAGAGGCGGCCCTGGTAGCTTCCCTGCGCCACGATCGAGGGCAGGAAATCGTCGAGCATCTGCGGCGGGACAAATTGATCGATCGGCAGGAAGTACTGCGGCCAGGCGAATTCGGCCAGGAAGGGACCATCGAAATCGAGCAGGCATGGCAAGGTACCGTTGGCCGCCTCGCTGTGGACCCAGGTGGCGTAATCCTTGCGCAGCGAGGACACGAATTCAACCCGGTACAGGCGCTGGCGCCGGTTGAAGGCATCGGCAGTGCGCTTGATGGCGGCGAACTCGGGGGTCAGCGGATCCTCATGGGTCCAGGCGCTGATGACCAGCGGCGGCGCTGGTTCGGCCGAGCGGGCGACAGCTGGCCCCGAGCGGCCGGCGTACGCCTGGCCCGCTTGCGCGCTGCACAGCAGCAGCAGCGCGGCCAGACTTGCGTGCCTGCCGCGCCCGGCCCGTCCGAGAATACA
>JBDSTZ010000023.1:0-9242 GCA_039927975.1 Massilia sp. | reverse complement strand
CGGTCACCGACGTGAGCGCGCAGTTCAAGGTTGGCAGCGGCATGGGCCGCGGGACCGGCGAGCGCCTGCAAGTCGACCCGGGTTCGAGCAATGTGCTGTTCGTGGGCACGCACAACAATGGCCTGTTCAAAAGCGTCGATTCGGGCGCCACCTGGAGCCGCGTCAACGGGCTCAACGTCAACGGCACGCCGAACGGCGTTGGTATCAACTTCGTGCTGCTCGATCCCGCCAGTGTCACGCAAGGCACGGCCAAGCGCATCTTCGTCGGCGTGTCGCGGTATGGCGCGGTTGGCCCCAGCCTATATTTGAGCAAGGATGGCGGCGCCACCTTCGCCCCCGTAGCCGGCGCGCCGGCTGGCCTGATACCGCAGCGCGCCGCGCTCACCTCCAAAGGCCGCCTGTATCTGACCTACGGCAACGGCGCCGGGCCGCACGGGGGATCGGCAAGCGAGCCGTTGGACCAGGGCCAGATCTGGGAATACAACATCATTGGCGGCGTCTGGACCAACGTGACGCCGGCCGGCAAAAGCATGGCGTTCGGCGGCATCAGCGTCGACCCGAGCAATCCCAAGCACCTGGTCGCCTCGAGTGTCAACACCTGGTTGCCGCAGCGGCAGGATCCGGCACCCACTTGGGGCGACCGCATCTTCACCTCGGTCGACGCCGGCCGCAGCTGGACCGACCTGATGGAGCGCGGCATGACGATCGATGCGAACGGCATCGACTGGATCTCCAGGTCGGCGATCCACTGGGCCTCCTCGATCGAGTTCGATCCCTTCGATCCGAAGAGCGTGTGGGTGGTGTCGGGCAACGGCCTGTTCAAGACGAGCGATATCGACGCCGCCAGGAGCAGCTGGAAGTTCGACGTGCGCGGAATCGAAGAGACCGTCGTCTTCGGCGCCGAGAGCATCCCGAACGGGCCGCTGGTATCGGTGCTCGGCGACTATGACGGCTTCATCCAGGATGCGCCGGACCAGTACGGCGTGCAGCACAACCCGGCGATGGGAACCACCACCGGCCTGGCGGTTGCCGCCTGGGCCCAACAGGTGATGGCGCGCGTGGGAGACAAGCTGTACACCTCGACCAATCGCGGGAACAGCTGGGAGCAGGCGCCGTCCATCATGGCCGCGAAGGGCAATCTGGCCCTGTCGGCCGACGGCCTTGTGCTGCTGCATAGTCCCGAGAATTCGACCACCACCTACCGCTCGACCAATGCCGGCGCCAGCTGGACCGCGGTCGCCGGCCTGTCCGTCAACAATGCGCGCCCGGTGGCCGACCCGGTCAACCCGGCCAAGTTCTA
Source organism: Massilia sp. (assembly GCA_039927975.1). Classification (GTDB taxonomy): domain Bacteria; phylum Pseudomonadota; class Gammaproteobacteria; order Burkholderiales; family Burkholderiaceae_D; genus JBDSTZ01. The sequence continues at coordinate 7,942 of JBDSTZ010000023.1, read as the reverse complement.
CGTCTACGACCGCGACACCGGCAAACTGCTGGCAAGCATCGATGGCGGCGTCTCGTTCAGCCCCGCTGCCCAGCTGGCCGGCGGCGGCTCGACTTTCTTGCGCGCCACCCCGGGCGTCGAGGGTGACTTGTGGGCATGCCTGAACGCGGGCGGCCTGGCCCACTCGACCAATTCGGGCGCCACCTTCACCAAGGTGAGCACGCTCGGCTCCTGCGAGGCTTTAGGGCTCGGCAAGGCGGCGCCGGGCGCCAGCCATCCGACCCTGTACATGTGGGGCGTCGTGAGCAGCGCGCGCGGCCTGCTGCGCTCGATCGACCAGGGCGCCACCTGGGTGCGCGTCAACGACGATGCCCATCAATATGGCGGCCCGCAGATGGGCTGGATCACCGGCGACATGAACACTTACGGCACGGTCTACATGAGCACCCCCGGACGCGGCATCGCCTACGGCAAGATCGACCCGGCTGGCGACGTCGCGGTGACGCCCCAGGTCTATGTGCCGCCGCCTAAGAACGCCGATTGCAAGTATGTCCTGACCGAATTCGTCTGGTGGGGCGGCGGGGCAGCCGACGTGCAAATCACCAACAATGGAAGCTCGGCCATCCACGGCTGGACGGTGGACTGGACCTACGCCGACGACGCCCAGGTGAATGCGATCTATGGCGGGACGCTCATGGGCAGCAAGCCGAGCTACTCGGCGACGCCCGACGGCAACAGCGATATCTATCCTGGCCAGACTGTGTCGTTCCGCGTCCTGTTTAGCCAGTCGACAGAGAAACCGGGGCCGGTTCCGCTCGTGTTCGGCGACGTCTGCAACACGCCGGTCCCGCCGCCTCCTCCGCCGCCGCCTCCTCCGGTGCAACTTTATCCTAGCTACAACAGCGCTCCAATTGCTCCGGATGCGACTGGCATGGGCAGCAGCGCCACCCAGCTGGCTGCCAAGATGAAGCTGGGAACTAACATTGGAAACACCATGGAAGCATGGGGTTGCAACCCAGCCGGAGAGACGTGCTGGGGCCAGCCGCTGGTGTCAGCCGCCTATGTCAAATTGGTCAAGGACAGCGGTCTTGACGCCATTCGGATCCCCGTTTCCTGGGACCAGTATGCCGATCAGACAACGGGCAAAATTAGTGACGTTTGGCTCAACCGCGTGAAGCAAGTGGTGCAGTATGCGGTGGATAACGGACTCTACGCCATCGTGAATATCCATTGGGATGGTGGTTGGTTGGAGAGTAATTTTTCCCAAGAAAAGAAAGACGCTGTCAACGCCAAGCAGAAAGCCTACTGGGAGCAAATTGCCACGCAGCTGCGTGACTTTGACGAGCATGTCTTGTTTGCCAGCGCCAACGAGCCAGCTGCCGAGACGCCAGCCGCGATAGCCGTCCTTCAAACCTATCACCAAACATTTGTCAATGCGGTTCGTTCGACGGGTGGCAAAAACGCTTATCGCGTGTTGGTGATCCAGGCGCCAAGAACCGACATCGACCTGGCTGCCAATAGTTGGGATGCGCTGCCGACCGACACGATAGCGGGTCGCCAAATGGCTGAAGTTCATTACTACCCATGGAGTTTTACACTCCAGGGTGAAGATGCGGACTATTCGCAGGTGTTTTGCTACTGGGGTAAAGACTTCCATTCGACGACTGATACTTATCGCAACTCGACGCGGGAGGAAGAGGATTTTACCGATGCGCAGTTTGCTAAAATGAAGACAAAATTTGCGGACAAAGGGATTCCAGTGGTGTTGGGCGAGTTTGGCGCCATGTTGCGTACACAGCCGCCTTGCGCCGACCTTCCCCTGCATCGCGCTTCGCGGGCATATTACGGTCAATATGTCACCCAGTCGGCGCTTGCACATGGCATGCTGCCGTTCTATTGGGAAATTGGCGTTGATCCAGCCCTGTTGTTTGACCGTAGTACGCCGGCGGTGGGTGATTCACAACTCCTTGATGGACTCCTGATCGGCGCTGGAAAAGCCGTGGCATTGAAGGCTGGACCACATAGCTGGACCGTGAATAGTGACGCTACAGATATCAGTTCAGCGTCGAATATGCAAGTGACGCTCAATAAAGATGGGGCGGCTGTTGGCTATGATTTCGCCAATCCAGTGAATTGGAGTGGCGCAACCTTGAAAGTGGTCCTTAATTTTGATCAGGCGTTTGTTTCAGATCGCGATGGCGGGATGGCGGGCTTGTTGCAGTTCTTTACCTACACCGACGGCTGGACTGCTTCGGAGTGGAATTGCTGGACTGGCTATAAAGCCTTGGTTGCAGGTCAAGATACAGAATTCACCTGTTCTGCTTTTGGCCTTCAGAATGCGAAGGGGTTGGGTATCCAATTCTTTGCAAACGCCGGTTCCGTCACCATTAAACGAGCCACGATTAAATTGGCTGAATAGGTCAATACAGAGATGATGCGATTATTTCCAACCACGGCGATGTTGGCGGCGTTACTGGCGTGCGTGCCGGCCCTCAGCCTCGCCGAACCCAAACAACGCCTCATTGTGCTCACCGACATCGAGGCCGATCCCGACGACAGCCAGTCACTCGTGCGCTTGCTGGTGTACGCGAACCAAATCGATATCGAAGGGGTCGTCGCCACAACGTCTACGCATCAGAAGTCGCGTATCGCACCGGCATCCATCCATGCGATCATCGACGCCTACGGCCGGGTCCAACCCCAGCTGCTAAAACACGAACCGGGCTTTCCGAAAGCCGGGGCGCTGAAAGCAGTGGTGCGCTCAGGCTCGCAACTGTACGGCATGCAAGGGGTCGGCGACGGCAAGGACTCGCCGGGATCGGACGCGATCATCAAGGCCCTGGAGAAAACTGATGCGCGGCCCCTGTGGGTTGCGGTGTGGGGCGGCGCCAATACGCTCGCTCAGGCCTTGTACCGGATTGGCCACGACAGGACGCCGGAGCAGGCCGCCGGCCTGGTGAACAAGTTGCGCGTCTACACGATCTCCGATCAAGACGATTCCGGTTTCTGGATACGCACAAAGTTTCCCGATCTGTTTTACATCGTCAGCCCGGGCGGGTATGGCAACGGCACCTGGACTGGCATGCACGCGACCGAGCCGGGCTTCGACAGCACGGAGGTGAGCAACAACTGGATCGCCGCGCATATTCAACAGGGACATGGGCCGCTGGGCGCAGTGTATCCGGATGTGTCTTTTGGCGTTGAGGGCGATACGCCATCCTTCCTGTCCTTGATACCGAACGGCCTGAACGCCCCCGAGCATCCGGACTGGGGCGGCTGGGGCGGGCGTTACGAGTTCTACACGCCGGCGCTGGCGACGACCAATCCGGAAGGCTTCACCGGCAACGTACCTGTATTGCAAGAGCCGCATGCCATCTGGACCAACGCCGTCGATAGTTACCGGCCGATGGTCTACAACGACTATGGCCGCACCGTGCGCGCCCACGATAAGGCCTCCACCGGGTACAGGACCACGCTTTGGCGCTGGCGCAAGGACTTCCAGAACGATTTCGCCGCTCGAATGGATTGGACCACCAAGCCATACAAGGAGGCGAATCATCCGCCCGTCGTCAAGCTCGCCCCTGGCGAACGGCTGACCGTTAAATCCGGCGAGGACTTCATGCTGAGCGCAGCCGGCAGCTCAGATCCCGATGGAGATAGCCTGAGCTACCTGTGGTTTCAGTATCCCGAAGCGGGCAGCTACAGGGAGGAGGTCAAACTGGGATACGCGGAAAATCATCATACGGTGTCGGGGAAGGCGCCAGTGGTCAGCAAGCCGGAGACTGCCCACTTCATCGTCAAGGTGACTGATAAGGGCAGTCCGGCGCTCACCCGCTATGGACGGGTCATTGTCACTTTCATGCCGGCTGCACCCTGAGCAAGCAAGTCATTTCACGGCGCCGGAAAAACTGCCCGCCACTGTCGCAGGCGGGCATGAGATTGAACGCCAATCCCGCTCGGGATTGGCGCAGTTTTCCAGGGTGCGATCTGTCCCGATCAGAGACCCAGCCCGTTGCCACCCCTTACCAAGGCGCTGACCGCCTGCTGGTCGAACACCGTGTTGGTCTGGCGGTTGAAGATGGCCCAGCCGTTATTGCCGGTCACGCCGTTGTCCCAGTAGAAGGGCATCATGCCCATCGCCACCGCTTGCCGGCTTGAATAGTTGAGGAAGTAGGCGCGCGAATTCAAATGCAGTTGCAGATCGGCGGGGGAGGTCAGGGCGGAACGGCGCATCGCCCCGAACTCGCCGATCAGGACCGGGTAGCCTTTATCGACGAACTTGGTTTTCATTTTATTGAGGTAGGCAGTCAGCTCCGCCTCTTCACCCCAGGTTGGATTGTGCGCCGTGTCGGTGCTTGAGTGGTAGCCGGCGCCCCAGTAGTAGAACTGGTTGCCCCAGCTCTGGTCGGCGTCCATCATCGTGAAATTGTAGGGAATGTAGTGGTGCACTTCCACCATCATCCGCCGCATGACGGTATCGGTCGGCATCGTGTTCATCAGATTGTAGGTCTTGTCGATGTCGGTGCCCGGACCCTGAACGATCAGGGTGCGATAAGCGTTCTTGCCACCGGTCGAGCGCACGGCGTTGATGAAGGTCTGGTGGTAGGACTGCAGGATCGACATCTTCGCTGCGGTGTCGACCGGCGGTTCGTTGGAACCGGCGAACAGCAGGTGCTCGTCGAAGTCGCGCAGCGCGGTGGCGATCTGCTCCCAGTAGGCCTTTTGCTTGGCGTTCGTCGCCGCCTGCGCCGCAGTGGTGATGTTGTTGTCGAGCCAGCCGCCGTCCCAGTGGATGTTGACGACCACATACAGGCCATTGTCGACGCAGTATTGGACCACTTGTTTCACGCGGGCCAGCCAGACATCACTGATCTTGCCGGTCGTCTGGTTGGCGTACTGGTCCCACGAGGTCGGCAAGCGCACGGCCGTGAAGCCGCTTTGCTTGATCAGCTGCACCTGCTGCAGCGAAATCATCGGATTGCCCCAGTTGGTCTCCCCGCCGATCGCCTCGAGCGTGTTGCCGATGTTGTAGCCCGCCTTGATGCTGGTGGCCAGCGCGACCGCGTCGCTGGCCATGCCCGTCATATCGGCCGGCTTCGGGCTCGTGTTGTAGCTGGGGTAAGTAGGTTTTGCCCCTGCCTTGGCCAGCAGGGTGGGGGCAGCCGACGCGTTGGCCTGGGTGCTGGCGCTCGGGTCGCTCCCGCCGCAACCGGCTAAGGTCAGTAACAGCAAGAGTGCACTGATGGTAGTGTTTGTTCTCATGCGATATCTCCTAATTTTTTATGTAATGTGACTACAAAAATTTTTGTGCCACGCCCCATTGTGCATGTATGTACATCCTGCGCCATTACGAAATTGACCAGCTGCTCTCATCATTTCGGACAGTTTGTGGCGGGAATGTCACGGAGAGTTCCATTTGGCAGGAGAAATATTTTATATGGCGCTCAAGCTATCCATGGTGCTTATCGACGGCGCTTGGCCGGCTTCGGATGATGAAATGCCTGACCGGTAGCATGTAGTCTACAAACATCCAGTGCGGCTGGGGAACGCGAAAACTCTGCTGGCTTTGCAGCGGCGAGTCGATCTGCACGCATCGGGCGGCCGGCGCTGAGGATGATCGATGTGGCGGGTAGGGGACAACGATGCGCGCCTCCGGCCCCGGTCAAGCCGAGCGGCGGACAGGTGAATTTACGCGCAAAGCGAGCTTTGCGGAGATGGCGCTGTGACGCCGTTGGCCGGCATGCCCGGCGCTCTGCCGTCGGGCTTGCCGATGGAAGTCGCGCCGCACCTGCCTGGCTCGGCGGATGCGATGAAACCTACTCGCCCAGCGCCACCACCACGACCGACTTCGCCGGAACGCTGATGGACAACTTGCCATGCTCGGCGCGCGCCGCGAACAGCGCCGGCATAACCGCCTTGGGCGAGGCGAAGCTATTGTGCGCGTCCATCGCAAGGGCGGTCAGCACGCTGCCGGTAGCGCCCGTGGCCGCCGCGCCGTTCACCAAGACCGACACCGCGAGCGCTTCCTTTGGATCGGTGTTGACGAGCGAGAGATACAGCTTGCCATCCTTGCCGCGCGCGGCCGACGCGCTCAGCGCCGGAATGGCCGCGCCGCCCAAGGTGTACTGCGGTTGTCGGTCGAGCGTGACAGGCAGCGAAGTCGCGTCCTGGAACGGCACGTGCATCCGGAACGCGTGATAGGTCGGCGTGAGCAGCATCGCCTTGCCATCGGTCAGGATCATCGCCTGCAGCACATTGACCATCTGGGCGATGTTGGCCATGCTGACGCGCTCGGCGTGATCGTGGAAGGTGTGAAAGTGCAGCGCGGCCACCAGCGCGTCGCGCAGCGAGTTCTGCTGCTGCAGAAAGCGCGCCGGGCTGCCGGGCGTCGGCTCGTACCAGGTGCCCCATTCGTCGACCGCGAGCGTGTAGCGCTTGCTCGGGTCATTCCGGTCGAGCACGGCGACATTCTTGTCCAGCAGTTCGCGCATATGCAAGGCGTCCTTCAGCCCCGACATCCACTGGTCCTCGGCGAAGCCGGTGGCGGGGCCCTTGTCTTTGCCCCCGCGCCCTGGCACGGTGTAATAGTGCACGCTGATGGCGCTGGCGGGCGCGCGGATATTACGGCTCAGGTAATCGGTCCAGACGGTGTCACCATCCAGGCCGCCGCCGGCGATGATCTGCGGTGCGAGCTTGCCGGTGGGGACGAAGCTGGCGTGATGGTTGTAGAGATTGGTGAAATACGCCGGCGTCATGTTGCCGCCGCAGCCCCAGTTCTCGTTGCCGATGCCGAAGTAGGTCAGCTTGAACGGCTTGGCGTGGCCGTTTTGCGCGCGCAGGCGCACCAGTGGCGAGTCGCCATCGGCGGTCATGTATTCCAGCCATTGCGCGGTCTCGCGCGGCGAGCCGGTGCCGATATTGCCGTTCACGTAGGCGTCGGCGCCGATCAGCTCGACCAGGTCGAAGAATTCGTGGGTGCCCACGGCATTGTTGTCGGGCACGCCGCCCCAGTTGGTGTTGACCATCACCGGACGCTTGTCGCGCGGGCCGATGCCGTCGCGCCAGTTGTACTCTTCGGCGAAGCAGCCGCCCGGCCAGCGCACCACCGGCACATGCAGCTCCTTGAGCGCGTCGACGACATCCTTGCGCCAGCCTTTGACGCTGGGGATGGCGGACTCGGGCCCGACCCACATGCCGCCGTAAATGCCGGTACCCAGATGCTCGGCGAACTGGCCGTAGACGTTCTTGTTGATGAGCGCGCCCGGCCTGGTGGCGTCGACAGTGAGTGCCACTGCCGTCACCGCGTTGGCAGCCTGCGCCGCCAGCAGACCGATGCAGAAGAGGGCGCGCTTGAACGAATTCATGGATGGCTTTCCTGGATTGCGCCTCGGCGCGGGGGCGGGCAGCGCCGCGCTCCGCCGCCACGCGTGGGGATTATTCATCGATCGCCAGCACGGTCAGCGATTTCGGCGGAAGCGTCAGGCGCAGCTTGCCGTTCTCGGCGTGCGCCGTCAGCGGCGCCGGCGCCAGTGTCGCCGCCTTGTTGCGCGCGTCCGCGCCGGCCGCCGCCAACACACTGCCGCTGGCAGCCTTGAGCGACGCCCCGTTCACGCCGATGGCAACCGTCGCCGCTTCCCTGGCATCGGCGTTGACCAGCGACAGATACAGCTTGCCGTCGATTGCGCGCGCAGCCGAGGCGCTCACCGCCGGCACGCCGAGGCCGCCCACGCTGTACTGTGGATTGTTAGCGAGGCTGAGCGGCAGCGTGGTCGCGGCCTGGAACGGCACGTGCATGCGAAACGCGTAATACGTGGGCGTAAGCATCATTGCCGCGCCGTCGGTGCGGATCATCGCCTGCCGCGCGGTGAGCGCTTGCGCGATGTCGGCCATCCCGAGGCGGGCGGCGTGCGCGTGGAAGGCGTGGAAGGTCAGCGCCGCCGCGAGGGCGTCGCCCAGCGCGTCC
>JBDSTZ010000022.1:0-22795 GCA_039927975.1 Massilia sp. | reverse complement strand
CGCCTGCGCCGGCTGAACCGCGAAAACCAGCGCGTGACGATTGAAATGACCCAGGTGGTCGAGGAGGCCGCGCGCGGCCACCAGGTGATCCGGGTGTTTTCGGGCGAGCGCTACGAGCGCGAACGTTTCGAGCAGCGCTCGACCGCGATGCGCGGCTTCCTGCAGCGCATGACGGTGGCCGCCGCCGCCACCGTGCCGATCACCCAGACAGCCACTGCGCTGGCGGTGTCGGTGGTGATCGTGCTGGCGATCCGGGCCGGCATGAGCGTCGGTGAATTCAACGGCTTCATCACCATGATGCTGATGCTGCTGCAGCCGCTCAAGGCGCTGGTCGAAGTCAACGGCCCGATGCAGCGCGGCTTGACCGCCGCCGAAACCGTGTTCGACATGATCGACGCGCCGGTCGAAGCCGACACCGGCACGCGCGTGATCGAGCGCGCGCGCGGCCACCTGCGTTTCGAGCGGGTGCTGTTCCGCTACCGCGAGGACCTGGCGCCGGCGCTTGACGCCATCTCGCTCGACATACAGCCCGGCCAGACGGTGGCGCTGGTGGGCATGTCGGGCGGCGGCAAGTCGACCTTCGTCAACCTGGTGACGCGTTTCTATTCGCCCGAGGCGGGCGGCATCACGCTCGACGGCGTTCCTTACGAGGACATCAGCATGGCCAGCCTGCGCGCGCAGCTGGCGATGGTGAGCCAGAACGTGGTGCTGTTCGACGATACGCTGGCCGCCAATATCGCCTATGGCGTGGCGCGCATCGATCCGGCGCGGCTGGCGGCGGCCGTCAAGGCGGCCCACTTGAGCGAGGTGGTGGCCGGCCTGCCGGAGGGCGTGGAAACGCGCATCGGCGAGAACGGCATGCGCCTGTCGGGCGGCCAGCGCCAGCGCGTGGCAATCGCGCGGGCGATCTACAAGGATGCGCCCATCCTGATTCTCGACGAGGCCACCTCCGCGCTCGACAACGAATCGGAGCGCGCCGTGCAGGCCGCGCTCGACACCCTGATGGCCGGGCGCACCACCCTGGTCATCGCGCACCGTCTCTCCACCGTCGAGCGGGCCGACCGCATCGTCGTGCTGGAACAGGGCCGCATCGTCGAATCGGGCCGCCACGCCGAACTGCTGGCGGCCGGCGGCGTGTATGCCAAGCTGTATCAGCTCCAGTTCACCAAGGCGGCGGCATGAACGGGACCCCGCGCACCCTGGTGATCTCGCCCAATTGGATCGGCGACGCCGTGATGGCGCAGCCGCTGCTGCAATTGCTCAAGCGGGCCAACCCGGAGCGCCCGATCGACGTGCTGGCGCCGCCAGCCGTGTCACCGGTGTGGCGCGCCGTGGCCGAAGTCGACACCGTGCTCGAAACCCCGTTCCGCCACGGCGCGCTGCAACTGCGCGAACGCTGGCGCTACGCCAGGCTGCTGCGCCAGCGCGGCTACGCCGACGCATACGTGCTGCCGAATACGCTCAAGTACGCGCTGATTCCGGCGCTGGCCGGCATCGCGCTGCGGGTCGGCTACAAGGGCGAAATGCGGCACGGCCTGATCAACCGCATGCACCATGACGACACGCCGCCACGGCCGATGGTGGCGTTCTACGCGGCTCTGGCGCAGGATCCGCGCGCGCCGCTGCGTGGCGACGTGCCGCGTCCGCGCCTGGTGGTGCCGGCCGGCGAGATCGCCGAAGTGGGTGCGCGGCTCGGCATCGCCGCCGCACGCCCGCTGGTGGTGTTTGCCCCGGGCGCCGAGTTCGGCGCCGCCAAGCGCTGGCCGGCGCGGCATTTCGCCGAGCTGGCGCGCGCGGTGCTGGCTGCCAATCCGGCCACCCAGATCGCCATGCTCGGGTCCCCCAAGGACAAGCAGGCCGGCGACGACATCCTGGCGCTGGCCGGTAACGCGCGACTGGTGAACCTGGCCGGCGTGACGAAGCTCGGCGAGGCGCTGGCGCTGATCGCGCGGGCCGATGCGGTGGTGGCCAACGATTCGGGCCTGCTGCACATTGCCTCGGCGCTGAACCGGCCGGTGGTGGCGCTGTACGGGCCGACCGATCCCGGCCATGCGCCGCCGTTTTCCGACCTCGCCGCATCGATCTCGCTGCATCTCGATTGCTCGCCTTGCCGCCAGCGCGAGTGCCCGCTCGGCCACCACAACTGCATGAATCAGATGCAGGCGCCGCTGGTCTGGCAGGCGCTGGCGCCGATGCTGCGCGCCTGACGAGCTGGCAGCCGGTGTGTGCTCACGCCAGCGGTGCGTCGTCCTCGTCCGCGCGCATTGCCTGGGCCAGCGTCTTCAACTCGCCGCGCAAGACCTTGCCGGTGGCGGCGGCCGGCAGCGCCGCCATGATCACGATCTCGGTCGGCCGCTTGTAGGCGGCCAGCTGGCAGGCCAGATATTCGACCAGCGCGGCCGTGTCGACGCCGGCGTGCGGCTTCACCTCGACAAAGGCGATGACTTCCTCGTTGCCGCCGGCCGCCGGGCGGCCCACCACCGCCGACTGCGCCACCGCCGGGTGCGCGTTGAGCACCGTTTCCACTTCCAGCGGATAGACCTTGAAGCCCGAGCGGATGATCATGTCCTTGGTGCGGCCGACGATGAACAGCGCGCCGTCGGCGTCCTGGCGCGCGAGGTCGCCCGTATTGAGCCAGCCGCCGGGGCGCATCGCGGCGGCGCTCAAGACCGGCTCGCGGTAATAGCCTTGCATCAGATTCGGTCCGCGTATCCACAGCTCGCCGGTGTCGCCGGCCGCCGCTTCGGCGCCGGCAGCGTCGGCGATGCGCGCCTCGACACCGGGGATCAGGGTGCCGACCGAGGTGTCGGCGCGCGGCGCGTCGAGGCGGGTCTGGCTGATGGTGGGCGAGGCTTCGGTCATGCCGTAGCCGTTGTGCAGGGGCAGGCCGAACAGGGCTTCGGTGTCGTGTTTGAGCTGCGGGTCGAGCGGTGAACCGCCGGCGTAGATGAAGCGCAGCCGGTGGCGCGGCGCGGGTCCGCCTTCGCACGCTTCGAGCAGGCGCGCGTACATCGCCGGCACGCCCTGGACGATGGTGAGGCCCTCGCTGTCGATCGCGCGCAGCAGCTCGGCGGCCGAGAAGCGCGGCGCCAGGTGCAGGCACGCGCCGCTGTACAAGGTGCCCAGCATGACCGAGGCGAGGCCGTAGACGTGCGAGATCGGCAGCACGCCGCAGGCGCGGTCGGAGGTCACCAGGCCGCGCAGCCGGCTTGAGACGGCGGCGATATAGAGCAGGTTGCGGTGGCTGAGCATCACGCCTTTCGGGGCGCCGGTGGTGCCGGTGGTGTAGACCAGCGCGGCGACCTGCTTGTTGCCGGCGACGACGGGTTCTGGCGCGCAGCTTGTATCGAGCGGGCCGGCGCGCAATGTGCCGTGGGCGATGGCGCCGTCCTGCGCGGCGTGACGGGCGGCGTCGGGCGAGTGGCGCGTCAGGTACAGTACACGGCGCGCGCCGCAGTGGGCGCGGATGGTGGCGATTTCAGGTCCGGACAGGCGCGCGTTGACCGCCACGACCCAGGCGTCGACGGCGGCGGCGGCAAAGATCAGCGCGACTTGGTCGACGCAGTTTTCACCGACCAGCATGAGGCGGTCGCCGGCGCGCACATCGAGCGTGCGCAACAGCGGTACGTAGCCGTCGACCAGTGCGGCCAGGCCGGCGTAGCTGACGTCGTGGCCGTCTTCGCGCAAGGCGGGGGCGTGCGGCGTTTGCGCGGCCAGCCGGCGCGGTATGTCGCTGATGCGCGCTGGTAGCGCGGCGAGGATGGCGTGGATGTCCATCAGGAAGAGTCGTCTGGTCCGGGTATGGTGGCGGTGTGGGCCGGCGTCATTGCAGCGGCGGCGGCGGACCAGTGTGCCGATGGCCGGGCGCAATGTCAATACCTGGCCCATCGGCGCCGCGCGAGGAGCAGTGCGGCGCGATTGCGTGCGCCCGGCCGGTCGCGCGCGCGCCATGGCACAATCACGGGTATGCATCCACTACTGCCAGCAATGTCGCAAGCGCGCGCGCCGCTGACCCACGAGGTCGAGGTCGTCGATGAACGCGGGCGCCGCTCGACCATTGCCATTCCGGCCGAGCGGCCACTGACCGTGTATGTCGACAAGCGCGAGCTGGTCACCCTGATGACGCTGGGCGGCGCGCCCGAGGCGCTCACGCTGGGCTATCTGCGCAACCAGCGGCTGGTCGGCGCCGTCGACGACATCGTCTCGGTGCAGGTCGACTGGGCGGTCGACGCGGTGGCCGTGGTCACGCGCCACGGCATTGCCGACGTCGCCGCGCGCACCGCCAGGAAGGTGGTCACCACCGGCTGTGGCCAGGGTTCGGTGTTCGGCGGACTGATGGACGAGGTCGACCAGATCCGCCTGCCGCCCGACGCGCGCCTGTCGCAGGCGACGGTGTACCGCATCGTCGACACCATCCGCACCCTGCAGTCGATCTACAAGCAGGCCGGCTCGGTGCATGGCTGCGCGCTGTTTTCCGGCGACGGCGAACTGCTGTATTTCATTGAAGACGTCGGTCGTCACAACGCGGTCGATGCGATCGCCGGCCTGATGTGGCTGCACGGAATGGGCGGCGCCGACATGGTGTTCTATACCACCGGGCGGCTGACGTCCGAGATGGTGATCAAGGGGGCGCAGATGGGCATTCCATTTTTGCTGTCGCGCTCGGGCACGACCCAGATGGGGCATATGGTGGCCGAACAGGTCGGCATGGCGCTGCTGGCGCGCTGCACCGGCAAGCATTTCTTGCTGCTGACCGGGCACGACAAGCTGCTGTTCGATGCGGGCGATCAGGCCGGCGCGAACGATGCGGCGCCGGTTGTGCGCGTCCGCTGATGGCGCTGGTCGACGCCACCGCCGGCGCCTTCGCACTGCTGTTCGCCGGCGACGCGGCGCTGTGGCGCATCGTCTGGGTGTCGCTCAAGACCAGCGTGCTCGCGCTGGTGCTGGCGACGCCGCCGGCGGTGCTGCTTGGTTACGCGGTGGCGGCCTATCGCTTTCGTGGACGGCGCCTGGTGATCTGGCTGGCCCAGGTGGCGCTGTCGCTGCCGACGGTGTTGATTGGCCTGCTGCTGTATATGCTGTTGTCGCGCCAGGGCCCGGCCGGCCCGCTCGGCTGGCTGTTCACCCAGAGCGGCGTGGTGGCGGGCCAGGTGCTGATCGCGCTGCCGGTGCTGGTGGCGTTCACGCTGGCGGCGGTGCAGGCGGCCGACCTGCGCTACGCGGAAACCGCCATCGCGCACGGCGCCGGCGCCTGGCGGGTGATGGCGACGGTGCTGCACGAGGTGCGCTTCGGCGTGATGGCGGCGGTGATCAGCGGCTTTGGCAGGGTGATCTCCGAAGTCGGTTGCGCGCTGATGGTGGGCGGTAATATCGCCGGCCAGACGCGCACCATGACGACCGCCATTGCGCTGGAAACGGCCAAGGGCGAATTCGCCCAGGGCATCGCGCTGGGGATGGTGCTGGTAGCGGTTGCGCTGTTGATGAATGGCGCGCTGATGCTGCTGCAGGGCGACGCCCACAGTGCGCGGAGCATGCAGTGAGCGCGCTGTTGCGGGTGCGCGGACTGCGCAAGTGTTACGGCGAACGCGAGCTGCTGCGCATCGACGAGTTGAGCCTCGACGCCGGCTGCGCGTACGCGCTCACCGGCGTCAATGGCGCGGGCAAGAGTTCGCTGCTGCGCATCCTGGCCGGGCTCGAGCCGGCGCAGGTGGACGAGATCAGCTTCGCAGGGCGGGCGGTGGCGCTGGCGCCGTATCCGTCTGCCATGCGCGCGGCGGTGGTGTATGTGCATCAGCAGCCGGTGCTGTTTTCGACCAGCGTGGCGGCCAACGTAGGCTACGGCCTGGCGGCGCGCGGGGTGCCGAAGGCGCAGATTGCGCACGCGGTGGGGGAGGCGATGGCGTGGGCCGGCGTGGCGCATCTGGCCGCGAGCGATCCGCGCACGTTGTCGGGCGGCGAGAAGCAGCGCGTGGCGCTGGCCCGCGCCAAGGTGCTGGACCCGGCGCTGCTGCTGCTCGACGAGCCGACCGCCAATCTCGACGGCGCCGCGCGCGAGCAGGTGATTGCGCTCATTCCGGACCTGGCGGCGGCCGGGGGCACGGTCGTCGTTGCTTGCCACGACCGCGACCTCATCGGGCTGGCCGGCGTGCGGCGACTGAAGCTACGCGATGGGCGACTTGAAATGAAATGGCGGGTATCGCAGGGTTTTCGACGGGGGGAGTCATCATGAAACGTGTTTTCGCTGGCGTGCTGGCTGTGCTGCTGGCTGCGACCGTGGCGCGCGCCGAGCCGGCGCTGCGGCTGTCGACCACCACCAGCACCGAGGCGTCGGGATTGCTGACGTATCTGCTGCCGTATTTTGAAAAATCCAGCGGCATCAAGGTGGACGTGATCGCGGTCGGCACCGGCAAGGCGCTGGCGCTGGCGAAAAACGGCGACGTCGATGTCACGCTGGTGCACGCGCGTGCGCTGGAGGACAAGTTTGTCGCGGACGGCGACGGCATCGACCGGCGCGACGTGATGTACAACGATTTTGTGCTGGCAGGGCCGCTCAAGGATCCCGCCGGCGTGAAGGGCGGCAAGGATGTGGTGGCGGCGTTTCGCCAGATCGCCGGCAGTGGCGCCTCGTTCATTTCGCGTGGCGACGGCTCGGGCACCGAAGTGATGGAGCAGCGCTATTGGCAACTGGCTGGTACGCGGCCGCCGACGGCACACTACCTGGCGGCCGGGCAGGGCATGGGCGAAGTGCTGAACATGGCGGCGCAGCTGCAGGCGTACACCCTGAGCGACCGCGCCACCTTCAGCACCTATAAGGCGAAGACGGGGCTGGCCGTGCTGGTCGAGGGCGATGCCAGGATGGCGAATCCATACGGCATCATCGCGGTCAATCCGGCGCGGCACAAGGGGATCAATTATCCGGGTGCGCGCAAGCTGATCGAGTGGATCACGGCGGCGGATGGACAGCGGCTGATCGCGCAGTTCAGACCGGACGGCGAGCAGTTGTTCTTTCCGGGGCGGCGCTAGCGCGGCATCGGGGACGAGCGTGCAGGTGTCGATGTGTGCGGGGCGGCGCTGGCGTAGCGTGCGGGACGGCGCTGGCGCAGCGTCCGGGACGATGGTGTCGGCATTGATGCGTGCGGGGCGAGCGGCGGCGTGGCGCCCGCGAGTATCATGTCGCTTTGATCATCATCGGGCGAGGCAGATGTGAAGGTATTGATTTTCGGCGCCACCGGCATGGTGGGGCAGAGCGTGCTGCGCGAATGTCTGAGCGACCCGCGTGTGGAGCTGGTAAAAACCATCGGCCGCACGCCGACCGGGCTGGCGCACGAGAAGCTGCGCGAGCTGGTGCACGCCGACATGTTCGACTACAGCGCCATCGAGGAAGACATGACCGGCTTCGATGCCTGCTATTTCTGCATCGGCGTCACGTCGTCGGGGATGTCGGAGAAAAAATATACGCATTTGACGTACGAGCTGACGCTGGCCGCCGCCACCGTGCTGGCGCGCTGCAATCCGTCGATGGTGTTCATCTATGTGTCAGGCGCGGGCGCCGATAGCAGCGAGCAGAGCCGCGTCATGTGGGAGCGCGTGCGCGGCAAGACCGAGAACGCGCTGCTGCAGTTGCCGTTTCGCGCCGTCTATATTTTCAGGCCGGGGATGATTCAGCCGGTGGGCGGCGTCAAGTCCAAGACGGCGGCGTACCGCGTGTTTTATTCCTTGCTCAAGCCTATGCTGCCTTTGCTGCGCAAGATGCTGCCGGATCAGGTGTTGAGTTCGCCCCAGCTCGGCCAGGCGATGCTGTCGGCCACGCGGCACGGGGCGCCGAAGCGGGTGCTCGAGAGCGCCGATATCAACGCGCTCAGTCAACGCGGGCAATAGGCAGGGTAGCCGGGCGAGCTGGCCGGGCGACTGGCACGGCGAGCTGAGCGCGCGAGCTCACCACACGCGCTACTCGCGTGCTCTCGTGCTCAGGCGGGCTGCGCCGCCAGCAGTTGCAACGTCGCCTCAGCGGCCGGCGCCGACGATGCCGGATTCTGACCGGTGATCAAGTTGCCGTCACTGACCACGTAAGGCTGCCAGTCCGGCCCCTTGCTGTACTGGCCGCCGTTGTCCACCAGCGCATCCTCGACCAGGAAAGGCACGATGTCGGTCAGCCCGACTGCCGCCTCTTCGGTGTTGGTAAAGCCCGTCACCCGTTTTCCTTTGACCAGCGGCGCGCCATCTGGCGCCTTGACGTGGCGCAGCACTCCTGGCGCGTGACAGACGGCCGTGACCGGCTTGCCCGCGGCAATCATCGACTCGATCAACCGGATCGACTGCGCATCGTTCGCCAGATCCCACAGCGGACCGTGGCCGCCTGGATAGAAGACGGCGTCGAAGTCGTCCGCCGCCACGTCCGCCAGTTTGACGGTGCTGGCGAGCGCCTGTTTCGCCTCCGCATCCTGATCGAAACGCCGCGTCGCCTCGGTGTGCGCGTCCGGCTCGTCGCTCTTCGGGTCCAGCGGTGGTTGACCGCCGCGCGGGGAAGCGAGCGTCAGCTGTGCTCCCGCATCCTTGAAGATGTAATAAGGCGCGGCAAACTC
Source organism: Massilia sp. (assembly GCA_039927975.1). Lineage (GTDB taxonomy): Bacteria > Pseudomonadota > Gammaproteobacteria > Burkholderiales > Burkholderiaceae_D > JBDSTZ01. Next base: position 14,213 of record JBDSTZ010000022.1, on the reverse strand, counting down.
TTCGAGCCAGAAACCGGTTTTCTTGCCGGTGTCGCCGAGTTGATCGTGCGAGGTGAGGACCATCAGGATATTCATTGCCGCTCCATCGTGCTTGATAAAAAATACAGCATACGCGCTATCCTCGGCGCGCCGCGCCGCGCACGCTTCCCGGGCGCCGGCTGAGCGTTTCAGGCCCGCCGCCCCGCGCACGCTTCCCGCACGCCGTCTGAGCGTCTCAGGCGCGCCGCGCACGCCTTGCTGGCCGCACCATACGCCGGCGACACCGACACACCGACAGCGTCCGCTTAATGGCCGGCCGTCGTCACCGCGCCGATGCCGGTCTCCGAGCGCACCCGCTGGGCGCGGTAGCCGGCGCGGTCCAGCCTGGCCTGTTCGCTGTGGTCGAGTACGGAGAACAGCCAGATACCGAGGAAGCCGACGATCATTGAAAACAAGGCGGGCGAGGTGTAGGGGAAGATCGCCGTCTTGTGGCCCAGCACGTCGACCCACACCGACTTGGACACGACCGTGAGTCCGAAAGCCGTGACGAGCCCGAGGAAGCCGCCGATGGTCGCGCCGCGCGTCGTGCAGTCTTTCCACAGCACCGACATGAACAGCACCGGGAAGTTGGCCGAGGCGGCGATGGCGAAGGCCAGCGACACCATGAAGGCGACGTTCTGCTTCTCGAACACGATGCCGAGGACGACGGCGACGATCCCCAGCACCACGGTGGTGATGCGCGAAACGTAGAGCTCGCTGGCGCTGGTGGCCTTGCCCTTCTTGAAGACGGTCGCGTACAGGTCGTGCGACACGGCCGAGGCGCCCGACAGCGTCAGGCCCGCCACCACCGCGAGGATGGTGGCGAAGGCGACCGCCGAGATGAAGCCGAGGAAGACGTTGCCGCCCACCGCGTTGGCCAGGTGGATGGCGGCCATGTTGGTGCCGCCGAGCATTTTGCCGGCCGGGTCGAGAAAGGCCGGATTGGTACTCACCAGCACGATGGCGCCGAAGCCGATGATGAAGGTCAGGATGTAGAAATAGGCGATCCAGGTGGTGGCCCAGAGCACCGACTTGCGCGCTTCCTTGGCGCTTGGCACGGTGAAGAAGCGCATCAGGATGTGCGGCAGGCCGGCCGTGCCGAACATCAGCGCCATGCCGAAGGAGATGGCCGAGATGGGATCGGTGATGAAGGTGCCCGGCCCCATGATGGCGGCCTTTTTGGTGTGCACCGCGACCGCGCGGGCGAACAGCGCCTCGGTGCTGAAGCCAAATTGCAGCATGACCACCAGGGCCATGAAGGTGGCGCCGGCCAGCAGCATGACGGCCTTGATGATCTGCACCCAGGTGGTGGCGGTCATGCCGCCGAACAGCACGTAGACCATCATCAGCACGCCGACGATGACGACCGCGATCCAGTAGTCGAGGCCGAACAGCAGTTTGATGAGCTGGCCGGCGCCGACCATTTGCGCGATCAGGTAGAACGCCACCACCACCAGGGTGCCGGAGGCGGCGAAGGCGCGGATGGGCGTTTGCGCGAATCGGTAGGCGGCGACGTCGGCGAAGGTGAAGCGGCCCAGGTTGCGCAAGCGCTCGGCCATCAGGAAGGTGATGACGGGCCAGCCGACCAGGAAGCCGATCGAATAGATGAGACCGTCGTAGCCGTTGGCGAACACGGCGGCAGAGATGCCGAGGAAGGAGGCGGCCGACATGTAGTCGCCGGCGATCGCCAGGCCGTTCTGGAAGCCGGTGATGCCGCCGCCGGCGTTGTAGAAGTCGGCCGCCGAACGGGTGCGCGCCGCGGCCCATTTGGTGATGTAGAGCGTCAGCAGCACGAACACGGCGAACATGATGATGGCGGTCCAGTTGGTCGGCTGCCGCACGGTTTGGCCGGGCACGTCGGCCGCATGGCTGGCGAGGTGCGCGCCGGCCAGCGCGAGCGTCGCGCCCAGCGCGGCGAGCCGCTTGGCTGGACGACCGCTGCGGCCACCGGCTGGGTCGGCCCCCGCAAGAGCGTAACGGTTCATGGCGCCACCTCCTGCTTGATGGCGGCGGTGAGCGCATCATAGGTGTTGTTGGCGCGGCGCACGTAAATGCCTGTCACCACGACGGTGAACAGGATCACGAACAGGCCGATCGGCATGCCCCAGGTGGTCACGCCGCTGCCGATGGGCGTGCTGAGCAGCTCGCGGTTGAAGGCCACCAGCAGGATGAAACCGTAGTAGACAATCAGCATCAGCCAGGCCAGGATCCAGCCGAAGGTGGACCGTTCGTGCACCAGGCGCTGGTAGTTGGGATTCGCTTCGATCCTTTCGACAATGTCGTTTTGCATGTTCGTCTCCCTTGGTCTTATAGTGAGCGGGCTGTGGTATCCGGCGGCACCGACCGCGCCAGTCCCGCGCGTTCAGCGCTTCCGTCTCTATCGGACCGTCCGGGATGTGGAACAGTTCCCACGGTTTGTTCAAATCCTTATTGTCAACATGAGCAAAGCCCTGATAGTTTTTGTTCAGGACAAATTTTGCTTGCTCATCTTTTTGTTGCGGCGTTTTTGACTTTCGGTTTTGCCAATTCCATGCAAATGGCATGTCCGGATTGAGCTCTGTTATGCTTATGTCCCATTGGCGCATTGGCGCATTGGCGCACCGGGAATTCCGGGCACGCGCGGATGTGGCTACCAGTTCATTACCCAATATCGATTGTTTGTCACCACTACAAGGACGCAAAACGTCCACGGAGCCGGGATAACGTCATGTCGACAAACGCAGAAAGCGCCGCAAGCGCGCCCGGGCATTTCACCCGGCGACTGGTCTTGTGCGTGCTGATGCTCAATCTGTGCATACTCGCGCTGGCCGGCCTGTCGATTTACGACAGCCACCGGCACTACGGCGACCGGGCCCGGATCGACGCCCAGAACCTGACCCGGGTGTTCGAGCAGAGCCTGACCGGCACCCTTGAGAAAGTCGAACTGACCTTGCTGTCGGTGGAAGAAGAATTCAAGTGGGAGCTGGCCAGCGGCAGCTTCAATGCGGAAAAAATGAATGCGTTCCTGGCCTACCGGCAGGCGCAGATGCCTGAACTGGGCGGCTTGCGGGTGGCCGACGAGGCGGGCATAGTGCGTTACGGCCTCGGCGTGCGGCAAGACCAGAAAATCGACGTGTCGCAGCGTCCGACCTTCCAGCGCATGAAGGATTCGCCCAGTGTCGCGATGGCGATCGAGCCGCCGACGTTTTCGCGGATTGACAGCAAATGGGTGCTGCCGGTGGGGCGCCGGATATCGCGGCCCGACGGCAGTTTCGGCGGCGTCGTCTACACCGCCATTCCGCTGTCGTTCTTCACCGATTCGTTTGCCGGACTCGATATTGGACGGGCCGGCACGGTATCGCTGCGCGACGCCACCACAGGCCTGCTGGCGCGCTACCCGACCCCGCGCGAGGCATCCACGCCGCCCGGCAATGCCGACGCCTCGCCGCAATTACGCCAGGTAATTGAGGAAGGGCGCCTTGAAGGCAGTTTTTTCAATACCACGCCGATCGACGGCATCGAGCGCTTCACGGCATTTCGAAAAATCCCCGACACCCCGCTGTATATCATTGTCGGCCTGGCCACCACGGATTACCTCGCCTCATGGCGCCAGGAAAGCGCGATGACCGGCGGGCTGGTGCTGCTGTTCATCGTCGTCCTGCTGGCCCTTAGCCATCTGCTGTACCGCGGCTGGCACCGGCAAACGGTGGCGGTCAATTCGCTGCGGGAACAGCGCGAATTCCTGCACACCATCGTCGAATGCGAACCGGAATGCGTGAAGGTGATCGGGCCCGATGGCGAGCTGCGCCAGATGAACCGGGCCGGCCTGGCGATGCTCGAAGTCGATTCGATCGAGGAAGCCAACCGGGTCGGAACGCTCAGCTTTATCGATGCCGAATATCGGGAGCAATTCAGCCGGCTCAATGCGCGCGTGCTGCACGGCGACAGCGGCCGGCTCGAATACAGGATACGCGGCATGAAAGGCACGCTGCGCTGGCTGGAAACCCACGCCTCGCCGCTGCGCAATGCGCGTGGCGACATCACCTCGGTGGTGGCGGTCACGCGCGACATCACCGAGCGCAAGTCAGCCAATGAACAGATTGAATTTCTCGCCTATCACGACGCCCTGACCAAGCTGCCGAACCGGCTGATGGCCAAGGACCACATGGCGATGGCGATGTCGTATGCGCAGCGCGCGGGCGCCAAGGCGGCCCTGCTGTTTCTCGATCTGGACGATTTCAAGACCATCAACGACACGCTCGGTCATTTGCTCGGCGACGATTTGCTGAAAATGATCGCGGTGCGCCTGCGCGAATGCATCAATCCTACCGATACCCTCAGCCGGCACGGCGGCGACGAATTCCTCGTGGTGTTGTCGGACATGCGCGATTTCGACGGCATGATCGACGTCGCCGAGAAAATCAGCGCCTGCATGAAGAGGCCGTACAGCATCAACGGCCATAGCCTGCTGTCGTCGTTCTCGATCGGCATTGCAGTGTACCCGGACGACGGCAACGACTTTGAAACCCTGCTCAAGAAAGCCGGCACCGCGCTGTTCCAGGCCAAGCTGGCCGGGCGCGACATTTACCGCTTTTATGCCGAGCAGATGAATATCAACGCCGGTGAGGATTTACGCATCCGCACCCATCTCGGCCACGCGCTTGAATTCGATGAATTCGTGCTGCATTACCAGCCGCAGATCGATCTTGCGTCGGGCGCGGTGATCGGCGCGGAAGCCTTGATCCGCCTCCAGCATGACGAGCTCGGGCTGGTGCCGCCGGGCCGCTTCATTCCGATCGCCGAAGCGTGCGGGCTGATCGTGCCGATCGGCGCCTGGGTCATCCGCGAAGCCTGCCGCCAGGCGGTGGCGTGGCGCGACGCCGGCCTGCCCGGCCTGGTTATCGCGGTCAATCTGTCGTCGGTCCAGTTTCAGCGCGGCGGCATCGAAAAACAGGTCGCGCAGGCGCTGACTGAAAGCGGGCTCGATCCGGGCTGCCTCGAACTCGAACTGACCGAATCGATCCTCATCCAGGATACGGAAAACGTGCTGGCGACGGTCGCCCGGCTCAAGGCGCTGGGGGTGAAACTGTCGATCGACGATTTCGGCACCGGTTATTCGAGCCTGTCCTACCTGAAGCGCTTTTCCGTCGACAAGCTGAAGATCGACCAGTCCTTCGTGCGCAATATGGCCGACAATCCGAGCGACGCGACGATCGTGCGGGCGATTATCCAGATTGCGCGCAGCCTGAATCTGAAGACGATCGCCGAAGGGGTGGAAGACGAGCGCTCGCTCAAGCTGCTCAATATCCAGCGCTGCGACGAGGCCCAGGGTTTTCATTTCGCGCGGCCGATGCCGGCCGACGAATTCGCCGCGTTCATGGCGGAGCGGGTAGCGAACTCGCAGTTGAGCGGCGTCGAGGAATAGAACTTCTACATCAAAATGACGTCGTACTGCTCCTGGTGATATGCCGTCTCGACCTGCAAGGACACCTTCTTGCCGATAAAATCGCCCAGCATCGCCAGGTGCTGCGACTCTTCTTCCAGGAACAGATCGACCACTTCCTGCGACGCCAGGATCCGGAATTCACGCGGATTGAACTGCTTCGCCTCGCGCAGCAATTCGCGCAGGATTTCGTAGCAGATGGTGCGCGAGGTCTTGACCTGGCCCTTGCCGGCGCAGGCCGGGCAGGGTTCGCACAGGATATGCGCGAGCGATTCGCGGGTGCGCTTGCGGGTCATTTCGACCAGCCCCAGCGCGGAGAAATTACTCACCGATACCTTTGTGCGGTCGCGCGACAAGGTCTTCTTCAATTCCGACAGCACCGCGTTGCGATGCTCGGTATTGTCCATGTCGATGAAGTCGAGAATGATGATGCCGCCCAGATTGCGCAGGCGCAGCTGGCGCGCGATCGCATGCGCCGCTTCCAGATTGGTCTTGAAGATGGTGTCGGCAAAATTGCGCCCGCCGACGAAACCGCCGGTATTGACGTCGATGGTCGTCATCGCCTCGGTCTGGTCGACGATCAGGTAGCCGCCCGACTTGAGATCGACCCGGCGCCCGAGCGCGCGCAGGATTTCCTCTTCCACGCCGTACAGGTCGAACAGCGGTCGCTCGCCGGTGTAGTGCTGCAGGCGGGTCAGTTCGCTCGGGGTGTAAGCCTTGGCGAATTCCACCAGCTTCAAATAGTTCTCGCGCGAATCGACCTGGATGCTGGCCGTCTCGTCGTGCACGAAGTCGCGCAGCACGCGCTGGGCCAGGTTGAGGTCCTGGTAGAGCAGGCTGGTGGCCGGCCGGGTGCGCGCGCCAAGCGTGATCGCGCTCCATGTCTTGCGCAGGTAATCGACGTCGGCGGCGAGGTCGGTGTCGCTGGCTTCCTCGGCCATCGTACGCACGATGTAGCCGCCTTTCTCCTCCGGCGGCAACAGGCTCTGCAGGCGGTTGCGCAGCAGTTCGCGCTCGGATTCCTTTTCGATCTTTTGCGAGATGCCGATATGGTTGTCCTGCGGCAGATACACCAGCATGCGGCCGGCGATCGAGATCTGGGTCGACAGGCGCGCGCCCTTGGTGCCGATCGGGTCCTTGATCACCTGCACCGTCAATACCTGGCCGTCGAACAGGATCTTTTCGATCGGCGTCGGCGCCATGTTCTGGCCTTCGTGGGTGCGGGCTTCCCAGATGTCGGCCACGTGGAGGAAGGCGGCGCGCTCGAGGCCGATGTCGATGAAGGCCGATTGCATGCCTGGCAGCACGCGCACCACCTTGCCGGAGTACACGTTGCCGGCCAGGCCGCGCGTGAGCGTGCGTTCGATGTGCAATTCCTGCACGGCGCCTTGCAGGATCAGCGCGACGCGCGTTTCCTGCGGGGTGATATTAATGAGGATGTCTTCGTTCATAGCGCGATGATACACGGGCAAGGTGTGCCTTGGTGGAACATGCGCGTGCGAAAAGCGGGCGGGCGGCGGCGGGCGTGCGGCGTGGCCGCAAGCCCATCCAATCTGGGTCAGGGCAGCGGGATCCCGGCCTTGCGCAGCAGCTTGGCCGTCTCGTACAGCGGCAGGCCCATGATGCCCGAATGGCTGCCTTCGATATGCGCGACGAACAGCGAGGCGAGGCCCTGGATGCCGTAGCCGCCGGCCTTGTCGTAGGGTTCGCTGGTGGCGCAATAGGCGGCGATCGAGGCTGGCGACAGGGTGCCGAAGCGCACCAGCGACACTTGCGTCACCTGCTCGGCCATGTCGGTATGGTGCACTGCAACGCAGGTCAGCACCTGGTGGGTTTGGCCCGACAGTTTTTGCAGCATGGCCACCGCCTCGGCGGTGTTGGCCGGTTTGCCCAGAATTTCGCCGTCGATGGTGACGGTGGTGTCGGCCGCCAGCACGGGGCGCGGCGACAGGCGCCGGGTCTGCACCATGTTCCAGGCGAACGCGGCTTTCTCGTTGGCCACGCGGGCCACATAATCGATGGCCGCTTCGTTCGGATGGACGATCTCGGTCACGTCGGGACCCCGCCCATTATCGTTGCGCAACATGAGCAGCTCGAACTCCACGCCGATCTGGCGCAGCAGTTCACGCCGGCGCGGGCTTTTCGATGCCAAGTAAATTTTTCTGTCGAGCGGCTTCATCGGATATTAAGACAGGTTGATCAGACGCGATGATAGGGGTGATTCTGCGTGATCGACCACGCCCTATACAATTGCTCCGCCAGCATAACACGCACGATCCCGTGCGGGAGCGTCATACTGGAAATACGAATCAGGCCTTCGGCGCGGGCCTTGAGTTCGGGATCGAGGCCGTCGGCCCCGCCGATCAGGAAGGCGGTGTCGCGCCCGTCCTGCTGCCATTGCATGAGCTGCTGCGACAGGCCGACGCTGGTGAGGTCCTTGCCGCGCTCGTCGAGGGCGATGATGCGCACCCCTTTCGGCAGCACCGCCTCGATGCGCTCGCGTTCAAGCGCCATCGCGGTGGCGGCGGTCTTGCTGCCGGAGCGCTCGACCGGCTTGACTTCCTTGAGCACGATGCGCAGCTCGGGCGGCATGCGCTTGGTGTACTCGCCGAAGCCGGTCTCGATCCAGGCCGGCATCTTGTGGCCGACCGCAGCGATGATGAGCTGCATCGGCGCTTACTCGGCGTCGGTGTCGCTGGTCTTCTTGACTGTGCGCTTGATGACCTTCTTGACCGGCACGGCGTCGGCCGGCGCCTTCTTGACGGCGGCGGCGCGTTTCGGCGGCTGGGCCTTGAGCGCCTTGACGGCCGCTTCCTCGGTCTTGGTCGGCGCGACCTTGACGACCTTGCCGACTGCCTTGGTGGCGGCGGTCTTCTTCGGCGCCGCAGCCTTGGTGGCGACCTTCTTGGCGGCGGCCGGGCCCTTGGCGGCGATTTCCTTGGCCGGCGAGACGGACTTGGCGGCAGCTTTTTTAGCGGCCGGCTTGCGCTCGTTGACCGGTTTGACTTCCGGCGCTTCCTGGGTGCTGGTCAGGTGCTTGGACTTCGGCTTGACGACCGAGGCTTCGGCGGCCTCGACGGTGCCCTTGCGCTTGGCGGCGCCCAGCTTGACCGGCTTGTCGCCCCAGATTTCCTCAAGGCGGTAGTACTGGCGGATGGCCGGCTGCATGATGTGGACGATCATGTCGCCGAGGTCGACCAGCACCCATTCGCCGGTGTCTTCGCCTTCGATGCCGATGACGTCGCCGCCGGCGTCCTTGACCTTGTCGCGCACCGAGGCGGCCAGCGCCTTGGTCTGGCGGTTCGAGGTGCCGGAGACGACCGCGATTCGGTCGAACAGGCTGGTCAGGTGCACCGTGTCGAACACGGTGATGTCCTGGCCCTTGACGTCTTCGAGGGCGTCGACGACGAGGGTTTGCAGTTTTTTAATATCCATTAGATTTTGTATAAATTATGTTGTTGAATATAGTCTAGCACTACCGGCGCGATCAGCGGTGTTGGCTGCTCTCCGCGTTGTAGCGCCGCACGGATCTGGGTGGCGGAGATATCCACCGCCAGTGACGGCGCCAGGAAAACCTTGCCCGCCGACGTAGTACGTAATTGCGCCAGGTTGCCCTGGCGCGTGGTGATTTCGTGAGCCAGCGCCGGCGCCATGCCGGCCTGGTCCAGGCCGAAGCCGGGGCGCGCCGCGATGCCGAGGTGGGCCAGGTCGAACAGCGCTTGCCAGTCGCGCCAGGTGTCGAGCTGGCGCAGCTGGTCGGCGCCGAGCAGGAACACGATAGCCGCGTCGGGGCCGAGCTCGGCGCGCACATTGCGCAGCGTCTCGACGGTGTAGCTGGGGCTGGCGCGGTCGATTTCCTGGCGGTCGATCGTGACCGGCAGGGCGGCGTCGGCGAAGGCCAGTTCGAGCATGGCGACACGGTCGGCCGCGCTGGCGCGCAGGCTGCCTTTTTGCCACGGCTGACCGGCCGGAATCAGGCGCAGCTGGTCGGGCGCGAGCAGGGTGGCAAACAGTGCCGCCAGCGCGACATGTCCATGGTGCACCGGGTCAAAACTGCCGCCAAGCAGTGCGACGCAAACCGTCACGCGGCCAGCCAGTCTTTATGCACCAGGAAATCGGTGTACAGCGCCGCCTCGGCGCTGCCGGCTTCCGGCTGCCAGTCGTAGCGCCACTTGACGATCGGCGGCAGCGACATCAGGATCGCCTCGGTGCGCCCGCCCGACTGCAGGCCGAACAGGGTGCCGCGGTCCCACACCAGGTTGAACTCGACGTAGCGGCCGCGCCGGTAGGCCTGGAAATCGCGCTCGCGCTCGCCGTAGGGCGTGTCCTTGCGCGCTTGCAGGATCGGCAGGTAGGCGGCGACGAAGCTGTCGCCGACGCTTTGCGTCATCGCGTAGCTGAGGTCGAACCCGGCTTCGTTGAAGTCGTCGAAGAAGATGCCGCCGACGCCGCGCGGCTCCTTGCGGTGCTTCAAATAGAAGTAGGTATCGCACCACGCCTTGAAGCGCTCGTGCAGGGTGCTGCCGAAGGGCGCGAGGGCGTCGCGGCAAGTCTGGTGGAAATGGCGCGCGTCGTCGGCGTTGCCGTAGTAGGGCGTCAAGTCCATGCCGCCGCCGAACCACCAGACCGGTTCCTGGCCCTCGGCGGTCGCCTCGAAAAAGCGCACGTTCATGTGCACGGTCGGGGCGTACGGGTTGCGCGGGTGCAGCACCAGCGACACGCCCATCGCTTCCCAGGCGCGGCCGGCCAGCTCGGGGCGCGCGGCGGCGGCCGAGGGCGGCAGGCTGGTGCCGGTCACGTGCGAGAAGTTGACGCCGCCGCGCTCGAAGACATTGCCTTCCTCGATCAGGCGCGAGATGCCGCCGCCGCCTTCAGGCCGTTCCCAGGACTCGCGCAGGAAAGGCTTGCCGTCGACGTCTTCCAGCGCTTGCACGATGCGCGCTTGCAGGTCGAGCAGCCAGGCCTTGACGGCAGCGGGGGAGGGGGATGACATCGGGGGCGGGATCGGGAATAAAAAAGTGAGGGAGGATTGTACACCGGCGGGCGGTTTTATGATACGACGCAGGCCAAGGTGATCAAATCGCCGGGCAATTGCAGGTGGCTCGGGCGATCAAGAGTTATTGGTCCGGGTTGACCTTCAAGGTTTTCCTTAAAAGGCATCCTGAAAAGTGTTGGTGTGAAGCTGAACGGGGTGAGGCCGGTCGGCCATCCGCAGTCTACTGGTTGCGGATGGCGGCGCTGATGCTGGCGGCGGCCTGTTTCGACTCGGCCGAAGTCGGTATTGTCCACATCTCAATTAGCGTAGCCGAGCGTGGCGACGGCGGCTATCTCGCATGCAGGTGAGCTCCAACGCCAGCGTGCCGCCTCCGGCTGTCATGCGCAGGAGAGAGCGTTCGACGCAACCGAAGGCGCACTGGTGCAAATGCCGAGGATGGGGCACATGATGGCCGTTGCGAGCAAATCGGCCCCACGCGAGTAAGGGACGGCGCAGGTGTTACGTGCCTCAACCTACGACCCGGATAAGTTCACCGCGCATGATGCCGCCGCGCAGGCATTCAATTCATCTCCACCACGATGGCAGAGGACGATTTCGGCTACCTATGGCACCTCGAGAACGCCTCGGAAGTCTGGCATCACACCGTCGCCTCGACTCTGACATAATTTTTTTATAATCAGCCAGTCTTTTCGCCGATCAAGAGCGCGAAACCAAGCTAAACAAGCTCGGCGATTCCCTGCGCGTCATGTTGCAACAGGTCCACTTCGCCGCCCTTACCGCCGAAGTCGACAAGGCGGCACCGAGCCCCGGTCCCAAGCGCGGCAGGCGTCTGCCATTTCCTAGCGATTCGACGGTGCGCGTGCTTTTGACGCCGTTGAACGAAGCGTGCGCAATTGCGCCACGGCATCAGAGACAAAACTTCCCCGTCAAATGCAATTGACCTGACATATCCAGTGAAATCCTTGGCGCAGAGCCTTACTCCAGAACGGTCCCAATAAAACTGCTGCGCCGCTTTCTCAATATCTTCCGCCTTACGAACATAGCGGATCACTTCCTATCTGTCATTCATTGCAATCGGGCAGGCGCATGGCAAGGCGCAAAAAATGATGAATTTTTGCAAGTACAGTGCTATATTGCAAATTCCCGCTGAGAAATTGTAATTGCAAAATTTTTTCCCCGTATTAGTCAAATAATTAACAATCAAAAAATATGATCGATCAAACCTTTTCTGCTAGCAACTTCATGAGTTTAATGGGAAGGACCGACCCCGGAAAATATAAGCTCGGCAGAGCGCGCGAAGACTATCAGACGGCCATGGAAGAGGTTTCAAAAAAAGCTCACGACTCAAATTTTGAGTTTTCAAAATTCGCTACTGCTCTTCGGGTGGGGAAATCAGTATTTTCTTCAACTACGACGTGCGACGAGTTTATTATAAGAAAACTTAACGATAACTTAAGGCGATCATACAACGTTCGTCAAGCAAATCGTGCGGAGATTATGTCTCAAGTGAAATTATTGCTCCAAGAGAAACTTCCATTTTATGTCCTTAAAATTGACATCAAGGATTTTTATGAAAGCACAGATAGGGAATTCCTAGTAAAAAGCATATGTAACGAATCTTTGATAACTTATCGAGGAAAGGAATTATTAAAAAAGTTATTTTTAGGAAGCCGCCATTTTGCCGGGAAAGGATTGCCGAGGGGAATAAGTGTAAGTGCAACATTATCCGAGATAAATATGATTGATTTTGATAAAAAAATCAGATCGATCGAGGGAGTTTATTATTACGCCCGATATGTAGACGATATGATTATTTTTTCGTACAAAGACTCGAATGAGATAATTTTTTCGATCAAAAAAGCTTTATATCCGAAAATGCAAGTTAACGATAAGAAAACTGAATCGGTAGAGTTTAACGAGTATGGCAACTGTATTAAATATTTAAATAATCCTGAGATCAGCTATCTAGGCTATAAATTTGAATTTAGATTGCAAAGCTCGATGCCCAAAGGGAATCTTCCAAAAGGATCACCGCCACCACCGCCAAGGATGGAGATTAAGATCGCCGATAATAAAATCGAAAAGTTAAAAAAACGGATAATTCTATCTCTGTTAAGCTATGCTTTCGATAAAGATTTTTCTCTCTTGGCATCCAGAATAAAATTTTTATCGGGAAACTGCAAGATGCGAAGAAAAGGCGAAACGGGAGAGTTGCTCTCTGGAATATATTATAATTACCCGCTTATAGATGAGCCAGGAAAACTCGAATTAAAGATGGTATCTCAATTTCTTAGAAACGCAATATATTCAAAAAGGGGCTCGTTTGGCGCAAAAATTCAAAGCAACTTGTCATCGGTTCAAAAAGAAGAGCTGGCAAAATTGTGTTTTTATGCAGGACACCAGAAAAAAATCACACAAAACATATCCGCAAAACGCCTTCAGCAAATAAAAAAATGTTGGAATCATGCTTAAAAAAATAAAGAAAATAAAATTTAAAAAACATGATTTTTTACGCGTGTTACTCACTGACACATTGCCGTATGAAGTTCCGATTCTATTTTCGAATAACGGCTACTACAATCACCTCACAAATCAAGCAGAAAAGCGCCTGCTCTCAGAGTGCAAGTTGAATTTTCTCGGAAAAATCGATTATACTATTCCCTACGATTACAGCATAAAAAAAGATTCAATTGATTACCGATCACTAAGTATAGTACACCCAGCAGTACAGCGTGATTTTTGCGATCTATATGGCAAATATTCAAATCTCATGATTGGCCTCTGCTCGCGAAGCAATTATTCACTGAGAAAGCCGGCGCGAATAGCCACACACTATTTTGAAAAACGACGGGCATCTAAGTTTCTTTGGGCCCCCTCTTTAGTCGAGGTCGAAAATGACGGCTTTTCAGAACAAAGTAAAAATGCATCGTCATTTTTTGTTTATGAACGTTACAATTTAATTTATAAGTTTTACGAGTCTGCGGAATTCCATGATTTAGAAAAACGTTTTGCTGGCATGCGTTCATTAGACATTTCAAAATGTTTCAATCACATCTACACTCACTCCTTTACATGGGCGGCTAAAAGTAAAGAGTACGGAAAGGAAAATATTTCCTTAGATACGTTTGAAGGCGCATTTGACAAGGTGATGCAGCGTTCAAACTACAATGAAACAAACGGTATTATTATAGGCCCAGAGATATCCAGAATATTTGCAGAGGTCATTCTGCAATATATAGATGTCTGGGTGGAGAAAAAACTTGAAGAGTGTGGATATAAAAACGGACATCACTACGAAATACGACGTTATGTAGATGATTATTTTTTATTTTTCAACGATGTCCAGGTGGCGGACGCTGCGCAGAGGTCCGTCACAAAAACTTTATCAGATTTTAAATTATATTTAAATGATTCGAAAACGAAAACTTTATCGCGCCCTTTTGTTAGCGGCCAGTCAAGTGCAAAAATTGAACTGGCTGCGCTGGTAGATAAGCTTTTTTCTACTCATACGCGTACGAAAATCGAAATAAAAGAGGAGTTTAAGAGAAAACTTGACGCCGCCAAAGAAGAGGCGGCCGAGGAAAACACCGTTCGCCCCCCTTTCAGTGTCAAGTACGTAGGGAATGAAAATAGGCTGGCTACGGTTTACATTAGAGATGTTAAGCATGTTATATCGCAAAATTTGTCTTCATATGAAGGGGTATCGAATTATTTTTTCTCCGTTATTGGTCAAAAAATATATGCGTTAATAGAAAATATTTCGATCTCAGATAGTAC
>JBDSTZ010000021.1:0-6162 GCA_039927975.1 Massilia sp. | reverse complement strand
GTATCGACGCGCACGGGATTGAGCACCGCGCCCACGCCGTCCATGGCCGCGCGCAGGTTGCCCAGCACCGCCGCCTCGTCGTGGAAGGCCTGCTCGTGATAGAACAGCACGTTGCCGTTGCCGACCGCGATGACGTCGTTGTGGAACACGCCCTGGTCGATCACACCGGGGTTCTGGGCGGCGAACACGGTGCGGCGCGGATCGAGACGATGCAGGCGGGCGACCGCCTGCGAAGCTTCGAGGGTCTGGCGCGCGGGATAGTTTTTCGGCGCCGGCGCGGACGGGTCGAATTCGGCGCGGCCGTAGACGAACAGTTCGACACCGGGATCGCCATGGCGCGCGGCCAGGCGGGTGTGGTTGGCGGCGCCCTCGTCGCCAAAGGCCGGCGTCGGCGGCAGGGCGTCGTGCACGGCGAAGTGGCGCCCGTCGGCAAACAGCAGTTGCAAGGTGCGGCGCGCCTGGAGGTATTCGCCGGCGCGATGCAGCTTGTTGTTCAGGTTGGCCGGGGTGAAGTGCACGCGGCCGTCCGCCGTGTCGGCCGAGGGACTGACGGTGGCGGCGTTGGCGGTCCACATGGGCGAGGCCGACCATGCGCTGGCGAGGATGGCGGGCGCCTCGCGCCAGGCGCGCGCGAGGACGTCGGCGTCGGTGCCGCCGAAGCCGATCCGGCGCAGCATGCGGAAGTCGGGCCGGCTCTGGGGCGGCAGCACGGCCTGGGCGAAGCCGCGCGCGGCCAGGGCGCGCATCTTGTCGAGCCCTTGCAGAGCGGCCTGGCGCGGGTTGGAGGCGCTCTTGACGTTGCTGTACGAGGCGACATTGCCGAACGACAGACCGGCGTAGTTGTGCGATGGCCCGACCAGGCCGTCGAAGTTGAATTCGCGGGCGGTGTGCATCAGGCGTCCCCGCTCAAAAGGCCAGTCCGGGCGACAGCTTGGCCGGCATCTCGAGTTCGGATGTCTCGATCGAAGCGACCGGGTAGGCGCAGTAGTCGGCCGCGTAGAACGCGCTGGGACGGTGGTTGCCGGACTTGCCGACGCCGCCGAACGGCGCCGAGCTGGCGGCGCCGGTGGTCGGGCGGTTCCAGTTGACGATGCCGGCGCGGGCCTGGACATTGAAACGCTCCCACAAGGCGGGATCGGGCGAGAGCAGCGCGGCGGCCAGGCCGAATTCGGTGGCGTTGGCGGCCGCGATGGCGCTGTCGAAATCGGCCACGCGGATGATCTGCAGCAGGGGCCCGAACCATTCCTCGTCGGCGATGCCTTGCGCGCCGGTGACGTCAACGATGCCGGCCGTGACGAAGCCGGCCCGCGGGTCGGGTTGACGCATCTGCAGCAGGTTGACGCCGCCCCTGGCGACCATGTCGGCCTGGGCCTGCACCAGGCGCGCGGCCACCGCACTGGACACGACCGGCCCCATGAAAGGCGGCGGCTCGGCGTCCGGGGCGCCGATGGTGAGCGTGGCGGCCACTTCGACGAGGCGGGCGATGAAGGCGGCGCCGGCGGGCGTGGCGTGGACGATCAGGCGGCGCGCGCAGGTGCAGCGCTGGCCGGCCGAGATGAAGGCCGACATGATCGTATGATGGACGGCGGCGTCGATGTCCTTGCCGTCCTTTTGGTCCCAGACCACCAGCGGGTTGTTGCCGCCCATTTCAAGCGCCAGCATCTTGCCGGGCTGGCCGCCGAACTGGCGGTGCAGGGCGACGCCGGTCTGGCAACTGCCGGTGAACAGCACGCCGTCGAGTCCCGGGTCTTGCGACAGCGCGATACCGGTGTCGCGCCCGCCGTTGACGAGGTTGAGCACACCCGCCGGCAAGCCGGCCTGCTGCCACAGCGAGACGGTCAGGATGGCGGTGCGCGGCGCGTATTCGCTCGGCTTGAAGACGATGGTATTGCCGGCGATGAGGGCCGGCACGATGTGGCCATTGGGCAGATGGCCGGGGAAGTTGTAGGGGCTGAACACGCCGAACACGCCGTGCGGGCGGTGGCGCAGCACGGCGTTGCCGTCGGCGACCCTGGCGGCGGTTTCGCCGGTGCGCGCGCCGTAGGCCTGGATCGAGATGTCGACCTTGTTGGCCATGGCGGTCACTTCGGTGCGCGCTTCCCACAAGGGTTTGCCGACTTCGGCCGAGATGGTGCGCGCGAGTTCCTCGGCGTGCTGCTTGAGGAGATCGCGGAAGCGGCCGCAGACGGCGATGCGCTCGGCCAGCGGCGTCAAGGCCCAGCCGGTGAAGGCGGCGCGCGCGGCCCCTGTTGCGCGAGCGACGTCGGCGGCGGTGGACGCGTTGGCGCACCAGGTCTGCTGGCCGGTGGCCGGATCGACGGTGGCGAAGGCGGGGCCGCTGCCGGCCAGCCAGTCGTTGTTGATCAGATTACTCAGTTCAGACATGGGTGCTTCTCCTTACGCTTAGTGGCAGCGTGCGCACGGGGTCGCCGCGCTGGCAGTTCAGCAGCGCCAGCTGGGCCGGCGAGAGGGCGAACTTGCCGGCGTACGGCGTCGAGTTGGCGACGATGACGCGGAAGTCGCGGTGCGAGGTATTCGACACCAGCACCGGCTCGTCGGCGCTGCGCGCCAGGCTGGCGTCGTCGGCAGTGAGCAGCACGCTGTTGCGCACCGCGCGCAGTTCGGACACGCGCGCCTGCAGCACCGGTCCGGCATCGAAGATGTCGATGTAGCCTTCGTAGTGCATGCCTTCCTGTTCGAGCAGCTTGCGCGCCGGGGCAGTACTCAGGTGGACCTTGCCGATCACTTCCTGGGCGTCGTGCGGCAGGTAGTCGACGTACAGCGGCTGGCGCGGCATGAGCTCGGCGATGAAGGACTTCTTGCCGAGCGAGGTGAGGTCGTCGACGTGGTTGAAGTCCATCTTGAAGAAATGGCGGCCGAGCCCCTCGTAGAACGGCGAGCTGCCATCTTCGGCCTGGAAGCCGCGCATCTCGGCGATCATGCGTTCATTGAACAGGTGCGGAAACTGGGCGATGAACAGGAAACGGCTTTTCGACAGCCACTTGCCGTTGCTGCCGCTGCGGTAGTCTGGATGCAGGAACAGCGAGCACAGTTCGCTCGATCCGGTCAGGTCGTTCGACAGGTAGAGCGTGTCCATGCGCGAGAACACGTCGAGGTCGCGGCTCGAATGGACCAGGGTGCCGATGCGGTAGTTGTAGAAGGGTTCTTCGAGGCCAACCGCGCCCTTGATGGCGCACACCCCGGCCATGCGGCCGCAGCTGGTGTCTTCCATGACGAACAGGTAGTCGCGCTCTTCGGGCGCGATGGTCTGGGCGAAGGAGGCGACCGCCACCTCGACCCGGTGGCCGAGCATCTTGCGGTCGGGCTTCAAGGTGGTCATGCCGGTGCCGACCTGGCTGGCCATGTCGATCAGGGCTTCGAGATCGCCGTCGGTGATTGCGCGGACAACTAGCATGGCAGGCTCTCTTTAGATTCTGACGCAGATGACGTCGTCGCCGGGCGCCAGCATCAGCGCGTTCTGTGCTTCGCGCGGCAGCTGGATTACGTCGCCGGTTTCGGCCGGCGGGCATGCCAGCGTGATGGCGCGGAAGTTCTGCTCGCTGCCGGCGGCCACCGCGTAGTTGACCAGCGCGTCCTGCGACAGCGATGGCTGGAGGTCGGCCACGCGGCGCAGCATGGAACTGGTGAACGAGCGCAGCGCGTGCTTGTGGGCTTGCAGGATCGGACCGCCGTCGAAGATGTCGATGTAGTCGTCGGCCTCGAAGCCTTCTTCGGTGAGCAGGTTGAAGGCCAGTTCGCCGTCCGGGTGGATCTGGCCCATCGCGGCCTGGGCGGCGCCGGGCAGCAGCGGCACATACACCGGATAGTGCGGCATGAGCTCGACGATCAGGGTGCGGTTGCGGGCGCCGCCGATGACTTTTTCAGCGTCGAGAAAATCCATCTTGAAGAACTTGCGGCCGAGCGCATCCCAGAACGGCGACTGCCCTTCGCCATTGGTGATGCCAGCCAGCGGCACGAAGAAGCGGTCGCCGAAACGGTGCGGCGCCAACGCGGCGAACAGCAGGCGGGCGCGCGACAGCAGGGCCGCTTCAAGGCCGGCGGTGGCGCGGTTGCGCACGTAAAAGCCGGACAGCTGCGAGTAGGCGGTGAGCTCCGAGCACAGGGTCAGCGCGTGCACGCTGTGGCTGATATTGAGGTCGCGCGAGACTTGCTGGATGACGTCGTTGCGGAACGAGAAATAGGTGCCGTTGGAGCCGGCCGAGGCGAAGATGGCGGCGGTGCCGACGATCTCGCCGCTGCCCGCCTGTTCGAGCACCAGCAGGTAGGATTCCTCGCTGGGGATGTCGACATGGGCGGCAAAGGAAGCGATCGAGCGCTCGACCGAGGCGGCGATTTTCTCGCGCGTCTTTGGCAGCGTGTGCACGCCGGGCATGGTCACCGCGGCGAGGGTTTCCAGGCTGCTGATATCGGACAGTTCAACCGGACGGACGACGAACATGCATCAACTCCCAGTAGGTGTACAAGCACGCGGCGAAGCGCGCCGGCCGGCACGCGTGGCCGGCCGGCGCAATGAACCGCTGCGCTTACAGCTCGGCGACGATGGCGTCGGCGGCGGCGCGCATGATGCGGTCGGCTTCGGCGATCTGGGCGTCGGAGACGATCAGGGCCGGCGCCAGGCGCACCACGTCGGGTCCGGCGATGAGCAGCATCAGGCCCATTTCCTCAGTCTTCTTGGTGAAGTCCTTGGAGCGGCCCTTGAAGGAGTCGGCCACCGGCAGGCCGATCAACAGGCCGCTGCCGCGCACCTTGCCGAACAGCTGAGGATAGTCGGCCGTGAGCTGTTCGCAGTTGGCGAAAATCCGCGCGCTGGCTTCCTTCACGCGGGCCAGGAAGGCCGGATCGTTGATGGTTTCAATCACGTGCAGGGCGATGGCGCAGGCCAGCGGATTGCCGCCGTAGGTGGTGCCGTGGCTGCCCGGCGTCAGGTGCAGGCCGATCTCGTCGGTGGTGATCATGGCGCCGATCGGATAGCCGTTGCCGAGCGCCTTGGCCGAGGTGAGCACGTCCGGCGTGACGCCGGTCTGCATGTAGGCGTACAGGGTGCCGGTGCGGCCGACGCCAGATTGCACTTCGTCGAAAATGAGCAGGGCGCCGGTCTGGTCGCACAGTTCCCGCAGGGCCTTCAGGTAGGCCAGGTCGCCTGGGACCACGCCACCCTCGCCCTGGATCGGCTCGACGATGACGGCGGCGACATCGTCGGTAATGGCGGCGCGCGCGGCGGCGATGTCGTTGTACGGAATGTGGTTGATCTCTTGCGGCAGCGGCTCGAAGCCTTCGGTGTACTTCGGCTGGCCGCCGACCGAGACGGTGAACAGGGTGCGGCCGTGGAAGGACGACAGGCAGGAGACGATGCGCGACTTGTGCGGACCGAATTTTTCGTGGGCGTACTTGCGTGCCAGTTTGAGCGCGCCCTCGTTGGCTTCGGCGCCCGAATTGGCGAAGAAGGCGCGGTCGGCGAAGGTCGCTTCAGTGAGCGCGAGGCCGAGGCGCAGCACCGGTTCGTTGGTGTAGCCGTTGCCGACGTGCCACACGGTATTCATTTGCTTGTTTGCCACCTCGATCAGGGCCGGGTTGCAATGGCCGAGGCTGGTCGTGGCGATGCCGGAGGTAAAGTCGAGGTAATGCTTGCCGCTCTGGTCCCACAGGTCGAGGCCGGATGCGCGCGCCGGCACCATCGCCGCCGGGGCGTAGGTGGGCAGCAGCACTTCGTCGAAGGTCTGCCGGGTGACGGGGCGGGTGGCGGCGGTCGAATCAAGCTTGGCGTTCATGGGATTCCTTTTCGTGTTGGGGCCGGCCCGGCGCGAAAGCCGCCGGACGTTTGATAGCATTATAGAAAATCGCGCGGGAAATTTCTTTTCGATTCGCGACAGTGATTTTCAGATTTGCTCGTTTGGCAATGCGCCAGGTCCCGCAGCGCAGCGCTGCATTTTCCAAGCTGAATCGTGTGCGTATCCCGATAAAGTCGATGATATGTTGAGCGCATAGTCTCGCTCCGCGCACCCGTAAAAGGAGAACTCATGGACCGATTGAACTTCCAGGCCTGCATCGATGCCTGCAACGCCTGCGCCGACGCCTGCGATTTCTGCTCTGCCGCGTGCCTCAGTGAAAAGGACGTGGCGGCGATGGCGCGCTGTATCGCCC
>JBDSTZ010000020.1:0-8656 GCA_039927975.1 Massilia sp. | reverse complement strand
ATGTACGCCGACAGCCCGGTGGGCGCGGTGCCCACCAGATGGGCGCCGTTGGCGATCGCCAGCCGCGCCGCGAGGTCGACGCGCTGCGCGGATCGCGCGCCGGTGTCGACATGAACCAGGATGGTCTTGTACATGGTCAGCTCCCGTTGAAGTTGTTTGGTATTGATCGACTGTACGCCGCGCTGTCCCGATTGCCACTTGATGTGGATCAAGTTGACGCCGTTTCCGCGCCGGCGCGGTGAACTGCGGCCAGGCAAGCTGGCTTGATTTGCATCAAGGAATATGCCGCTGGCCGGCCGCTATGATGGAACATGCGCGCACCGCGCATCGATGGCGCCGGTGTCAGCGGCGCCAGGTTATTGGAGGAAACATGGAACCGATCGTGTTCGCCATGCCCGGCAACGAGGTCATGGCCGACGGCATTTGCCGCGCGCAGGGCTGGGAGCGCGGCGCCTGGGAGACCCGCCGGTTTCCCGACGGCGAAAGCTATGTGCGCTTCCAAAGCGCCATCGCCGGTCGCGACCTGGTCATCGTGTGCAGCCTGGCGGACCCGGACCGCAAGGCGCTGGCCCTGTATCTGGCCGCCTCGGTGGCGCGCGAGCTTGGCTGCCGCAGCGTCGGGCTGGCGCTGCCCTACCTGGCCTATATGCGCCAGGACGCCCGCTTCCAGGCCGGCGAGGGCGTCACGGCGCGCCATTTCGCGCGTCTGCTGTCGAGCGTCTGCGACGCGCTGGTGACGGTCGATCCGCACCTGCACCGGCTGCACCGGCTCGGCGAGATCTACAGCGTTCCGGCGCGCGCGGTGAAATCGGCCCCCGGCCTGGCCGCCTGGATCGCCAGCCGGATCGCCCGGCCGCTGCTGGTCGGCCCCGACGAGGAGAGTGAACAGTGGGTCGCCGAGGTGGCGGCCGGCATCGGCTGCCCCAGCGTGCTGCTGAAGAAAACCCGCACCGGCGACCGCGCGGTCAGCGTGACGGTGCCGGGCATCGACGCCTGGCGCGACCGCACCCCGGTGCTGCTCGACGATATCGCCTCGACCGGGCGCACCTTGATGGCCGCCGCCGCCAGGCTGCGCGAAGTGGGCGCGCAGCCGCCATGGTGCGTCTTGATCCACGCGATTTTCGCCGAGCAGGCTTACGAACAGTTGCTGGCGGCCGGGGTGGCCGGCGTGGCGAGCACCAATTGCGTCACGCACCCGTCCAATTGCATCGACATGTCGGCCGCGCTGGGCGAGGCCATCGCGGCGCAATTGGCCGGCCAGCCGGACGGCGCCGCGCCAGGCGCATGAGCGTTTGAGCGGCCCCGGGCCTGGCAGGGATCACGCGGCGTCGGACGGTTTTCCGCCGAGGATCCAACAGCTCGCGCGTCGCGCCACCCTCGCGCAGCACGAACAGCGCATCCATGCCGCGCCGGCGCGCCAGTGCCGGGCCCGCGTCCTCTCCGAGCACCAGCAACGCGGTCGCCAGGCGTCGGCGAGCATGCAGGTGGCGCCGAACACCGTCACCGCCGCCAGGCGGTTCGACGCCGGCTGCCCGAGCGTCGGATTCATCGTGTGCGCATAGCGCGTTCCGGCGATGTCGATCCAGCGCCGGTAGTCGCCCGAGGTGGCGATCGCCCGGTCGTCGAGTTCAACGACCCCGCCCACCTCGCGCACGCCGAAACGCGGCTTTTCGACGGCGACCGCCCACGCCGCGCCGCCGGGCTTGCGTCCGCGCGCGCGCATCTCGCCATCGATGCCGACCAGGTAGCTACGCCGGTGCGACGGGCGGTCGCGCGCGGAGCGCGCCGCGCCAGGCGTGTTCTTAGTGCTCGAACCGCCAGTAGTCGACCTTGAAACGCACGTCGCGCCCGCTCGGGTTGAAAACCAAAAACAGATCGTGCCGACCGCTGATGGCCGACGCTTTCACCGCCTGCGTTCGCCAGACGGTGTCGCCACCGGTCGCCGCCACGTCGACGCTGGCCACCAGCGGCCCGCCGGGCGCGTCCGCATGCACCTCGATCTTGCCACCGGAACTCGCGCTGGCCAGGCTCGCCTTAAAGGTCGCCGGCGCCCGACTGCCGAATTCGACGCCGGCCACTTTCACGAACGATGGCGAAGCCGACGGCACGACCACCATGCCGCGCTGCGCGTCACGCTCGGTCGTCACGCCGCTGGCCCATTCGAACGGCCGGTCGCGGTCGCGGGCAATCCGCGACGCCCAGGCGATCGTCTCGGCTTCGACCCGCTCATACGGAGAAATCGGCATCAGCTGTTCGACCCCACTGGTGTTCCAGAACGGCAGGGTCGGAATGGTGCCGTCGGCGCGGTAGTCCATCTGGGCCACCGTGATCGAGCGGCGCTCGCGGTGCAGCGGCGTCTCGGCGAAGTTGAGTCGGTAGTTAAAACCGAACACGTAGCTCTTGTTGTGGAAGTCGATGATGCCGGGGTGGTTGCCGGTCGACAGGCTGCTCGGGTCCATGATCTGCCCCTTGTATTCCCACGGCCCGAGCGGCGTGTCGCTCATCGCGTAGCCGATGCCTTCCGAGCAGCAGGTCGAGGCGTAGGCCAGGTAATAGCGGTTCTTGCGCTTGTAGACCCACGGGCCTTCCTGGTAGTTCTTCGGCCTGGCGTCGATCCGGCCGATGTTGCCCGAGGAGGTCACCATGTCCTTGTTCAGCTTGACGTACCAAAGGTTGGGATTGCCCCAGTACAGATAGGCCTGGCCATCGTCATCGATCATGACGGTCGGATCGAAGTAGCCGGCGCCAGGGGCGATCAGCGGATGGCCGAGCGCGTCCTTGAACGGCCCCAGCGGACTGTCGGCCACCGCGACCGCGATCGCCTCGTTGGGGTTGCCTTCCTTGACGGAGACGGAGGCGTAAAAGTAAAACTTGCCGCCGCGTTCGATGACCTGGGCGGCCCAGGCGTCGTTGTCCTGGCGCGCCCAGGCGAAGGCCGCCAGGTCGAGGACCGCGCCGTGGTCGGTCCAGTTCACCATGTCTTTCGACGAGTACAGGCGCCAGTCGCGCATGGTGAAGCCTTTCGCCTCGTCCTCGTCGTGGCCGGCGTACAGGTACACCGTGTCGCCAACCACCAACGGCGCCGGATCGGCGGTGAAGCGGGTCTGGATGACGGGATTGTCCGCCAGTACGGGCAGGCTGGCGCAATAGCAGGCGGCGAGGAGGGCGGCGCGGCGAATGCTCAGTTTCAAGGAAGTGAGCTTTCTGTTGAGGGGATCAATGGCGCGCCGACGATTACGCTCACGGCGACGGCGGGTGCAGGCGGAACGACAGGTCGGCGTCGCGATCGACGCCGAGCTTGCCGTCCTTGTAGACCAGCTCGGCCACCTGGATAACCGTGCGCTGGTTCCAGCGCGGATCGGTGGCCGCTTCCGCCTCGTTCTTCTGATGGACGAAATAGTAGATGAAGGCGCGCTCGCCATCGACCACCACGTCGGCGTGCTGGCCCATGGCGCGGTCGCTCGCCTTGCGGCCCGGTTCGCCGAGGATGAAGCCGGGCTGTTCGGTCCAGCCGAGCGCATCGTCGGAACGCAGCACCAGCAAGCCTTTCCAGGCATCGACAATCATCCAGTAGTAACCCTTGAAGCGAAACGCCTTCGGCCCTTCCCCCTTGGTCGGCGTGATCGGCCCGTCGCCTGTCCTGGTCCAGTTGCGCAGATCGGTGCTGTCGGCCGCGACGATCCTGCTGCCGAAGGTTTCGTCCTTGTACCACATGCGGTAGCGCTGGCCGAGCTTCATGATGGTCGGATCGATCACCGCGCTGGCGCCCAGCTTGACTGTGCTCTCGCACTGCCACTTGGACAGGTCCGCGCTGGTCAGGTGCACGATGCGCCCGATCGCCGTGCCCCAGCGGTGGAAAATGCCCGGCACGATGGTCAGCCACATGTGATAGACACCGTCCTCATAGTACAGTTCCGGCGCCCATTGGGTGACGTCGGTGCAGGCCTTGGGAAACTGCGCCGTGCCCTGATAGCGCCAGTGCATGCCGTCGTCGGAAGTGGCGACGCCGATGGCGGTGCCGTGCACCCATTCGACGTCATCCGGATCGGGCAATCTCATGGTGGCGCGGCGATTGGTGTAGAACATCTTCCACAGCCTCGCGGCGCGGTCGTAGACGATCGACACGTCGGCCGCGCCGTCGAACACCGGGTCGCGGAAGACCGGCTTGGGCGCGGTGTCGGCGGCACAGGCCCAGCCTGACACGGCGAGCGACATCGCGACTGTCAGCTTCGAAAACAAGGATGTCATCGCATCTCCGTGGTGGATATCAGAACTTCACCGAGACCGGCTTGCCGGCGTAGTTGATCGACCTGGTCGCGCTGGCCGGTTCGATCGCGCTGGCGTTGGCCGGGTTGACGAGCACGATATTGAGCTTGCGTGTCTTGAGCAGGCCCGGGTAACCGCCCTTGCGGGCGCCGACCGTCAGGGACTTGGCGGCCTCGTTCCAGGTCAATTCGTAGGTGGCGTAGCGGCCCTTTTCGTAATCGTAGGTTTCGTTGTCGTCCTCGTAGACGGTGAAGCTGGCGTCGGCGCCGGGATACACGCGCACCTCGTACGGCGCGTCGGGCCGCTCGGTGGCGTACTGCACCACCGGCCCCATCGGCACGATCGAGCCGGCCCGCACATACAGCGGGAAGATATCGAGCGGCACGTCCTTGCTCACCGACTTGCCGCCGGCGAAGCGCTCGTGGGTCCAGAAGTCGTACCAGTCGGCGCCGGCCGGCAGGTAGGTCTGCATGGTGGTGTCCGGCTTGCCGGACGCTTTCGCCAGGCTGGCCTGTTGCGACGGGGTGCGCCACGCCAGCCGCAGGTTGCGGTCCGAGGTGGCCTGGTAATACTCGAGCGTGACCGGCACGCGTTGGCCCTGCTTCAAGGTGAGCCGGGTGCTGTTGTAGCGTTTGCCGCCATTTTTCCAGTCGTCGATGGCCAGCTTGCCGTCGATCAGCAGGCGGAAGCCGTCGTCGCCTTCGACGCCCAGTTCATACTCGCCGTCTTCCGGCGCGACGAGGGCGCCGTTCCAGCGCGCCGAGAAATTGTCGAGGCTGGTGAGGCCGACCGGCATGTCGGCCAGCGGCGGACCGGGCCACTGGAAGTCGATGGTCGCGTCGAGCGTCTTGCCTTTCGGCGCGTCGAAATTGCGGCCCTCGAAATACTGTCCGGCCAGGCCTGGCTTGCCGTCGGCGCTGCGCAGGGCGCTGGCCGGGATCGTCTCGGCCGGCGGCTGCGGCATGCGGTACATCTGGCGGGTGACCGGATGGACCAGGAACGCGGGGCCGAACTGGAAGGCGTCGTTGATGTTGCGCACGCCCCGGTCGTCCGGGAAGTCCATCGGCAGCGCGCGCATCATGGTGTAGCCGTCGTGGGTGACTTTCCAGCTCAGGCTGTAGATATAGGGCAGCAGACGGTAGCGCAGGTGCACCGCGTCGCGCAGCGCCTTGTACATCTCGGGGTCGCTCTGCTTGAAAATATACGGCTCGCGCTCGACGCTGGTGCCGTGGATCCGCATGAGCGGGTTGAAGGCGGCGTATTGCAGCCAGCGCGCGTACAGCTCGCGGTACGAGGGGTTCTTTTCACCGCCCGGGAAATCGCTCTGGACGAAGAAGCCGGCGGTGTCCTGGGTCCAGTACGGGTTGCCGGTGATGGTGACGTTGACGCCGCCGTTGATCTGCTCGAACAGGGTTTTCCAGCTGGCGCGGGTGTCGCCCGACCACGAGGTGGCCGCCGTCCTTTGCGCGCCGGCCCAGGCAGAACGCGTCAGGGTCAGCGCGCGCCGGTTGCTGGTGGCGCGCTGGCCGTCGTAGGTGCCCTGGGTGGTCATCAGGGAGTACGGGTTGAGGTAGCGCGTGAAGTCGCCCATGGCGTTGTTGCCGAGTCCCTTGATGTCGCGTTCATTGTCGGCCGCGCTGTGCGCCGCCGTGCCCACTTCGACCTCGGTGCCGTCCATCCACAGCGCGTCGACACCGTTGTCGAGCAGGCCGGCCTTGACGTGCTTGAAGTAGATCTTGCGGCCCTCGGGACTGAAGGCGTCGTAGACGCGCGCCTTCTTGGAAATCCAGTGCAGCGGTTCGAAACGCAGGCCGTGCTGGTCGAGTTCCTTGCCGAGCGCGGTGTCGTTGCCGATCGACGGCCAGATCGACACCATCAGCTTGAGGTGCATGTCGTGCAGCGCTTTGGTCATCGCCTTCGGATCGGGATAGCGCTCGCGGTTCCAGGTCATGCCGCTCCAGCTGCCATCCTTGTCGCTGCCCCAGTACTGCCAGTCCTGCACGATGTAGTCGAGCGGGAACTGCTCCTTGCGGAAAGTCCGCGCCACCTCGAGCAGGCGGGCCTGGGTCTCGTAGCGTTCCTTGCTCATGAACAGGCCGAAGGCCTGCTTCGGATACATCGGCGCCGCGCCGGTCAGGTCGCGGTAGCCGGCGACGACCGCGTCGACGCTGTCGCCGCCCATGAAGTAGTAGTCGACCCCGCCCGGCGCGCTTTCGGCCCACAGCGAGGCGCCCTCGGCCGAATCCTTGAAGCGCATCTTTGAATAGGTGTCCCACAGGATGCCGTAGCGTTCGGTCGACACCATGACCGGGATGACGATGCCGATATTGGTCTGCACCAGCAGCAGATCCTTGTTGCGGCGATTGAGTTCGCCCGTTTGATCGAAGCCGAAGCCGTAGATGCCTTCGTCGGGCTTGAGCGTGAAGGTGTTCTGCGCTTCATAGGTCGGGGCGCCGGCCACGTCGATCTTTTTCAGGGTCTGCGGCGCGGCCTGGTTTTCACGCGTGTAGACCTTGCCCTTGGCGTCCTTGAAGGTGAGGGCGCCGCTCGCCTTGTCGATGACGATGCGCAGGCGCTTGCTCTCGATGGTCAGGGTGGTGGCCTCGTCGCGCGTGGTGAATGCGACAGCGGCCGGTTTGTGCGTGACGACGATGCTCGGATGGCGCCAGAAATTCTCGCCCAGCGTGGTGTTCACGCGCACGGTCGCGGGGCCGTAGAAGATCACGTTCTTGGTCACGCCGGCCACGCGGATCTGCACCCCGTGCTCGATCGGCGAATACGAAAAGGGCGCGGCCGGGGCGGCGACGGTGACCAGGTGTCCGTTGGCGTCGAGTCCGGCGGGCGTGGCCGCCTCGGCGCTTCCGGTGAGAAAGGCGAGCAGCGCGAAGGCCGAGACGGCGGTAGATTTTTCCATGTGATTTCGTGTTAGGTGGCGAATGGGTGGGAGCCGTGGGCAAGGGGGCGCATCGGGGCGCGCAGGACGCGGAGCGGTCGGGCCCGCCGTCGCGCATATCGCATCACGGGGCGGCCAAGGCGTACCGCGCGAAACCGGCGCCTGTTGCACCCGCGCCTGGCATGACATTTGTGCAATTCGCAAAATAGCAGAATACGCCGAACGCTACAAATGCTAAAAAAAATGTTTCCGATATCAGATTCGATATCGCAGCGCTGGCGCGCGAGGGCGGCTGAGCGCGACGGCGCGCGGATAAGCGGGGCGCGCCGCGCCGGTCGAATTGGCGGCGACGCAACGTAAAGAACGAATAGTAAAAAACCATTAGACAGGCAGGTTGCGATCAACTAATATCCGATATCACTGGTATCGATAACAGTCCGCAAACGGGCTGCGTTGTCTCGCTGGTTGGCCGCCCATGCATTCGCCGGGTCGCAGCGGCCCCGGGGAAAATCAGCTGTGAGGAAACGCCTCGGAGCTACCTAAAGGATGAAAAAAGTATCAGCGCGAGCTGAGGCATCACTACGTCTGCGTTTTTCCGCAAAGAGTTGCTCCAAACATAAGAATATTGACAAAAAGTTCACTGCGGCTTGTGCGCCTGGCCAAAACAGAAATGAGAAAAAACCATCGAACATCGCAAAAAGGAATGAGAAAAAACCATCGACATCGACAGTAGCGGCACCCACCAGCAATGATCAAAGGAGCACTATAAAAATGAGAATAGAGAAACTAACGAAGTCATTTAGGCGGATCGCCTGCGTGGCCATGTCGAGCGCCATCGTGGCGACCTTGCTCCCGCTGCCGGGACAGGTCGCCAGCGCGGCCGAGACCATTCAAACCCTGGTCACCGGCTACCAGCCGGTCATCAGCGAGCGCATCGATGCGAGCGGCTTCAAGCATCCGGGCATCGGCTTCACCAAGGACATCCTGGAAAACATGCGGACCCAGGTGCGCGCCCAGAAGGAGCCGTGGACGACCTACATCAACAACATGTTGACCTCTTCGAGCGCGTTGAAGGCGCCGACGATCAAGAACGTCAGCGGCGATCCGACCAAGCCGAAGTTCTACGGTCTCGATTCGCAAGGGGTTGAATCGCAGTTCGCCACCGATTCGACCATCGCCTACACCCAGGCCATCCTGTACTACGTGACCGGCGACGAGACCTACCGCAACAACGCCATGCGCGTCATCCGCCTGTACGCGCAGATGGACCCGGCGCGTTACGCCCCCTACACCGACGCGCACATCCACACCGGCATTCCCCTGAGCCACATGGTGGGCGCGGCCGAAATCCTGCGCTACACCAGCACGCAGACGCCGGCGCTGGCATGGACCGACGACGATACCGTCAACTTCACCAACAACCTGGTGCTGCCGGTCGTCACGACCTTCAACAGCTGCAATTGCCGCTTCATGAACCAGCATCTCTACACGACGATC
>JBDSTZ010000019.1:0-5191 GCA_039927975.1 Massilia sp. | reverse complement strand
GGCTTGGGGTCGGGCGCGTCGGTCTTGTCGCCCGGCTCGGCCGGCTTGTCGCCATCGGCCGGCGTAGCCGGCGATGCCGTTGGTTCCGGTGGTTGCGGTGGTTGCGGTGGTTCCGGCGGCGGCATCGGCGTATCGGGCGGCGGGCGCGGCGCCGGTGGCGGTGGCAAGGCCGGCTGCCCGGGCGGCGCGAGCTCGCGCGCGTTAGGGAACAGCGACGCTGGTTCGCTCTTGGCAGGGTCGGCATTGGCCGCGTCCGTCTTGGCCGCCAGCGCTTTGGCCGCCTCGGCCTCGGCCCGCGCCGCGCCGCCCAGCGGCGCCAGCGGCGGCGCGCCGTTCAGCCGCACGACGCCCTGTCCCGTCATGGTGAATTTCCAGTCCGACAAATGCTCCTTGTTCTGGAAGCCCTGGAAGCGCGCATCGAAATTGGCGACCTTGAACGGCTTGTCCTGGGACAGGCTGTAGACGCCGATCACGCCCTTCTTTTCCGCCAAATACATGATGCCCCACTCGGCCTTGCCGGTGACCGGGTCGACGAACACCTTGCGCAGATGGCGGCGCGGATTGGGAAAACGCGCATCGCGCAGCAATTCCTTCAAGGTGGGCGGCTGCTGCGGCTGGCCGGGCGGGGTGGCGGCGGCGTAGCTTTGCAGGGCGTCGGAAAAGGCCGCGCCGATGCCGAGCAATTGTTCTTCGGCCTCGGCGCGCTCGAGCAGCACGTTGACCTTGAGGGTGGCGGCGCCGACCAGGCCGATCACGGTCAGCAGGATCAGCAGGCCGAGGTAGGTGAAGCCGTCGGCTTGGCGCGGCCGCATGCCTACCACTCCGAGTAAGGCTTGCCGTTGCGGTCGGTGCCGGGGGCGCCGCTGCGGATGCTGTAGACCACGCCCTTGCTCGGATCCTCGGGCGGCACCACCAGCCAGGTGGTGGTGCTGTCGGTGATCGGGTCGAGCGGTATGCTGCGCAGGTATTTTTTCTCGACCAGCTGGTCGAGCGATTCGGGATAGCGCCCGGTGTCGCCGTAGAACTGGTCGATCACGGCGCGCGTGTTGCGCAGGTTTTCGGCCAGCACGGTTTCCTTGGCGCTGTCGATGCTGGGGAAGAAGCGCGGCACCGCCAGGCTCAGCAGCAAGGCGACGATGCCCAGCACGACCAGCAGTTCGATCAGGGTGAAACCGCGCGGGCGGCGCACGGTCGGGGCCGGGGCCGGGGCCGGGGCCGGGGCTAAGGGAGGAGTCATGGTTACCATTTGCGATAGGCGATGCCGTTCAGGCCCTCGCCGTCCGAGGTCGAATACACGTCATATACATCGTCGCCTTCCTTCGGCTCGTCGGCCTCGCTGGCATAGCTGCGCTTGCCCCAGGTCTCTTCCGGCTTCAAGGTGGCGTCGGTGTTGAAGGGGTCGCGCGGCAGCCGGCGCATGAAGAAGATCTTGGCCTTCTGCGGGCTGCGCTGGTCGGGCACGCCCTCGACCAGCAGTTCGAGCTTGGGCGGATAGCCGGTCGCGCCGGCCGCCTTGGCGATGCGGCCCTCGTCGTGGGCGCGCTTGTAGGCGTCGATGCCGAGCCGGATGTCGTGCAGCGCGCGGCGCAGCTCCTGCTCCTGGCGACGCTGGATCGTCACCTGGGCGGCCGGCGCCACCAGCGCGCCGAGCATCGCCAGGATCGCCAGCGTCACCAGCAGCTCGATCAGGGTGAAGCCGGCGACGCGGCGCGCTCGGATCATGGGACGGGCGCGGGCGGCGGCGCGACCTGGAACGGCACGGGCGCAGGCTGCGCCGGCGCGGCGCCTGGCGTGGGCAGCGGCGTGATCTGGACCGGCAGCGGAGCGCTTTGCGCCGGTGGCGGAGCGATCGGCATCGGCTGCTGGGGCGGCGGCGGTATCTGCACTGGCGCCGCCAGCTGGGCCGGCGCGGGCTGCACGGCGGCGGGTGCGCCGACGACCGGGCGCGCCGGCAGTTCGGGCCTTTGCGGCGCGTCGGGACGGCGGCGGAAGACTTGCTCGCTGCCGCCGTAGAATTCGGACGCGTTCTGCGCCGGCCGCTGGATATTGCGCACCAGGTGAGGCGTGATCGACAGCACGATCTCGCTCTTGGTGGTGGCGTCGTGGTTGCTGCCGAACAGGCGGCCGAGAATCGGCAGGTTGCCGAGGCCCGGAATCTTGGTGCCGCTGCTGCGGTCCTCGTTGTTGATCAGGCCCGCCAGCACCTGGTTCTCGCCATCCTTCAACTGCAGCATGGTGGTGGCCGAGCGGGTGCCGAGGCGGTAGGCGACGGTGCCGGACTTGGTCTGGATCGAATCGACGATGTTGCTCACTTCGAGGGCGACGCGGATCGCCACTTCGTTGTTCAGGTAGATGGTCGGCTCGACGTTGAGGGTCAGGCCGACGTCGACGTAGTTGACCGATTCGGAGGCGAAGCCGCCGGCGCCGGGCGAGACGATGGTGGTGATGTTGGGGACCTTCTCGCCGATGACGATCTTGGCCTTTTCGCGGTTGCGCACGCGGATGCGCGGATTGGCCAGGGTGTTCGAATCGCCATCGACCTTGTTGGCCGAGATGGTGGCCGACACGCCGGTCACGCCGAGGTCGCCGTGCCCGAGGCTGCGCAGCGCGTCGAGCGTGAGCGGGGCGCCGCCGGCGGTGGTCAGCGGCGCCAGCGCGAGCGAGGTTGGCCAGGCGATGCCGAGGTCCATCGCGCGGCTGCGGTTGACTTCAAGGATTTCGACTTCGAGCATGACTTCCGGCTCGGGCACGTCCTGCACCGCCACCAGGCGGGCGGCGGCGCGGATCGCCTCGGGGCTGTCGCGCACGATCACCAGGTTGAGCTTTTCGTCGACCACCACGTCGCGCGACTTGATCAGCACCTTGATGCTGTTGGCGACCGCCTTGGCGTCGGCATTGGCCAGATAGAAGGTCTTGATGGTCAAGTCCTGGTAGTCCTTCAGCTTGGCCGGCAGGTTCGGGAAGATCATGATGCTGTTGCCGTCGATGACCTGCTGCTCGAGCTGGTTGGTCATGAGGACGTAGTACAGCGCCGATTCGATCGTCGTGTTCTTGAGCGAGATGGTGGTCTTCTGGTCGGTCTTGACGTCGCGGTCGAAGACGAAATTGAGACCCGACTTCGACGACAGCAAATCGAACACCTGCTTGAGCGAGGCGTCGCGGAACTCGATGCTGATCGGTTTCTTGAAGGCCGCCGCCAGGCCGGTCTCGGCCGGCGCCGCGCTGGCCTCGGCCACTTGCGCGGCCAGCAGGCGGGCCGGCTCGTGGTTGGGGCGCTCGGTCAGCACGGCGGTCGTTTTCAGGCGCGCGGTGTCGTAATCCTTCTTGGCGAAGGCCGCCTCGGCCTCGACCATCAGGCGGTCGAGCCGGCCGTTCGACTCGACCAGGCGCATGCCGGCCAGGCCACGTTCATTGGCCGGGTCGAGCGCCAGCGCACGCTGGTAATCCTGACGGGCCGCCTCGACCTGGCCGGCGGCCAGCTTGCGGTCGCCCGACTCGGTCAGGCGGCTGGTGTTGCGGTCGCGCGCGCGGAAGAAGGCCGCCTTGAAGATCGCGTTGCCGGGATCGGCGGCGATCGCTTGCTGGTACTTCGGCAGCGCCGCTTCCAGCTTGTTCTGGGCGGTCAGTTCGTTCGCTTCGCGATAGGCCATCTGGCCCGCGCAGCCGGCCAGCGCCAGCGCGGCGATGGCGGCGGCGACACCGCGTGAGGCTTGCAGGCAGCGGTTGCCCTTGCGTTGACTAGGCATCAGTCGAGAACTCCAATGTTGAGCTGCTGAACCTGGTT
Source organism: Massilia sp. (assembly GCA_039927975.1). Taxonomy (GTDB): domain Bacteria; phylum Pseudomonadota; class Gammaproteobacteria; order Burkholderiales; family Burkholderiaceae_D; genus JBDSTZ01. Next base: position 1,407 of record JBDSTZ010000019.1, on the reverse strand, counting down.
CAGCGGCAGGTAGGTCAGGGTGAGCGTGGGCGGCGCGATGGAATCGACACGGTACATGCCGTCGATGACGGTATTGCTGCGCACGATGTAAGTCTTGTCGCCGCGCGCGAGGAACACTTCAAGCGTGCCGTCGCTTTTGGCCTTGCCGATGAACTGGTAGGGCAGCGGCGGCGCGGTGGGCGGCGGCGGTGGGGGTGGCGGTGGCGGCGGCGGCACCGGCTTGGGCGGCGGCGGCATCCAGTTCTGGCTCATGAAGACGCTGGCGCCCTGCCCCATGGCGTCGCTGGCGTCGGCGATCAGTTCAGCGCGCGGACGCAGGCGCACGATCTGGGTCTCCGGCGCGGCGGCGGCGGGTGTAGTGGCGGTGGCGGCGGCGGTGGCGGCGGCAGCGGCGGGTTTGCCGGCCGGTCGCGCGGCGGGCGTGCGCACCACCGCTTCGGCGACCTGGCCGTCGGGCGTCTTGTCGCCGAACAGGGCGAAGCCGGCGGCCAGCAGCAGCGCAGCGCCGAGCGCCAGGTGACGCGGGGTCATGAACGCTCTCCCGGCGGCTGGTCGGACAGATAGATGGTCAGGCGCATGCGGGCCTCCACGTTGGCGTTGCCGATGTTGTCGCGCTTGAAGCTGATCTCGTCGAGCGAGGCGAAGGGAATCGCCCGCAGCGCCAGCAGGCCGAACTGCCAGATGGCGTTGTAGCTGCCCTTGACCGGCAAGGTCACCTGATAGGCGTGGACGTGCGCGTGCTTGTCGTAGCTGCTCTTGTACTCGCCCTGGCTGAGCGAGAGGCCGGCCTTGGAGGCCAGGCCGAACAGGGTCTTGACCTGCTGCTCGGCGTAACGCTGTTCGCCCAGCACGTCGTAGAACAGGGCCAGGTTTTCATTGGCGCTGACTGGCGGCGGCAGTGGCGCGGGCGGCGGCGGCAGCGCGGCCAGGCCGACCACCACGGCGTGCTGGCGCTGCTGCAGCGCGCGTTGCGGCAGCAGCCAGGCCAGCGCGGCGGCGCCGGCGACGCACAGGAGCAGCGCGCCGCAGGCCAGCGGCCCGAGACGGGCCGCGCCCAGGCGCACGCGCAGCATCAGGGCGCCGACATTGAACTCCTTCATTGCGCACTCCATGCGGCTTCGATCTGGAAGCGGATCGGTTTGTTGGGATCGAGCTCGTTGATCTCGTGCCGGCTCAGGGTGACGGCGACGAACAGCTGCTGCTGCTTGAGTTCCTCGATGTAGGCGATCATGTCGTCGCTGCCGCGTGCCTCGGCGGTGATCTTCATGCTGTGCTTGCGGGCGTCGGGTTCGAGCGCGAGCAGCGCGATCTGCTTGGGCGTGGCGGCCGAGATGGCGTCCTGCAGCGCGCGCCAGGGCAGATTGAGCTGCAGCACGGCGGCGTTGACGGCGGCGGCCTGGGCTTCGG
>JBDSTZ010000018.1:0-3473 GCA_039927975.1 Massilia sp. | reverse complement strand
TACGGCGCCAGGTCGACCACGCCGACCAGGTTGCCGCGAATATTGGACAGGCCCAGGTACCAGGCGCGCGTGAGGGGCACCGCGACGATGGGCGGCACGGCGACGATCTCGCCGGCCTGGGTCAGATCGAGCAGGTAGCGCTCGGCGCCGATCAGCACACCGAGCTGATTGACGCGCGCGTTGCTGTTGTTGCGGGCCGCCTGCATCCGCTCGAGCAGTTGCATCTGGTACTCGCGCAGGCGGGTGCGGCGGTTGGCCGCATCCGGGCGCAGCAGCCGGACGGCCGGTTCGCTGGCGGCCATCGCTTAGCCGCCGAGGGTGGCGATCTTGGCCAGCAGCTGGTCCAGATCGACCGGCTTGACCAGGTAGTCGCGCGCGCCTTGGCGCAAGCCCCAGATGCGGTCGGTTTCCTGGTTCTTGCTGCTGCAAATGATGATGGGCACGTCGGCCAGGTCGGGATCGCGGGCGATCGCGCGGGTGACCTGGAAGCCGTTGGCGCCGGGCATGACGACATCCATCAGGATCAGCTGCGGCTTGTCGGCCTTGATCTTGAGCAGCGCGTCTTCGCCGTTCTCGGCGCTGGTGACGGAAAAGCCCTGCTTGACCAGGATATCGGTCAGGTAATACCGTTCGGTAGGCGAGTCGTCGACGATTAGAATTTTTTGTATGGCCACGTTGCGCTCCTGGGTTGATCGGTTATGCCGCCGCGGCCGTGTGCTCCCGCACGGCCGACAACAGACTGTCTTTGCTAAACGGTTTGGTCAGATAGGCCGAGGAGCCGACCATGGCGCCGCGCGCCCGGTCGAACAGGCCGTCCTTGGAGGACAGCATCACCACCGGCGTGGCGTGGAAGCGCGCGCTTTTCTTAATCAGCGCGCAAGTTTGATAGCCATCCAGGCGCGGCATCAGGATGTCGCAAAAAACCAACGCCGGGTGGTGGTCGTTGATCTTGGCGAGGGCGTCGAAACCGTCGTCGGCCAGCACCACCTGGTAGCCGGCCTGGGTCAGGAAAATCTCGGCCGAGCGACGAATGGTGCTGCTGTCGTCGACGACCATTATCTTTAAACCTGTTGGTTGCTGGGAGTTAGTCATAGTTGGTTCGCTTCAGCATGAATACACAAGATACCACAGGGCAAGGTTTTTGTGCGTTAATTGTTGCAGTGGATCAACTACGACGTCAACCGCTATCCGACGTAAGTTAGATGACGGTCAGTTAGATGACGGTCATTTCAAAGTCATCCTTACGGGCGCCGCATTCGGGGCAGGTCCAGTTCATCGGCACATCGGCCCAGCGGGTGCCGGCGGGAATGCCCTCGTCGGGCAGGCCGGCGGCCTCATCATAAATCCAGCCGCAAATGAGACACATCCAGGTTTGAAACGGGGTGGAAACGTCGGCTGTTGATTCTTTACTACTCACGTTGGCTATCCTTCTATCTAGTAAAATGCGGTAATCAGGTATCTTAATCCACCGGCCGTGCAAAACCAAACAACTCCCCACCCAATTCCCCTCGTCTTGACCTTCGGTGTGGCAGATCCGGTCGGCGCGCGCGGCGTCCAGGCCGACCTGGCGGTGTTTTCCGCGCTCGGCTGCCACGGCCTGTCGGTCATGACCGGCTATCTGGTGGCCGACACCGCGCGGGTCGAGGATTGCCAGGAGATCGAGGCCGATTGGGTGGTCGACCAGGCCCGCGTGCTGCTTGAGGACATGCGGGTGGCGGCGATCAAGGTCGGCGCCATCAGCAATATCGAGCAGGCCACGGCGATCGCCGAAATCGTCTCCGACTACCCGGACGTGCCGCTGATCCTCGACCCCTTCCTGTCGTCCCTGCCCGACTCGGGCATGGCCGACGAAGACATGCTGATCGCGATCCGCCAGATCCTGGTGCCGCAGGCGCATTTGCTGCTGCTCTCGCAGGTCGAACTGGCGCGCATGGCCGAATCGTGGCGCGACGGCGCCGACGAAGCGACGGAACAGGCGCCGGCCACCCTCGGCGCGGCCGGCAGCGCGCTGGCGGCCGACGTCGCCGAGCTGACCGCGATGGGCTGCGCCCTGGTGCTGGTGACCTGCACCGAGGCGGCCGGCTCGGGCCCGCGCGCGACGCGTTCGAACACCCTGTTCGATGCCGGCGGCGAAGTGGCCCGCCACGACTGGCGCCAGCTGGCCGGCCCCTTCACCGGCGCCGGCGGCACCATGTCGGCGGCAGCCTGCGCCTACCTGGCGCGCGGCATGGCGCCGGCCGAGGCGGTCGCCGCCGCCCAGACCTACACCGCCGGCGCGCTGGCCCACGCCCAGCGTTTCGGCATGGGCAAGCTGGTGCCCGACCCATTCTTCCAGGTCCGGCCAACCACGCCGCCTGGCGCTTCCGACCCTATCGACAAAGCCCGACCATGACCACAGACTCCACCGTTTCCAATCCAGGCGCGCGCAACGAGGCCCTGTTCGCCCGCGCCCAGCTGACCACCCCCGGCGGGGTCAACTCGCCGGTGCGCGCCTTCCGTTCGGTCGGCGGCACGCCGCGCTTCATCACGCGCGCGGAAGGCCCGTATTTCTGGGATGCCGACGGCAAGCGCTACATCGACTACATCGGTTCGTGGGGACCGGCGATCGTCGGCCACGCCCATCCCGAGGTGGTCAAGGCGGTGCAGGACGCGGCCGCGCGCGGCCTGTCGTTCGGCGCGCCGACCGAGGGCGAGATCGAGATGGCCGAGGAAATCTGCAAGCTGGTGCCGTCGATCGAGCAATTGCGGCTGGTGTCGTCCGGCACCGAGGCGACCATGAGCGCGCTGCGCCTGGCGCGCGGCGCCACCGGGCGCGACAAGATCGTCAAATTCGAGGGCTGCTACCACGGCCACGCCGACTCGCTGCTGGTGAAAGCCGGCAGCGGCCTGCTCACCTTCGGCAACCCCACCTCGGCCGGCGTGCCGGAAGACTTCGTCAAGCACACCCTGGTGCTCGACTATAACAATGTGGCCCAGCTCGAAGACGCCTTCGCCTCGATGGGCGAGACGATCGCCTGCGTGATCGTCGAACCGGTGGCCGGCAATATGAACCTGATCCGCGCCACGCCGGAAGTCCTTGGCGCGATGCGCAAGCTGTGCAGCGAGCACGGCGCCGTGCTCATTTTCGACGAAGTCATGTGCGGCTTCCGGGTCGGCCTGGGCGGCGCGCAGGAACTCTACGACATCGTGCCGGACCTGACCGCGCTGGGCAAAGTGATCGGCGGGGGCATGCCGGTGGCGGCCTTTGGCGGGCGCGCGGACCTGATGCAGAATATGGCGCCGATCGGCGCGGTCTACCAGGCCGGCACGCTGTCGGGCAATCCGGTGGCGGTGGCGGCCGGCATGGCCACGCTCAAGCTGATCCAGGCAGACGGCTTCTACGAGCGGCTTTCGGCGCAGACGGCCAAGCTGGCCGCAGGGCTGGAACAGGCAGCCAAAGAGGCTGGCGTGACCTTTTGCGCCGACTCGGTGGG
>JBDSTZ010000017.1:0-2447 GCA_039927975.1 Massilia sp. | reverse complement strand
CCGGCCCGTCCGAGAATACATCGCGCGCAGGCAGTTGGTGCCATGTTGTCGATTCTTTCGCTCACCAGTTGTACGTCAGACTCATGCGGAAGGTGCGGCCGAAAATCGGCCGCGCATAGATGGCGCTGCTGGTGCCCTGCCCGACCAGCGGATCGGTACGCGGATTGCCTTCGGTGAGACCGCGCTCATTGCCCAGGTTCGAGCCCATCAATTGCAGACGCACGTGCTTGTCGAGGTCGACGATGACGCCGGCGTCGATCGTCGTGTAGGCCGGTAAATTCGTCGCGTTGATACTGTCGACGAATTTCTTGCCTTGATACGAGACCGTCGTGTAGACCTTTGCCTTGCGGCCGGCGAGATCGACATCGACGCTCGGGGTGAAGCTGCCCGTGACGCGCGGCAAGCGCCTGATCAGGTTGCCTTCGACGCCGGGAAGCGCCTGTCCCGTGCTCAAGGCCGACAAATTCTTGTAACGCGGATTTTGCACCGTGAGGTTGCCGGCCAATTCCAACTTCGGGATCGGGCGCCAGTTGCCTTCCAGTTCGACCCCGTAGTTTTCGGTGTTGGTCGAAAATCGCGTCGAGACGATCTGGCCATTGGGCTGCGCCAACAGCGCCGACTCCTGGAACGGATTGAAGCGGTTCCAGAACGCCGTCACATACGCGGCCCCATTCTCGAAGCGGTGCTTGGTGCCGACTTCGACCTCCTTGACGCGCGAATTGACGGCCGGCGCCTGGGTCGCGCCAGTATAAATATTGCCCAGCGCCGGGGTCCGGAACGACGAGGTAAAGCGCGCGAAAGCACCCAATCGATCTGTGAAATCGTAGTTGGCGCCGAGCGTCCACGCCGTGCCGCTGAAACGTTCCGAACGATTCTCGACGCGGCCGGACGGCCCGCCCACCGCATCGTCGGCCAGGGTGGCCGGGTTGCCGAGGTTCTGGGTGATGCGCTCGAGCGCGTAACCGTGCTGCCGGGTTCTCTGATGGCGGATGGCGGCGTCGAGCCGCAGGCGGTCGGTCAACTGCCATTCGTCGGCGCCGTACAAGGCCCACAGCCGGCCATTGACGCGACCGCCAAGGTCATCGTTGTCGACATAATCGAGAAAGCCGTTCTCGGTGACCGAACCGAGCGTGTTGCCGGCATTGTCTTGCGCCAGCAAATCGAGGGCGCGCGGGCGGTTGCGCATCTCCAGCAGCATGGTGTTGAACAGGCGCGACTGCCGGAATTTGTAATTGCTGAAATACAGTCCGCCGCTGATTTCATGGCTGCCCGGCCCGAGCCCGGACAGGCTTTTGCGCAGGCGCACATCATTCATGAAGTTGGAGAACCTGGTGTCGACGCTCCACCATCCGCCCTGCACCACCAGCCCTTGGGTACTGGCCGGATCGAAAGGAAGGCGGGCCCCGCCTGCGCTGTGTGAATTGGCAAACGCATAGGCCAAGCGGTCGACGCCAGGGCCGAATCCTGCCCTGGCCCGACTCAACTGGCTGGCCGCGAAAGCGCTGGCGTCTTGCGGCGGGGTGAGCGAAAACAGCGAATTGAACTTGACCTTGCCATCGGTGTAGCGAACCTTGTCCTCGAGCGTCCAGCCATGGCCGAAACGGTGTTCGAGGGCGGCGCCGATCACGTTGACCGTCGAATGCACGCCTTCGGCCAGATCCTCGTTCACGCTGGCGCCGCCCGGCGTGCCGTTGAGGGTGCGGATCCGCACATGGCGGAAGTCGTTCGAGGTGAGCGTGCCATACAAGGGGTCGATCAGCGACGACAGCGACACCGACGGGTTGCGCGGATCGGCGAGCGGGATCGGCAGGTAGAAGATCGCCCGGTCGTCGAGGCGGTTGGCGTAAATGTTCAGCTCGCCGTCGCGCAAGGGCCGGGTCAGGTTGATGCGAAATTGCCCGCCCTTGTCGGCCGTGAAACCGGGCGGGCGCAGGCCATTGTCGTAGCGGTAAAAGCCGCCCATGCTGAGCAGCCAGTCCTTGCTGACCGGTCCCGACCATTGTCCGTCGAAGCGCGCCAGTCCGTAGTCGCCAAAGCTCGCCCGCACGCTGCCCTGTGGCGTCCGCTCGGCCTTCTTCGTGATGAAGTTGATGGTCGCGCCAAGGCCGTTCGCCGTGTAGATCGGCGACGTGCCGCCGCGCACCGCTTCGACGTGATCGGTCATCAAGTCGACGCGATGCAATTCGTCGGCGTTCAGGAATGCCTCTTGCGATTCCTGGAAAATCGGCAGGCCGTCTTGCAGGAGCGGGATGAACAGGAAATTATTGACTGGCAGACCGCGCACATTGACGTTGTTGCCGCTTTCCCCGCCGGAAGGTTCGCTGCCAAAGCCGGCCAGCTTGCCGAGCAAATCGACTGTGCTCAGTGGCGCATAGCGTTCGATCTGTTGCTCGGAAATGGAAGAATTGGCGTAGGCCGCGTCGAAGGTTCGGCGTTTTAGCGCGGTG
>JBDSTZ010000016.1:0-3179 GCA_039927975.1 Massilia sp. | reverse complement strand
CGCCCGCCGTCACCAGGCGCTGGGCGCGGCCGGCTTTGCCGCCGCCGAAGACGGCATGGCGCCGTGGCTGGTGGCGCAGGCCGACCAGGTGCTCGACGCCGACTGGCAGCAATTGCTCACCACCACGCGCGAAGCGAAAGAGCTCAACCGCGTCAACGGCATGTTGATCGCCAAGCAGATGCACCACACCCAAACCGTGCTGCAAGCGATGCGCACCCCGGCCAGCGGCGCCGAAGCGGCCGTGTATGGGCCGAGCGGGCAGACCAGCAGCGGCGGGCCGTCGCGCCGCTTCGTGGTCGGCTGATTTCCTCCGCACCACCGGGCCTCGCGCCCACCCGTCATTTCCCGCAGTGCGTGCCGGTCTACGGCGCCACGAATGCAAACATCACCGGCTCCGGCTGCACCTCGGCGGCCGCTTCCGGCCTGGCGATATCGGTCAGGTAGCTTCCCGAATAACTCAGCTCGTAGGTATGGCGGCCCTGCAAGAAGGCGTAGGTCTTGCTGATGTCGATAGTGTGCCGGTGCACCGCGTGCGGCTTGAGCGCCACGTAATCGTGCTTGCCCGGCGGGGCGCGTTTGACCATCGGCCCGATGTAGTCGAGCGGGTCGCCATTCGAACTGTCGCGCACCTCGAACCAGGCGCCCGCAGCTTCGCTGTCGCTGGCCACGCTGCGCGGCAGGTACACCACCTGGTCGCCGTGGTTGGCAAAGGTCAGGTGCACCAGCACCTTGCCGTTGCGTGACTCGACCTGCAATTTTTCGCTGACCGCGTCGGTCCCCTTCGATTCGGCGCTCGCGCCTTGCACGCCGGTCAGCAGCGAGAGCGCGCCGGCGGCCGCAATTCCAATCAACATCTTCACAACTTTCCCCGCAAAAAATACCGTGGCCGGATTTTGCGGCGCGCAAGCCGGCACGCCAAGGGCACTTGCGGAAAGTTACAAATCAACGCGGGCAAGGCTCGGCGAGCCTTGCCGACGCTTGGTGTGAATGTCAAGCATGACCGAATTGAAACAATGAAAAAATCACAAAATTGCGAAAATTTCAGGCCGTGATTCAAAGCGCATGAGCCCGCCTATACTCGATGCACTTCGCGGCCTCATGCGAAGGAACTGCTTGATTTTTATTACATATAATTATTAATGGGAAAATCACATGTTGAAAAATATGAAGTTGCTGGCATTGGCGTTACCCCTCCTTCTGGCAGTCGCGTCGGGATCGGCGAGCGCCGCCTCGGTGTCGAATCCGGACGAGACCGGCATTGGCTGCAACCCGGTCGAATATAACGACGATAATTACTACTACAACACGTATACTTGGTTCGCCGTGCCGGCCATGGCCAACGGCGCCAGCGTGGAGGTCTACGGTACCTCGATTCATACCGACTATTGGGGCCAGACCTATAACTATCCCGGCGCCACATTTTATTGCGACAACGGGGTCATCTCGACCTACACCGGTTACGATTTTTCCGTGAGCTGGTACCTGTATTGATCCATTGCGGAGCAAGCCGCCGCAAGGCCCGCCTTCTTGGTGGCATTGCAGGCGTTTGAAGGCGCCGCCGGGCAAGGCCGGCGGCTAGACGGCGGACTTGAGCTTGCGCCCGCCGCTAATGGCAAAACCCTCGCGCTCGTAAAACGCCAGCGTCCTGCCGAAATGCGGCAAGGGCGGCGTCGTCACCTCAAGCCGCGTCCAATGGCGCGCGCTGGCCAGCCGGCGCGCGGCCAGCACCAGTTCGCGCCCGACCTGCACCCCGCGATACGCCGGCTGCACGTACAGTTCGGCGATGGTGCCGAACGCGCCCTCGGCGTACAGGGCATGGCCCTCGTACATGGCGATAAACCCAAGCGGCTGGTAATCGTCGTCTCGCGCAACGAACACAAAACTCTTTTCGCGGGCGAGGAAATCCTCGAGCCGGGCGACGGTGGCGGCCTGGTCGAAGTTGAACACCTGCACGCCGATGGCGGCCATGATTTCGCCGAGCAAGGCGCCGGTCATTTCGGCCACTTCCGGAGCGTCGAGCGGGCCGGCGGCGTGGATATGCGTCACAGTGGTCATGTCTTTTTATTCACAATATGGGCGAACGCGATGCGCCGCCGGCAGCGCCGGCATGCCACATCGCGTTAATGGGGAATCACTTCGGTGGTCGGGTCGGGCATGGCCGACAGGATCAGCACGGCCACACGGCGGTTGCGCGCCTTGCCTTCCGGCGTATCGTTGCTGGCGACCGGAATATTGGCGGCGTGGCCAACCGCCGACAGCCGCTTCGCGTCGACGCCGCTGTCGATGAACAGGCGCACCACGGCGCTCGCGCGCACCGCCGACAATTCCCAGTTCGAGGCGAACAGCGCAGTGCGGATCGGCGTGGTGTCGGTGTGGCCTTCCACCTGCACCGCGTGGCTGTCGTCCTTGAGCGTGACGGCCAGCGCGCGCAAGGCCTCGCGCGACTCGTCCGTCAGCCTGGCTTCGCCCGGATCGAACAGCACGCTGGCGTTGATCTCGACCGTCACGCCGCGGCTGTTCTGGGTGACCCGCACCTTGCCCTCCTTGACCAGCGGCGCCAGGGTCGAGGTCAGGTCGCGCGCGAGCGTGGTCAGGCGTTCTTTTTCGCGCCGCATGGCTTCGGCGCGGCGGCGCGCGGCGATCATCTGGATATTGGTGGTCGGCTGGACTTCGTAATTGTTCGGCACCGCCGCGCCGCTGCCGCCAAAGGCCGTGCCGAGCGAATCGGAAAACACCCGGTACTTGCCCTCGTTGACGACCGAGATGGCGTACATGACGACGAAAAAGGCGAACAGCAGCGTGATGAAGTCGGCGTAGGAAATCAGCCAGCGCTCGTGGTTTTCAGTGGTCTCGTCGAATTTCTTGCGGCTCATGTCCGGCGCGCTCGATCAGGGACGCGACAGGAAGCTGGCGACACGCTCGTCGATCACGCGCGAATGGTCGCCGCTGGCGATGTCGTGGAAGACGTCGGTGAGGATTTCGTACTGGGTCACCTTCTCGGCGACGATGCTCTTGAGCTTGTTGCCGACCGGATAGAAGAACAGATTGGCCAGCCCGACGCCATACACGGTCGAGACGAAGGCGACCGCGATGCCGCCGCCCAGCTTGGCCGGATCGGTCAGGTTTTCCATCACGTGGATCAAGCCGAGCACGGCGCCGAGGATGCCGATGGTGGGCGA
>JBDSTZ010000015.1:0-7800 GCA_039927975.1 Massilia sp. | reverse complement strand
CCGTGCTGACCACCAATCTCGGTCGCGTCGATTACGACGACATCGCCATTGGCGTTGAGTACGAAGGCAAGGCGGTGCCGGCCGATTCGTTCTTCGGCCATGCCGAGCGGGTGCACGTCTACCGCAGCACCTCGCCCTACGCCCCTGTGCTGACCAGGTGCGCTTACGACATGTCGATCAGCGGGACGATCGCCGACAGCGCCAATACGCGTTGCACCGCCGGCGTGCTGCCGCTGCTGCAAGCCGACGTCGGCACGATCGGCTCGCCGACCGTGGCGCAAATCATGAACCGCGTTGTCGTATCGCACGATTTCCTCGGCGCGAACTTCGAACAGTTCCTCAATTCCCAGGATGCGAACGGCGACTTCCGCCGCCTGCTGGGCAGTGTGACCGCGATCGTCATCGGTTCGCACGTGCGCCCGAGTTTCTACACCTTTGCGACCGGTGCGATCTATCTCGACGCCGACAACTTCTGGCTGACCCCGCAGCAGCGCGACGTGGTGACCGAGGTGGCCGACTACCGCGAAGCCTTCGCCAAGCCCTTCAAGTACAGCCACCTGAACCGCATGGTGCTCAACGGTGACTACGCCGACAAATATATTGCGCCCGATGTGCGCCAATCGCGCAGCGTTAGCGACCTGATCTACCAGGCCGGACGTCTGATGTACCACGAGCTCGGTCACGCCAACGACTTCTTCCCGTCGGCGAACCGGGTGATCGATCCAGCCCTGAAAATCTACGACGCCGCCGCGCCGCGCGTCAACGCCAAGACCTTGCCGTCGGACCTGTTGGCGGCGCAATACCCGCTGGTGTCGGCGGAGATGCGCGACCTGGCCGCGGTGCTGTACGGCGGGGTGACGCCGACCTCGATTCAGACGGCCTACACGGCGGCCCAGATCGGCGGCTTCTTCGGCCCGGATCGCGCCACCGATGACTACGCCTACACCAACACGCGGGAAGATCTGGCCATGTTGTACGAGGAGTTCATGATGTACACGCGCCACAACGTGCGTTACGACACGGTCTATACGGAGCTGATCACGTCGAGCACGACGGCGAACCAGTTGGGCATCGTATGGGGCCAGCGCGGACGCATCGGCGCCACCGCCATCAAGCCGCGCATCAAGCTGGTGCTGGCGAATGCCTACCCGACGATCTTGCCGAGCGCGGTTGATGCCTTGCCGGCCCCAATTACCCTGAGCGGCACCTGGACCAGCAGCTTGTCGCAGACCAGCGCGCCGCCGCCGGGGGGCACAGTCCTGCTGGGCGGTGTGATGAGCAGCGATGCGACCGCCGACAACGGTCGCCTGCGCGCCGACCTCAGAAACACCAGCGCCGGCCCGCACCGCTAGCGAGCAGCGGCCGGCGCGCCAGGTGCCGGCCCGTCGCCCGTCAGTGGCGACGAACCCGGGCGGTCGTCACGGTGCTCAGCCGTAGGCGCCGCCCGTGTAGAGCAGGTCAAACAGGCGCGAGATGGTGGCAATCACCGTCGTCGCGCCGATCAGCATGGTCACCACCAGCAACAGCGCCAGCGGCCAGTTCGAGGCCGAGCTGCGCCCCGATCCCTGGTTGAACGCGAGGTCGAATTTGTCGTCGGCCAGCAGGCCGATCACCAGCGCCTCGATGAAACCGGCGATTGCCGACAGCAGCAGCGGCAAGATCTTGTAGAACACGTCGGCCTGCGGCGCCAATCCCACCACCAGTCCCGCCAGCGGCAGCGCCATCACGTGCAGCAGGCCGAGCTTGTCCACCGCGCCGCGCAGGTAGAAGCGGTGGGCGCCGACCACGCCCAGCACCAGGGCGAGCAGGGTGGCCAGGGTCTTGTTCTTGTGCCCGGCGGACCCTTGCACCACTTGCGTTGTTGACATAAAAATGCACCCTCTGCGCTGGAAAAGCATGCAGTATCGGCCAAATCGGCGCCGCCAGCGATCTTTTCCTGTGAATGCCTGATGGCGTTTCGCGCCGAAACCGGCGATAATGCTCGACTTCGGCCCGAATTGCGCGCCCTGTTGTCTTTTACGCTTGCTGCTGCGCGGCATTGCGCGCTATAATTGTCGGCTTTTTCCGCCCAGCACAACTTTTTGGAATCATTATGGTCGTTATTCGTTTAGCTCGTGGAGGCGCCAAGAAGCGCCCATTCTTCAACATCGTTGCAACGGACTCGCGCAATCGCCGCGACGGCCGCTTCATCGAGCGCATCGGTTTCTACAACCCGATGGCAGCCGGTGGCGAAGTCGGTCTGCGCATCACCGCTGACCGTCTGGCCTACTGGCAAGGCGTTGGCGCACAACTGTCGCCAACCGTTGCACGTCTGGTCAAGAGCCAGCCTGCAGTAGCAGCAGCTTAATTGCTGATCCGGGTTTGACCGATAGCGCGGCATCCGGGGTGCAAATCCCCGACGACCTGACGCAAGTCGGGTATGTGTCGGGCGCCTTCGGCGTCACCGGTTCGTTGCGGGTCACCCCGTTTTCGACCGACGCCGACGCCTTGCTCAACGTGAAAACCTGGTGGCTTGACAAGCCGGCCCCGCGCGCCGTTTCGGTACGCACGGCCAAGATGCATGGCGGCGATGTCGTCGCCCAAATCGTCGGCGTGGTTGGCCGGGATGCCTCGGAAGCGCTCAAGGGCGCCGCCGTCTCGATTCCGCGCAGCCAGTTTCCGCAACTGCCGGCCGACGAGTATTACTGGTCCGATCTGATCGGCCTCGACGTCGTCAACCTGCAAGGGGAAGCGCTCGGGCAGGTCACCGACATGTTGCACAATGGCGCGCAATCGATTTTGCGCATCAACCAGCTTGCCGATGCGGCAAGCGAAAAGGCGCCTGAGCGCCTGATTCCGTTTGTCGACCAGTTCGTCATCACGGTCGATCTGGCGGCCAGGAAAATTACGGTGGACTGGGGCCTCGATTATTAGGCCGCGGCACACCCAGCGAGAGCCCGATGCAATTTGACGTCGTGAGCTTGTTTCCGGAAATGTTTGCCGCGTTGACGCAGTCGGGGGTGACCCGGCGGGCGTTCGAGCAGCAGCGCTGGGGCTTGTCGCTATGGAATCCGCGTGATTTCACGACCGACAATCACCGCACCGTGGATGACCGGCCGTATGGCGGCGGCCCCGGGATGGTGATGCTGGCCAAGCCGCTCGAAGCGGCCATCGCGGCCGGCAAGGAACGCCAGGTAGCGCTCGGCTTGCCGGCGCCGCGGGTGGTCTTCATGTCGCCCCAGGGCCGCACGCTGACGCATGACCGGGTGATGCAGCTGAAACAGGAACCGGGTCTGGTGCTGCTGTGCGGCCGCTATGAAGCGGTCGACCAGCGTCTGCTGGACCGGGTGGTCGACGAGGAAATCAGTCTCGGCGACTTCGTGCTGTCGGGCGGCGAATTGCCGGCGATGGCGCTGATGGACGCGGTGGTGCGGCAATTGCCTGGTGTGCTGGGCGACGATGCGTCGGCGATCGAAGACAGCTTTGTCAACGGTCTGCTCGATTCGCCCCATTACACCCGGCCCGAAACGTACGAAGGCGCGAGCGTGCCGCCGGTCCTGATGGGCGGCAACCACGCTGACATCGTCAAATGGCGGCGCCAGCGCATGCTCGAGGCGACCGCCCGCAAGCGGCCCGACCTGCTGCGGCAGGCGAGGGCGGCGGGACTGCTGGACAAGAAGGACGAACAATTTTTGGCCGGCTTGCAAGCGGCCGGCAAAGAGTAGCAAATAGCAGTGGCAGTACCGACGCGCGAGCATGTTGCCCGCGTGTTCATGTTTAACCCCATCCTCTACTGGGCAGCCGGGGTCGCAAGACCGATCCGGACACACGCGCCAGCACGATGGTTTATGGAGTGATAAAAATGAATCTGATTCAACAACTTGAGCAAGAAGAAATTGCCCGTCTGGGCAAGACTATTCCCGATTTCGCACCTGGCGACACCATCGTCGTCAACGTCAACGTAGTCGAAGGTACGCGCAAGCGCGCCCAGGCTTACGAAGGCGTGGTGATCTCCCGTCGCAACCGTGGCCTGAACTCGAACTTCATCGTTCGCAAGATCTCGTCCGGCGAAGGCGTTGAGCGTACCTTTCAGCTGTATTCCCCGCTGATCGCATCGATCGAAGTCAAGCGTCGTGGTGATGTTCGCCGCGCCAAGCTGTACTACCTGCGCGAGCGTTCGGGCAAATCGGCACGTATCAAAGAGAAACTGCCAAACCGTCGCGCCGCCGCGCCAGCAGCCGCCAAGTAACAGCGTCTGTGTAGCAAACAAGGTATCCTTGACGGGATGCCTGAGAAGGCATCCTGAGGGGTGCCTTTTTTTATGGCGCTGTTTATTTATCTGTTCCCAGGACGTCAGGAATCCGCTTGGCCAAGCTTGCTTTCGATCCGCAACAGTTACTCATCGAAGCCGTCGGCGGCGAGGCGGCGCTCGACCCTGCGCGCATGGAGCCCGACTGGCTGCGCCGGCGTTTCGCCAGCCCCGCCGCCTGGCAGCCCGAAACGATCGAAGAGTCGCTCACCCGCGACCTGCGCATGAAGCCGGCCGCTGTGCTGGTGCCGCTGGTGGCGCGCCCGGACGGCTTGACCATGCTGCTGACCCAGCGCACTGAACACCTGAGCAACCATGCCGGGCAGATCAGTTTTCCGGGCGGCAGGGCCGAACCCTCGGACGCCTCGCCGGTGGACACCGCCTTGCGCGAGGCGCAGGAAGAAATCGGCCTCGACCGCCGCCACGTCGAGCTGCTGGGAGTGATGCCCGAGTACCTGACCGGCAGCGGTTTTCGCGTGACCCCGGTGGTGGGCTTACTGGCGCCGCCGTTCGACCTGGTGGCCGATCCGCACGAGGTGGCCGAGATCTTCGAAGTGCCGCTGGAATTCCTGATGAACGGCGCCAATCATCAGCGGCTCGCGTTCGAGGGCACGGCCGAGGCCGCGCGCCGCAAGTTCTACGCGATTCCCTATGAGCGCTTCTTCATCTGGGGCGCCACCGCCGGCATGCTGCGCAATTTGTTCCATTTCTTGCGGGCTTGATGCGCTGTGAATATGGACATCCGGCGGCGTGCCGCGTCGGGCAGGGCGGCGCTGTCCGCCCGTTGCGGATCGCCGCCGCGCCACATTCGCCTGCACAAAGTGGCGTCGACGCGCCCGCCCATCCGCCGTAATTAGGCCAATTATTTGATTCAATGCTAGCTCTGCGTTATCGTAGCGGGCATGGCGGTATTGCTGTATTTCAAAAAGGACGTTTGATGACTTTTCTTTCCATTCTGTGCGCGCTGCTCATCGAGCAACTCAAGCCCTTGCGTGCGGATAACATCATCTACGCCGAAATCAAGCGCCTCGCCGTGCGCATGGAAGCCTGGTGCAACGCGGGCGACGCCAGCCACGGCCGGCTCGGCTGGATCCTCATGATGATCGCGCTCATGCTGCCCGTCGCACTGGTCTACTGGGTGCTGCAGCGCTACAACCTGGTATTCGCCGCCTTCGCCTGGAACGTGCTGATCGTCTACCTCACGCTCGGCTTTCGCCACTACAGCCACTACTTCACCTCGATCCAGCTGGCCCTCAACTCGGGCGACGACGCCACCGCGCGCGCGCTGCTGGCCGAATGGACCAGGCTCGATACGGTCGGCATGGAAAGCGGCGAGATCGCCCGCATCGCCGTCGAGAAGTCGCTGGTGACCACCCACCGCAACGTGTTTGGCGTGTTCTTCTGGTTCCTCATGCCGCTCGGACCGGCCTGCGCGGTGATGTACCGCGTCGCCGAATTCCTCGCCCGCGCCTGGAACGAGCCCGAGCACATGCGCAACGAAGCCTTCGGCGAGTTCGCCGCGCGCGCGTTTTACTGGATCGACTGGGTGCCGGTGCGCCTGACGGCGGTGGCTTTCGCGGTGGTCGGCAATTTCGAGGACGCCATCTACGCCTGGCGCAATTTCGCCGACCGCTGGGCCGACGAGCCCAAGGGCATCATCCTGGCCGCCGGCGGCGGCGCCATGGGCGTGCGGCTCGGCTCGCCGTTGGAGAACGCCTCGCGCGTGCTGCCGGCCGACGCCGCCACGGTCGACTCGAGCGACGGCGACATCGAAGTCCTGCCGGGCGAGGAGCCAACCGTGCGCGCCCTGCAAAGCACGGTCGGCCTGGTCTGGCGCGCGCTGCTACTGTGGATGATGTTACTGTTGCTGCTGTCAGGCGCCGTGTGGCTGGGCTGACCCCGCCCGTGGCCGACGCTGGATGCCAAGTCTTCTATAAGATATAATAGTGGGATACCCGGCCGGCGCCCGCGCCGGGACCTTTCACCCGTACCGTTTCATCACGCCGCCCTATGGCCGACCTCCCGCAAAACAAGAAAGAACTGGCTGAAGAGTTCTTCATTCTTGGCGTCACCAACGACGGCAAGCAGTTCCGTCCCAGCGACTGGGCCGAACGGCTGTGCGGTGCGATGTCGTGTTTCCGTCCCGAAGGCTCGGGCGGGCGCAACGCCCACCTGCAGTATTCGCCCTATGTGCGCCCGACCATGCTCGACGGCGTGCGCTCGGTTGTGGTCAACAGCGCGCTCAAGGATATCGAGCCGCTGGCCTATCATTTCGTCCTCGACTTCGCCAAGGACAACAACCTGCAAGTGATCCAGGCCTGCATCCTGCCCGACCCGAAAGCCTGAAAAGTGCTCCGGGCCTGCATCCTGCCCACATTGAAATCCTGAACGCCATGCTGTGGGACGCCACTGTCGCTTTGAGCAAGATCAAAGCCACGCTGGAATTGTCGCGTAGCGTAGTCCCTTTCGCGCGTGCGCTTGTGTGCGCGCAAGGACAAGGAGAATCACATGCGTATCGGCGAGATCTGCACTTCCCACCCCATCCACTGCAAACGCGATGAAACCGTGCAGGGCGCCGCCTTGTTGATGCGCAGCCACCACGTCGGCGACCTGGTGGTGATCGACCAGCCCGACGGCGAGCGCATCCCGGTCGGCATCATCACCGACCGCGACATCATCGTCTCGGTCATCGCGCTCGGGCTCGACCCGGCCAGCCTGCTGGTGGGCGACATCATGAGCGACGACTTGCTCACCGCCAGCGATGGCGACGATGTCTACGAAACCATCGAGCGCATGCGCCTGCGGGCGATCCGCCGGGTGCCGGTGATCAACAGCCGCGGCTCGCTCAGCGGCATTGTCAGCGTCGACGACCTGCTCGAATTCCTCGCCGAGGAAATGAGCGAACTGTCGCGCATCGGCCCCTACCAGCAGAACCACGAAAAGCGCTCGCGCCACTGAGGCCCCCGCTCCATTGTTGAACATGGCGAAAAACCACGAAAACATCACCATTACGGTAGCGCGGACATTTTCATTTGATTGATCGGCAATGTCGCGCTATGATGTTTCCTTGTAGCACTTAACTGTGCTCATGTTCAACAAGCGGAGTGCAACACTGTGGCCAACATCAAGCGGCATGAAATCTCGTTCGAAGGCAAGGTCGTGCTCGTCACGGGCGCGGCAGGCGGGATCGGAAGGGCCGCGGCGATCGCCTTCGGGCGCGCCGGCGCCTCGGTGGTGGTGGCCGACACCTCGGTCGACGGCGGCCACGCCACGGCGGCCATGATTGTCGAAGGTGGCGGCAAGGCGCTGTTCGTCCAAACCAACGTCACCCGCGCCGCCGAAGTGGAAGCCTTGATTGACAAGACGGTCTCGTATTACGGGCGGCTCGATTGTGCATTCAACAACGCCGGCATCGAGGAGGAATACCTCCCGCTGGCCGAGGGCGACGAGGCGCTGTACGACCGCATCATGAACGTCAACGTCAAGGGCGCCTGGCTGTGCATGAAGTACGA
>JBDSTZ010000014.1:0-13979 GCA_039927975.1 Massilia sp. | reverse complement strand
ACATCCGGGCGCGCTTTCCGGGCGTGATGCTGGCCACTTTGCACAGCGGCCTGTCGGAGGGCGAGCGCATGCTGCACTGGCTGGCCGCGCACCAGGGCCAGGCCCGCATCGTCCTCGGCACCCGGCTGGCGATCCTGGCTTCGCTGCCGCGCTTGCAAATGATCGTCATCGACGAAGAGCACGACCCTTCGTACAAGCAGCAGGAAGGCTTGCGCTACTCGGCGCGCGACCTGGCGGTGTGGCGCGCGCGCCAGCTCGACATTCCGATCGTGCTCGGCTCGGCCACGCCTTCGCTCGAAACCTGGCACCACGCGCTGTCGGGCCGCTACCGCAAGCTCGAACTGCGCGAACGCGCCGTCAGGGACGCGGTGCTGCCGCGCGTGAAGCTGCTCGACATGGAGCGCGACCGCCCCAAGGATGGCTTGACCGCCTACCTGGTGGCGGCGCTGCGCCAGCGCCTCGAACGCGGCGAACAGTCGCTGCTGTTCCTGAACCGGCGCGGCTATGCGCCGGTGATCTGCTGCGAGGCCTGCGGCTGGATCAGCGACTGCACCCGCTGCACTTCCTTCATGGTGCTGCACAAGCCCGAACACCGGCTGCGCTGCCACCACTGCAGCCTGGAGCTGCGCATTCCGCGCTCGTGCCCGACCTGCGGCAATGTCGACCTGCAGCCGCTCGGGCGCGGCACCCAGCGCGTCGAGGAAGGCTTGCAGCAGCTGTTCCCCGAGGCGCGCATCCTGCGCATCGACGCCGACTCGACACGCCTGAAAGGCAGCGCCCAGGCGGCCTTCGACACCGTGCACCGGGGCGAGGTCGACATCCTGATCGGCACCCAGATGGTGGCCAAGGGTCACGACTTCAAAAAGCTGACTCTGGTCGGCATCCTCAATCCGGACACCGCGCTGTTCTCGCAGGATTACCGCGCCAGCGAGCGCCTGTTCGCCCAGCTGATGCAGGTGGCGGGACGGGCCGGGCGCGCCGCGCGCGCCGAAGGCGGCAGCGTCAGCGAAGTGCTGATCCAGTCGCGCTATGTGGCCCACCCGCTGTACGCGGCGGTGGTCAATCACGACTACGACCGCTTCGCCGGCGGCCTGCTCGACGAGCGCCGCGCCGCCGCGCTGCCGCCCTTCATGTACCAGGCGCTGCTGCGCGCCGAGGCGCCCGAGCTGGCGACCGCCATCGCCTTCCTCGAAGCGGCGCGCGACTGCATCGAGCACGAGGGCATCACCATCAACGATCCGATCCCGATGACCATGACGCGCGTGCACAATGTCGACCGCGCGCAGCTGCTGATCGAGTCTAGTTCGCGCCCGGCGCTGCAGGGCTTCTTGAAGGTCTGGCTGGCGCAGCTGCGCGAGATGAAGAGCCGGGTCAAGTGGTCGCTGGAAGTCGATCCGCTCGATATCTAGCACGGCCAATGCAAGCTGCTGGCCGCGTCGTGGAACCGTTCACCCGCCGGCCGGTCGAATTTTTAGCGGTGGCGCTAAACGCGTACGTCGGACTATCGCCATGAACTTGTCGTCCGCTTGAGTGTCAAATCTCTACGATGATCGACTTCTCGCGGCTCTATCTGTGTTCGGCGCATGAACGGATTGCCCGGATCCGGCGTGGCGTGCCGGCACGTGAGCTGATGGCCGTCGCGTCGGCCATGGGCATTCATGCCGATGCGCTGATCGATTCCCTGAATTTCCCGCGCGCAGAGGTGGAGCGCAGGGCGCGCAACGACGAGAATCTTCCGCTCGACCAGTCGGAGCGCATGCTGGGTATCGAATATCTGATCGGGCAAGTCGCGAGCATGGTCGATGAATCGGGAAATCCCGAAAATTTCGATGCCGCTGCCTGGATGGGCGCTTGGCTGTTTTCGCCATTGCCCGCGCTTGGCTATGAAACGGCGGCCAGTTTTCTGGATACGGCCGAAGGGCAACGAGTAGTATCGAATTTGCTCGCCATGGCACAAAGCGGAGCGTACGCTTGAGCGCGCCGGTGTGGCGCATCGCGAGTGAAACGGCAAGCCATATGGCAAATGACATGAGCGGTGAGGGAGCCAGGGTGACAGGCGGACGCTGGAACAGCGTAGGCGTGCCGCTGTTGTACTGTTCGTCCAGCGTTCCCCTTGCGATGCTCGAAACGCTTTGCTACCTGCAATACGGTTCGATGCCACTGAACCGCTTCCTGATTCGCATCGACATACCCGACGAGGTGTGGATGGATCGCCAGGTATTGTCTCCGCTTCCGGGTGGATGGGATGCTGTACCGGCCGGATTGACAAGCCGCCTGGCTGGCGATGCGTGGGTCGCGCAAGGCCGCGCCGCGCTGCTGGTCGTGCCATCGGTGCTTATTCCCGAGGAAGAGAACGTCCTCATCAATCCGGCGCACGCGGACACGGCGCGGACCGCGGCGACGACCGTAAAACGCTGGCACTTCGACCCGCGATTGCTGCGGGCCGCCAACTCCGCGGCGTCGCCCCGACGCTAATGCGTGCTCACAATCTGCACCCAGCTCGCCCCTTTGCCGGTCGCGTACCGCTTCGGCGCCCCCAGCGCGCCGCTGGCCGGGTCGATCGCGTACAGCGAAATGGTGTCCGACTGCTCGCCCGAAGCGACCAGGAATCGCCCCTTCGGATCGATGGCGAACGAACGCGGGGTGTTCTCGGTCGGCGTGCTGCCCAGGTAAGTGAGCTTGCCGCTGGCCTGGTCGACGCCGAAGCGCGCCAGGCTGCTGCTGGTGCGCTCGGCGATGTAGAGGAATTTGCCGTCGGGCGTGAGGTGGATGTCCGAGGCCCAGATATCGTGCGTGTTGTCGCGCGGCGCGCCATCCGGACCGGGGCTGCCGCGCACCACGCCTGGCGTCAGCTTGCTGTCGGGCGGCAGGCCAAGCACGGAACCGACTTCGGTCAGCAGGCCGCTCTTGGCGTCGATGGCGAAGGTGATCATGGTGCCGCGCATCTCGGTGACGGCGAACAGGAAGCGGTTGTCGCGCGACGTGACGAGGTGGCGCGGGCCGGTCACCGGCGCCAGCGCCACCGCCGCCGGCGTGTTCGGACTCAGTTTGCCGGTCTGGGCGTCGCGGCGGAACTGGAACACCTGGTCGGTGCCGAGCGAGCTCACATACGCGAACTGGTTCGATTCGTCGACCCGGATCGCGTGCGGATTGCGCCCCAGCGGCATCACTTGCAGCGGCGCCTCGCTCACGCGCCCGTCCGCGTCGACCTGGTTCGCGCTGATCAAGTGGCCGCCGTACGAGGCGCCGTACAGGGTGCGGCCGGTCTTGTCGAGCGAGATATAGGCCATGCTCTCGGCCAGCGGCGCGCTCGACGCCAGCTTCAGGCTGCCGAGCGTCTTGTCGATGGCGTAGCTGCGCACCGCGTAGGGCTTGGAGCGCACCGCGACAAACAGGAAGTGGCGGTCGGGGCTGACAGCCATTGGCATGGCGTTGCCGCCGGCGTCGATGCGCGAAGCCGGCACCAGCGCGCCGTCGTCGGCCAGCAGCTGGTAGGACGAGATCTCGGTGCCGTGCGCAACGTAGACGAAGGTGTGGGCCAGGGCCGGGCCGGCGCAGGCCAGCGTCGCGGCGGCTGCGGCGACGGTGTGTTTGATGGTGGAGCTGCTCATGCTGGCCTTCGATGTGTGATGAGCGGAAATTGTAGCATCGGCGATGCCGGCAATACACATTCTTGTGGGGGGCAGGGCCGGCAGACCAACCACGCCGGCCGCCGCGCCGGATCGGCCCGGTATCAGCTCCGTATCAGCCCGGTATCAGTACGGTATCAGTAGCGTCCGCCCCGGTTTTGACCCGGCTATTCCCCTTAGAATGGCATCCTGACTTAATTACTGCAAGGAAACAACACCATGGAACGCGGAACTGGAGCATTGCGAGTGGCGATCATCGGCGGCGGCGTGTCGGGTCTCTCGACCGCCTACTATCTGCAAAAAGCGGCGGCCACCAGCGCGCGCCAGCTGCAGATCGATCTCTACGAGCGCAAGGCCACCCTGGGCGGCAACGCCGACACCGTGGTGGTCGACCTTGGCAACTACATCGACGGCAAGGGCGTGCCGCACGCCTACCTGCGCTGGGCCGACCTGGGCGTCAACGACGTCAACCTGGCGACCTACGTCAAGCTCAAGGCCATCATGCAGGAGATCGGCTACCTCGACAAAATGAAACCGCTGCAGGACACCACCAGCTATTTCAACCGCAGCGGTTCGCTGGCGCTGACCGACGACGCCGCCCTGCGCGAAGGCGTCAGCGACCCGGCGTTCAGCGTGGCCAATGCCGACCAGGGCAAGCTGGCGCCTCTGATCAGCGTGGTCCATCGCAGCGCCCTCAATCTGCTCGGCACCATCACGCCCGCCTACACGGTCGGCCATTTCTTCAACGCCTGCGTGGCGCAGCCGGCGTCGATGCTGGGCAAGGCTGCAGCCCAGCTCAAGATCAGCATCGACTGGGACGATCCGCAACTGCCGGTGCGCCTGGCGCAGGTGCGCGACGCCATCTACTACCCGCGCATCGCGGCGATGTATTTCACCGACGAGCGCGGCCCGGCCACGCTGCCGCTGCAGTCGCCGTTCGAGTACTACCGCCTGCAGGAAGGCCAGGGCCCGCTGGCCGAGAGCCCGGACCGCCGCTACTTCGAGCACGGCGCGCAGAAATGGCTCGAAGCGCTGGCCAACCATCTGCTGGCGCATTCGAACGACCATTGCAAGGTGACGGTCCACACCGAGGTGGACGTGCGGGTCCAGGTGCACAGCGGCCGTGTGAGCATCGCCGGCCCGGCCGTGCCGCCGGCGCCATACGCGTTGTGCGTACTGGCCACCCACGCCGACGACACCATGCGTCTGCTCAGCTTCGACGGCGACATGGGCGCCTGGGCGCAAAAGATCTACGGCGTGCTCTCGCAAGTGAGCTACACGCGCGGCTTCGCGGTCTGCCACACCTACGCCGGCCAGATGCCGCAGAATAAAAACATCTGGCGCACCTACAATGTGCTGCAGCGCGAGTCGAGCGACGCCAGCTTCCCCTACCGGATGAGCTATGTCGAGAACCTGCACCAGAACGATCCGGTCAACCCGCAATACTCGCGCGCCGGGCTGCCGCTGTTTCTGATCTCGCTGGTGAAGTCGCTCGACGAGATTCCGCGCGAGACCATGCTCGACCGGGTGCGCCAGACCCACCGTATCGCGCCCGGCATGCTGGCGGCGCTGCCGCGCGCCACCCGGCGCCAATTGAACGGCGAAGCGCTGCACACCGGCTACCGCCATCAGAACGACGTCACGCATCCAGCGCTGCGCGACAAGGCCTGGACGGTCTTCAAGCACAATGTGCTCAATGCCGAGTGCATCGCCGCGCAGGACAGCATCGGCATCTTCAACAAGGCCACCGCCGAGCAGATCGCCCAGGGTCGCCAGCCCAGCTGCGCGCTGCTGTTCGGCGGCGGCTGGACGCTGGGCGCCGGACTGCAGGAACAATGCATCATGCAGTCCGAGCTGATCGCCGGCTGGATCGCGCCGGCCTTGCGCGCCGCCGTCAGTCCGGCGTTGACGCTGGTGCCAGACGGCGCCGCAACAGCGGCATGACCCAGCCAAGGCCGTCCTCGTCGCCGGCCCGCAGCAGCGCGGCGACGCCGGCCTGGCGCGGCGCCGACGGCTGTTCGAGCCAGTCGGCCGCCGCGCGCGCCAGCGCGATGTGATGGCTGGCCCACGGGCAGACCTCGTCGGCGATGGCGGCGGCGAAGCGGTTCGCCAGTGCGCGCGCCTGGTCCCACTGGTCGTGGATCAGACAGCACTCGATCGCGCCGACGTAGTAGCGGTAGGCGTTGTGGGCCACGCAGCCCAGGTCGAGCAGCTGCTGGCCGCGTTCGAGCGCTTCCGCGCGGGCGGCCGCATCAGGTTCCACCAGCGCCAGGGTCGACAGCACCCACGGGCCAATGAATTTATCCAGCTTGTTGCGCCGAACCGCGTCGGCCGCCTGCAGCGCCAGCGCGTGCGCTTGCGCCGGCTGGTCCTCGGCCAGCAGCACGCGCACCATGCTCTCGTTCAGAAATGGCTCGAAGCGGCTGGCGCCGATCGCCCGCGCCAGCTCAAGCCCCTGTTCGATCTGGCGCCGCGCCTCGGGTACGCGGCCGAGCGACAGCAGGGCCCAGCCGGCGGTCAGGCGCGAGACGATTTCCGAGCGCCGATTGCCGACCAGCCGCCCCAGTTCGGCCGAGCCCAGCGCGTCGTGCAGCGCGCCGACGGTCTGGTTCAGGTAGATGCGCGCGGTGCCGAGCATGAAGCGGTTTGACGCTTCGATCTCGGCCAGCCCGTGCGCTTCGCACAAGGCCAGGCAATCGCGAAACACGCCGTGCGCGGTGACGATGCGGCCTTGCGCGTAGTACGAGTCGCCGATGCCGCTCAGCGCGCGCGCCTCGGTTTCGCGGCTGCGCGCATGGCGCTGGGCCAGTTCGTGCAGCTCGCGGCTGCGGGCGAAATTCCCGGTCGGGAAGTACATATTTCCCTTGAGGTAGTACAGCTCGCCGAGGCCTTCCTCGACGCCGGCGGCAAGCGAGGCGTCGATCGCACGGTCGAGCAGCACTTCCTCGGCGGCCAGGTCTTCGAGCACGTTGAGCGCGGTGGCCAGGCCGATCACGGCGGCGTTGCGCTGCGCTTGGCCGGCGGCCAGCCCGAGCGCGGCGGAAAACGCCGCCTTGGCCAGCGGCGTCTGGCCCATCTTCGCGCGGCACTTGCCGCTCAGGAGCTGGAGGCGGTAGTCGTCGCGCGGCGCGTAATCGATGCGCAGGCACACGCCGACCAGTTCGAGCGCGGCCAGGTACTGGTGGCCGCCGATGCGCTCGTCGATCACCGCCAGCAGCGCGGCCGGCGCGTCGCGGTGGCGCGCCTTGTGCAGGTGCTGGGCGTGCAGCAGCCGGTCGCTGGCCTGGTAGCCGTGCGCCAGCGTCAGGTGGATCTCGGCGCGCTGCGCCGCCGGCATCGTTTCGTAAATGCCCTGCATGACCAGGTCGTGGACGAACACATAGCCGTCGCGTTCCATGGGCCGCACGATGTACTGGCGCACGCAGTCGAGCACATCGTGGTCCGGTTCGCGCAGCACTTCGCGCAGGAAGGACAGCGAAAAATACTGGCCGATGGCCGACGCCACCCGCACCCCGCGGCGCTGGGCGGGAGCCAGCAGATCGAGCTTGGTCTGCACCAGGTTTTGCAGGCTGCCCGGCAGCGACTGGCCCGGACCGCTTTGCAGCAGCTGGGTCAGGAACAGCGGATTGCCCTGCGCGCGCGCGACGCACTGCTGCTGGAAATCCGGACCGGCGTCGCTGGCGTGGCGCGCCACCGCCAGCGCATCGAGATTGCGCAGCGTGGCCAGGTCGAGCATGGTGACCGGCAGGCCGTTCAGGTAGGGCCGCAGCGTGTGTTCGAGCGGGTCGTGCTCGAAGCGCGAGGACAACAGCCAGACGATCGGCGCCTCTTGCACGTCCGGCAGCAGGGCGGCCAGGGTGGCGATCAGCTCGGGCGAACTCCAGTGGATGTCTTCGAGGACCAGCAGCAGCGGGCGTTCGACCGCGCGCCGCATGATCAATTCGCGCACGGTGTCGATCTGGCGCAGCTCGCGCGTGTGGTGCGCCATGGCGCCGAACACGGTGGCGGCGTCGGGCGGCTGCGGCATGCCGAGGATGACGCGCAGGTGCATCAGCATGTCGTCGGGCAGGCGCAGCTGGCGCATCTGCGCGGCCAGTTGATCCTCGGTTGGCGGCAGGCCGGCCGGCAGGCCGAGCAGGCTGCGCACCAGCTGGCCGAGCGGCGTCGCTTCGCCGCTGACGCCGAAGTCGAGCACCACCGCCGTGTGGCAGGCGATCTCGTTCTGGCGCGCGATGTCGGCGAACTCCTGGATCAGGCGACTCTTGCCGATGCCGGCCACGCCGCGCAGATAGAGCACGTGGCCGCATTGGTAAGCGAGGGTGGTTTCGAGGATCGCCTTGAACTGCTGGACCTCGACATGGCGGCCGGCCAGCGGGTATTGCGCGACCAGGAAGCCCTGGCGCTCGTGGGTAAAGCGCAGCAGGTCGTCGACGTAGCCGGACGGCGCGAATACGAAGCGCTCGCCGAGCTGGATGCCGAGGGTGTGTTCGACGTACACCGAGCAGGGACCGGCGTTGTCATCGGCGTTGGCGTTGGCGTCGGCCGGCGGCAGCAATACGCGCATGCGTGCAGGTACCGCCTGCTCGCCAGCGCCGAGCGGCCAGTCGCGGCTGGCGATAACGATGGCGGCGCGCTGGCCGCTCAGCAGCTGGGCCAGGCCGAGCGCGCATTGCAGGCAGCGCACGGCGTCGCTGCCATACGCGCGCGGCAAGCCGAACATGGCCAGCTCGCGGTGTTCGATGACGCCGCCGAACTGCTCGACCAGCGCGGCGGCCTGCGCCGCCAGGTCGGCGCCCAGCGGCGCGACCAGCAGCAGCGACAGGCCGAGCACTTTGCGTTGTTCGATGGCTTCCTGCTGGGCGGGAGCGGCATCGGCCCCGGCCTCATCGTTTGAGGCGCCGACCAGATCGTCGAGCGCGCTGTCGTACACCCGCGCCAAATGGCTGGCGGTGCGATACAGGATGGATTTGCCGGTCTCGGCGCGCTTGATCGAGGCGATCGATACGCACAGGCGCTGGGTCAGGCACAACTGGGCGAGGGCGTCCTGGCTCAGGCCGCGCTGCTTGCGCAAGGCTTTCAGGCGATCCTGGTTGAGTACGACCTTGCCGTCCCGGCCAGCCTCGCTTGCCTGTACTTCGCGTTGCGTCATGTGTAGTGCATAGTGAGAAAGTGTTTCAATATAGCATGTTTCGCAACATTCTCCCTTCGTGTCACAGGGCGGCGACGAAGCGGTAATCTTTTTTGCGCGTTTGGAATGCCTTCAGAGCGAGCCGTTTGCCGACCCCTATCGCGGACCGACGCGCTCGGCGCCACGCGTCGGTCCGATTCGCTTCGCCTTAGCTGGCTTGCGCGGCTCACGCGGCCGGTGATCGTGCCAATGCGCGTTTGCACCGGCGGACGCCATTCAACACGCGGCGGGCGATGGTACCGGCCGCGCCCTCGGAACTGCTCGCGCATGTCAGAAGCGCCCGCCGCCACAGGAAGAGCCGACCGGCAAGGCCGATTTGCAGAGCCAGCCCGATATGGCGCGCCATATGGGGACGCGAACGGTACAGCACCAGATGGCTGAGCTGGCGCGACTCCGCGCCCAGGTGGTCCTTGTATTCGTGCTGTCCCCAGCCCAGGTACAGCACGCCGCCACTATCCTGGGCGATGCACTCAAGGATGGTCAGATAGGCGCACAGGAAGCCCAGGCGGTAGGAATCGTAGCGCGCGTCGTGGGCCAGGATGCGCGCCGTGAAATTGCGCCCGAGCCGGTAATTGATGGCGCCGGCGCACACCTGGCCGTCGATGGTGGCCACCGTCACGAAGCCGCACTGCCGCGCCAGCGCGACGATGCGCGCCTCTTCGTCGGCATCGACCTGACTGTTTTTATGTTTGCTCGTCATGCGCGCGCGGTTGAAGGCGATGATGGCGCGCACATGGCGCTCGTCGATCTGGTCTTTCTCGAATACCCGCAGGGCAAAACTGGGGAAGTCGCGTTTGAGCTTGTTGCTGCGGTGTTTCAGGGTCGAGCGCGTGCTGGCGCCAAGCTCGGACTGATAAAGCGCCAGCGTTGCCGGCAGCGGGACCACGGCGTCTTCGGCGCAAGGCATGAGCATGTGCGCCATGCCCGGGCGCTCGAAGCGGGCGTGGATGAAATGAAAACTGACAGCGCTCACCTCGGGATAGCTGGCAAACATGTGGGCGGCGAAAGACTGCGCCTCGGCCGCGCCGAGCGCGATGCCTTCGTTGAGTACCCGCACCCGGCCCTGGCTGCGCCGATACAGCAGCAGTGTGACCGGCGCCCCGTCCTCGCTCGCCACATAGGTACTGACCGGCAAGCGCATGCCGTACATGCGCCAGTGCGCCAGCGAGGCATAGCGGGCGCCGTACAAACGGTCGAGCTCGGCCTCGGCGCACGCCGGGATGGCATCGTCATAGTGCGTCGTTACCAAGTCCATGCGCGCCATCCTTGCACTTGTGCAGTAGTGCGGTTGCCTTGATCTCTGTACCCATTCTAGCGATCGCGCCATGGGCCGCCGCTTGCGTGCGCTCAAGGTACGCGCGCTGTGGCGCGCGACTTACTTCGCGGTAAAGATGGCGGGGAATATTGTATATATCGTTTGGACACGCGACGCATGCTTGGTGTCATAAAAAAGGGCCGGGAAGTTAATCCCGGCCCTTCCAACTGGCGTTACGCCAGCGCAGTTTCAGTACGCGTCCCGATGCACGGCGCGTGGCGCGCATACACCGCGCTGGCCGAGGCCCTGCCTTGCGACAGAGAACGCAGCGCGTTGGTGTGGCCAAACAGCGTGGCCAGCGGCACTTCGGCCGTGACGTCCACGTGGCCGGTATGCTCTTCTATACCAAGCACGCGGCCGCCGCGCCGCTGCAGGTCGCCGATGACGTCGCCGGCGTTGACCGCAGGCGCGTCGACGGTGACGGTCATCACCGGTTCGAGCATCAGCGGTGTGGCCCGCTTCAACCCTGCCAGCACGCCTTCGCGCGCGGCGATCGCGAACGCCATGTCGCTGCTGTCGACGGCGTGGCAGTCGCCATCGAGCAAGGTGACCTTGACGCCCGTGACCGGGTAGCCGAGCGGACCTTGCGCCATTGCCTGGCGCACGCCTTTTTCGACGGCCGGAATGAAGGCCGCCGGCACGACGCCGCCCTTGCTGGCGTTCTCGAACGCGAAAGCGCCGTCGAAACGCTCGACCGACAACACCACGCGCGCATATTGCCCCTTGCCGCCGTTCTGCTTGTCGACCTTGCCTTCCACCTGGGTGGCCGACCCTTCGATGGTTTCCTGGTAAGCGACCTGGGGCGCGCCGACCCGCACCTTGACGCCGGTTTCCCGTCGCACCCGTTCGAGCACCACGTCCAGATGCAACTCACCCATTCCCCACAGCACGGTTTCGCCACTGGCCGCGTCCGTTTCCAGCCGCAGCGACGGATCCTCGCGGCGGAAACGGTCGAGCGCGGCGAGCATCTTGCCGCGATCGCCACCCTTGCCGACCTCGATCGCCAGCGCCACCACCGGTTCGCCGGCGTTGATGGTCTCCAGCACCAGCGGCACCGCCCTGGTCGACAGGGTGTGCCCGGTGAGCGCATCCTTCAGACCGGCAATCGCGACGATGCTGCCGGCGCGCGCCTCGGCCACGCCGGTCTTGCGATCGGCGTGCACCACGTACAGGCGGCCGACCCGCACCGCCGCGCCGAGCGAGGCATTCCAGACCGCGTCGCCTTCGTGCAGCGTGCCGCCGTAGACCCGCAGGTAGGACAGCGAACCGTGGTCGTCGTGCACCACCTTGAACACCAGCGCGGCCAGCGGATCGGTGTCGCCGGTGCCCACCGGCACTGCGACGCCGTCCAGCGTCGCCACCGGCGCGGCCCGCTCGTCGGGCGAGGGCAGCCACGCGATGATGGCGTCGAGCAGCGGCTCGATGCCGGCGTTGCGATACGCCGATCCCGCCAGCACCGGCACCGCGCGCCGGGCCAGGGTCATGGCGCGCAGGCCGGCGCGCACGTCTTCGACCGCCAGCGTGTCGTCGGCCAGGTAAGCCAGCGTGAGCGCGTCGCTGGCGTCGGCGGCCACGGCGGCCGCGTGGGCGTAGGCGGCCTCGGCGACCGTCAACAGATGGGCCGGCAGCGCCTCGGACGACATGGCGCCGTCGGCGGTCCACGACAGCAGACGCCTTCCCAGCACGTCGATGACGCCGCTGAACGTCGGGCCGGCGCCGACCGGAATGACCAGCGGCACCGGATTGGCGCCCAGGCGCGAACGAATCTGCGCCACGGCACGGTCGAAGTCGGCGCCTTCCGGGTCCATCTTGTTGACGAACACGATGGTCGGGACGCCGTGCTTGCGCGCCTGGCGCCACACGGTTTCGGTCTGCGGCTGGATGCCGGCGACGGCCGACAGCACCACCACCGCGCCGTCGAGCACGCGCAGCGAGCGTTCGACTTCGATGGCGAAGTCGATGTGGCCGGGCGTGTCGATCAGCGTGAAGGCGTGGCCGTTCCAGGCGACGCTGGTGGCGGCGGCGCCGATGGTGATGCCGCGTTCCTTCTCGAGGTCGAGGGAATCCATGGTGGCGTTGCCTTCATGGACTTCGCCGGCGCGATGGATCTTGCCGGTTTTCAGGAGGATGCGTTCGGACAGCGTGGTTTTGCCAGCGTCGATGTGGGCAATGATGCCGAAGTTGCGCGAGTGCGCGCGCAGGACTGTTGCAGTCATGATGGTTCTTTCTAACATGGCGGGCGGCCGTGAGGTGTCGTGATGACAGCGCCGCGGGAGCCATGCGACCACCCATGTTCAGTGATCCCGCGCGCGTTCTTCGTCTGCTGACTTCATGCTATATGTGCTCCTGATGGGACTGCTTTATGGCGAGTGAAAACGGTGCTGCAAAAACAAAAAAGGCCCGCAGTGGGCCTTTTCTGATGATGCTCTCGGGGAGCAATCAATGGGCGCACTGTCGCGGCCCGGAGCGTGCGTCACGCGCCGGGAGGGCGAAGGTAAAAAAGAGGATGTCCATTGATTTCATGGCGATAAGGATAGGACGCGATTGAATCAATGTCAAGCTGTTGTTGCCGATGCGGCGTGCCGCCGCTGGCCGCGCGGAGAAGCGCTGCACAGCCAGAAACGCGAAATTGGCGTATCGTTTCACGACGAGGGCCGGGCTGGCGACAGCAGGGTCAAGCCATGGCAGGGACAGACCAGGAATCGAACTGATGAAGACATTGAAAGTGGACGTCGCCGTGATCGGCACCGGCACCGCGGGGCTATCCGCGTATCGCGCCGCGCATGCCCAGGGCAAGCGCACGGTGCTGATCGAAGGCGGGCCCTACGGCACGACCTGCGCGCGGGTTGGTTGCATGCCCAGCAAACTGCTGATCGCCGCCAGCGAGGCGGCCCACATGCTTGAAGCGGCCGCCGGCTTCGGTGTGCACGCCGGCCAGACCCGCATCGACGGCAAGGCCGTGATGGCGCGCGTGCGCAGCGAGCGCGACCGCTTCGTCGGTTTCGTGCTCGAAAGCGTCGACAACATTCCCGACGACGACAAGCTGCGTGGCCACGCCCGTTTCACCGGCCCGCAAACCCTGCTGATCGACGACCATACTACGGTCGAGGCGCAGCGCGTCGTCATCGCCACCGGATCGACCCCGTCCGTGCCGTCCAAGCTGAGAGATATCGGACCGGGCGTGATCATCAGTGACGACGTGTTCGAACTGACCGATCTGCCGGTCTCGCTCGCCGTGATCGGCACCGGCGTCATCGGCCTCGAACTGGGCCAGGCCATGCACCGCCTCGGCGTTCGCGTGAGCGTGTTCGCGCGCGGCGGCAGCATCGCCCAGTTGAGCGATCCGGAGGTGCTGCACACGGCCGGCAAGGCGCTCGGCGGCGAGCTCGACCTGCGGTTCCAGCAATCGCTGGTGAGCGCCAGGCAGGACGGCGAAGAAGTCGAGCTGGTCACCCGCGACGCCGACGGGGTAGAGCGCAGCGAGCGCTTCCAGTACGTGCTGGTGGCGGCCGGGCGCACGCCCAACGTGAACGACATCGGCATCGAGCACAGCGGCGTCGAGCTCGACGGCGACGGCATTCCGCACTTCGATCCGCGCACCATGCAATGCGGGGCCAGCCACATCTTTATCGCCGGCGACGCCGACAACGAACGGCCGGTGCTGCCGGAGGCGGCCGACCAGGGCAAGATCGCCGGCGACAATGCCGGCCGCTACCCGGACGTGCGGCCGGGCTTGCGCCGCACGCCGCTGACGATCGCCTTTACCGAGCCGCAGATCGCCACACTGGGCGCGAGCTACCGCGAGCTGTGCGCCGACGGCATGCCCAAGTTCGCGGTCGGCAAGGTG
>JBDSTZ010000013.1:0-5905 GCA_039927975.1 Massilia sp. | reverse complement strand
CGGCAGGTTTTTCTTATTTGGTCAGGACAAAGCCCTTGAGCTTCGAGAAAGCCGTGTCGATCAGCGCTTTCTGCTGCGCGTAGTGCTTGTCGTAGTAACCGACCGCAGGCGAGGCCGAAGCGGGACGTCCGGCATACGCCAGGCGCGTGCCCGATTCGAGGCTTTCGAAGATGTTGTGCTGGATCTGGAACCACGGACCCTGGTTTTGCGGCTCGTCCTGCGCCCACACCATCTCGGTCGCGTTCGGGAATTTCTTCAATTCGGCGCCGAAGGATTTGTGCGGGAACGGATAAAGCTGCTCGATACGGATGATGGCGGTGTCAAGCTGGCCACGCGTCTTGCGGGCGTTGACCAGATCGTAGTAGACCTTGCCCGAGCAGGCGACGATGCGCTTGACCTTGCGTGGATCGATCTTGTCATCGACTTCGCCGATCACGGTCTGGAAGCTGCCCTTGGCCAGTTCGGCCAGCGGCGAGCCGGCGTCCTTGTTACGCAGCAGCGACTTCGGCGTGAGGATGACCAGCGGCTTGCGGAACTGGCGCACCATCTGGCGGCGCAGCAGGTGGAAGATCTGCGACGCGGAGGTCGGCTGCACCACTTGCATGTTGTTGTCTGCGCACAGCTGCAGGAAACGCTCGGGACGGGCCGACGAGTGCTCCGGACCCTGGCCTTCGTAACCGTGCGGCAGCATCATGACCAGGCCCGAAGCGCGGCCCCACTTCACTTCGCCGGAGCTGATGAACTGGTCGATCACCACCTGGGCGCCGTTGGCGAAGTCGCCGAACTGGGCTTCCCAGATCGTCAGGGTGTTCGGTTCGGCGGTCGAGTAGCCGTATTCGAAAGCCAGCACGGCTTCTTCGGACAGCACCGAGTCGATCACGGTGAACGGCGCCTGGGTTTCCGACACGTTGCACAGCGGGACATAGGTGCCAGCGTCCCAACGCTCGCGGTTCTGGTCGTGCAGCACGGCGTGGCGGTGCACGAAGGTGCCGCGGCCGGCGTCCTGGCCGGTCAGGCGGATCGCGTAGCCGGAGGCGACCAGCGAGGCGTAGGCCAGGTGTTCGCCCATGCCCCAGTCGAGATTGATCTCGCCGCGACCCATGCTGGCGCGGTCGGCCAGCACTTTTTCGACCAGCGAGTGGACCTTGAATTCTTCAGGGACGACGGTGATGCGCTGGGCCAGGCGTTTCAGCTCGGTCATCGGCACGGCGGTGTCGGCGCTGTCGGTCCATTTACGGTTCAGGAACGGCAGCCAGTCGACCGCGTACTTGTTCTTGAAGTTGGTGATGACCGGGTCGACCGTGTGCTTGCCGGCGTCCATGGCGTCGCGGTAGGCGGAGACCATCTTGTCGCCGCCGCCGGCCGGGATGGTGCCCTGGGCTTCGAGCTTGTCGGCGTACAGCTTGCGGGTGCCTGGATGCTTGCCGATTTTCTTGTACATCAGCGGCTGGGTCAGCGCCGGGGTGTCCTGCTCATTGTGGCCGAGCTTGCGGTAGCAGATGATGTCGAGGACGATGTCCTTCTTGAACTGCACGCGGTAGTCCATCGCGATCTGGGTCGCCAGCACGACGGCTTCGGGATCGTCGCCGTTGATGTGCAGGACCGGCGCTTCGATCATCTTGACCACGTCCGAGCAATACAGGGTCGAGCGCGAATCGCGCGGGTCCGAGGTGGTGAAGCCGATCTGGTTGTTGATCACGATGTGCACCGTGCCGCCGGTGCCGTAGCCGCGGGTCTGCGCCAGGTTCAGCGTTTCCATCACCACGCCCTGGCCGGCAAAAGCGGCGTCGCCGTGCACCAGGATCGGCAGCACTTGCGAGCCATCGAGGTCGCCGCGGCGGTCCATGCGGGCCTTGACCGAACCTTCGACGACCGGATTGACGATCTCCAGGTGGGACGGGTTGAAGGCGAGCGAGAGGTGGACCGGGCCGCCACGGGTCGAGATGTCGCTCGAGAAGCCCTGGTGGTACTTGACGTCGCCCGACGGCAGGTCGTCGCCGTGCTTGCCTTCGAATTCTTCGAACAGTTCCTGCGGCGCCTTGCCGAGGGTGTTGACGAGCACGTTCAGGCGGCCGCGGTGGGCCATGCCGATGACGATCTCCTGCACGCCTTTTTCGCCGGCGCGCTGGATGGTTTCATCGATCGAGGCGATGAAGGTTTCCGAACCTTCGAGCGAGAAGCGCTTCTGGCCGACGTACTTGTTGTGGAGGTAGCGCTCGAGGCCTTCGGCGGCCGTCAGGCGGTCGAGGATGTGGATCTTCTTCTCGGCCGAGAAGGTCGGGGTCGAGCGGATCGATTCGAGCTTTTCCTGCAGCCAGCGCTTTTCCGCCGGATCGCCGATGTACATGAACTCGGCGCCGATCGAACGGGTGTAGGTGTCGCGCAGGAAGTTGATCAGGTCGCGCAGGGACGCGGTTTCCTGGCCAAAGTAGGTGTTGCTGATGTTGAACTGGGTGTCCATGTCGGCATCGGTGAAGCCGTAGAACGCGGGGTCCAGTTCAGGAATGCTGGGGCGCTCCTGGCGCTGCAGCGGGTCGAGGTTGGCCCACTGCGAACCGAGGTAGCGGTAGGCGGCGATGAGCTGGGTGACGGCGACGCGCTTGCGGCCCATTTCGGCGTTGGCCGAGGCGTTCACGACACGGATCGGGCCCTGCTTGGCGCGCTCGGCGAACGAGGCGATGACGGAGGCGTGCTGGACGTCCGGCTTGCTGCTGCCATCGACGGCCGGCACGTTCTGCATGGCGTCGAAGTAGGAACGCCAGTTGTCTGGCACCGAACCTGGATTGTCGAGATAGGATTCGTACAACTCTTCCACGTATGGCGCATTGCCACCGAATAGGTACGAGTTGGCACTATATTGTTGCATCATCTTGCTCACCTTTCTTCGCGCTTCGCGAAATTGGCGGGTTAATCTAACCTTCCGCGACACGGCCTGACCGGTTAGCGGATTGCACATCAAGTTGTGGGGAAGGACTTGTACGACTGTACTTCTGCAATTCAAGAAAGCTCATCAGAATAGCACGCGATATTGTATCGCAACACCCCACATGGTGAAATAAAACAGCGGAATATCTTGGCGGAAAGAAAAAAAGTGTGCACTTTTGCAGCAACGCTTATTATTAGACTGCCCGGCCCGACGCTGAGTTCCTCGGCCCCTGCCGAGGTGTGAGAGAGCGCAAAGGCAGTCATCGGGAGTGCGCAAGCGGCCGGCGCTTCGTTACCGCAAGTAAATACATGATAAATAAATGATCATTTCGTTTGACATTGTAAATGATAATCGTTATCGTTTAGAAGTGTTCCCCAGCCGAAATTGAAAATGTCCGTCCCCGTTCCACGCGCACCGAACGCCAGCCGCGCCATCTGGCTGAAGAACCTGCACCAGTGGCACTGGATCAGCTCGGCGCTGTGCCTGCTCGGCATGCTGCTGTTCAGCATTACCGGCTTCACGCTCAACCACGCCAGCCAGATCGAGGCGAAGCCGGTTGTCACGCGCACCAAGGCCACCTTGCCGGCGCCCCTGCAGGCGGCGCTGGCGCAGGCGGCGGCGCGCCAGGCCGCGGCCAAGACGAGCGCCCCGCTGCCGCCGGCGGTCGCGCGCTGGGCCGACGAGCGTTTTGGGCTCGACGTCGCGGCAGTCGACGCCGAATGGACCGAGGACGATGCCTACCTGCCCCTGCCGCGTCCTGGCGGCGACGCCTGGCTTCGCATTGCCACCGACGGCGCGGCCGAATACGAAGTGACCAGCCGCGGCGCCGTCTCCTGGCTCAACGACATGCACAAGGGCCGCAACGCGGGCGCCGCCTGGAGCTGGTTCATCGACCTGTTCTCCCTCGCCTGCCTGGTGTTTTGCATCACCGGCTTCCTGATCCTCAAACTGCACGCGGCCAACCGGCGCGCGACCTGGCCGGTGATCGGCTTCGGCATCCTGCTGCCGATCGTGCTCGCGCTGCTGTTCGTCCACTGATCCCATACATTTGCCCGACCGAGAAACCACATGAAACTACAACAGACCCTGGCCCTCACCCTGCCGCTCCTGAGCGGTTGGGCGGTGGGCGCCGAGATGAGCGTCAAATTCGAGATCCCCAAACTGTCGGTGGCCGAATACCACCGGCCCTACATCGCCGTGTGGCTTGAGCGCGCCGACCAGAGCGTGGCGGCCACCCTGTCGGTGATGTACGACCAGCGCAAGCGCGACAACGGCGGCACCAAGTACCTCAAGGATGTGCGCCAGTGGTGGCGCAAGGCCGGGCGCGACCTGACGCTGCCGATCGACGGCGTCAGCGGCGCCACGCGCGCGCCGGGCGAGCAGACCTTGACCTTCGGGCCGGAGCGCAGCGGCATCGACAAGCTGCCGGCTGGCGACTACCGGCTGGTGATCGAGGCGGCGCGCGAATCGGGCGGGCGCGAACTGGTGAAGGTGCCGTTCACCCTGCCGCTCAAGGGCAAGCAGACGGCCAGCGCCAGCGGCAAAGAAGAACTGGGCGCGGTGTCGCTCCAAATCACCCCATGAAGCGAGGAATCCGCATGCCCGTCAAGCGCAGCATCATCACCGTCCTGGCGCTCGCGCTGGCCACCGTCAGCCTGCAGGCGGGCGCGCACCGCGCCTGGATCAAGCCTGCCCTCTCCCACGTCGAAGGCGGCAACGCCTGGGTCACGGTCGACGGCGCGATTTCGGACGATCTGTTCGAGATCGACCACATGCCGCTTAAACTCGACGGCCTGGTCATCACCGCGCCCGACGGCGCGAGCGTGCCGGCGCCGACGTCGGTGAGCGGGCGCCAGCGCACCAGCTTCGACCTGAACCTGGCGCAGAGCGGCACTTACCGGATCAGCGTGGTCACTGCCACCGTCATGGCTTCGTACAAGGACGCGGCCAGCGGCGAAACCAAGCGCTTTCGCGGCAGCCGCGAAGCGTTCGAGAAGGAGGTGCCGGCCGGCGCCGCCGAACTCGTCACCAGCGCCATGCACAGCCGGCTCGAGACCTGGGTCAGTGCCAACAAGGCGAGCAGCGGCGCGCTCAAGCCGAGCGGTGTCGGCCTTGAAATGGTACCGCTGACAAATCCGACCGAACTGGTGGCCGGCGAAACGGCGAAATGGCGCTTCCAGCTCGATGGCAAGCCTCTGCCGAACTTCGCCTTCAGCCTGATTCCGGGAGGGGTGCGCTACCGTGGGGTGCTGGGCGAGATGCGTCTTGTCACCGACACGAAAGGTGAAGTCAGCGTCAAGCTGCCGGTTGCCGGCGCTTACTGGCTCAACGCGCGATTCCCGGTCGCCAGCGAAGCGGGAGGGCCGGAGCAGCTGCGCGCGACCGGTAACCGCTACAGCTACGCCGCCACCTTTGACATCCTGCCCGACTAGCCATCTCCGCCCATCATGCGCCGCGTTCTCGTTCCGCTCGATATCTCGCTCCACCTGCCCGAACCGGGCAGCACCCTGCACGAACTGGGCGGCGCCACCATGGGCACGACCTGGTCGGTCAAGCTGATGGCGGCGCCGGGCCAGCAGGGCCGGCTGACGGCGCTGGGCGAGCAATTGCAGGATGCGCTCGACGTCGTCATCGCGCAGATGAGCCACTGGGAGAACGACTCGAATCTGTCGCGCTTTAACCGGGCGCCGGCCGGCAACTGGCACCAGCTGCCGGCCGAGCTGTTCACGGTGGTCGAGTACGCGCTGTCGGTGGCCGAGGCCAGCGGCGGCGCCTACGACCCTTGTGCCGGCGCGCTGGTCAACAGCTGGGGCTTCGGCGCCCGCAAGCGCTACGACCAGGACGGCTTCTATGCGCCGGGCGCCGGCGACATCGCCGCCATCGTGCAGCGCGGCGACCGCCAGCGCGTGCGGCTCGACCCGATCGGCCGGCGCCTGCTGCAGCCCGGCGCGGCGCAGCTCGACCTGTCGTCGGTGGCCA
>JBDSTZ010000012.1:0-2300 GCA_039927975.1 Massilia sp. | reverse complement strand
GTGCGCGAAGACATCGAGGAACTCGCTGCCATGTCGGCCCAGGTGATCGGCGACCTGCGTCAGTTCGCCGATGGCTTCCGGCGTGGCGGCGCGCGCCGCGCCGGCGCCCTGATCGATGCGCCGCTGCGCCGCCAGCTGCTGCGCGCCAAGCAGTGGTACGACGTCGATATCCGGCTCGACCTGCATGGCGCCGCCGGCATGGGCGACCGCCTGTCGGCGGCGGTGCTGCAACTTGCCCACGAAGGCATCAGCAATATCTGCAAGCACACCGAGGCCCACCACGCCAGCCTGTGCATCTGCTGTGACCAGACCGGCGTGCGGCTCGATATCGAGAACGAAAGCGCGCAGCCGGCCAGCCATTTCGTGCCGCGTTCGATCACCGCGCGCGCCACCGCGCTGGGCGGCAGCGCCGCTGTCCTGCACCGCGCCGGCGCCACCGTCGTTCACGTCGAGATTCCCGTATGATCCTCAACCACGCCGGGCCGCGCGCGCTCATCGACGTCATCCTCGTGGAAGACCACAAGACCATGCTGTGGGGCCTGCAGCGCCTGGTCGGCGATGCCCATACCGGCATGCGGGTGGTCGCCACCGCCTCGCGTGCCGACGAAGCGCGCGCCCGCGTGGCCGAATTCGGCGCCGACGTGGTGCTGCTCGACCTCGACCTGGACGGCTACTGCGCGCTGCCGCTGATCCCCGAGCTGCTGGCCGGCGGCGCGCGCCGCGTGCTGGTGCTGACCGGTACGCGCGACGAGGCGCTGCTCGACGCCGCGGTACGCGCCGGCGCGCGCGGCGTGGTCGGCAAGGACGCGCCGGCCGAGCAGGTCCTCAAGGCCATCGAGAAAGTCCACGCCGGCGAAGTATGGCTCGACAACGACACCCTGGTGCGCCTGCTGGTGGCGGCCAACCCGGCGGCGGTGGCGCCGCGCGCCGATCCCGAGCGCGACAAGCAGGCCAGCCTGACGGCGCGCGAACTGCGCATCATCCAGGCGCTGGTGGCGGCCAGCGGCGCCTCCAACCGCGCCATCGCCGAGAGCCTGTTCATCTCCGAGCACACCCTGCGCAACCATCTGGTCGCGATCTACCGCAAGCTCGATGTCAAGAGCCGCCTCGAGCTGTATGTGTACGCCCTGCGCCACCACCTCGGCGATGACGACGACGCCCGCGCGCGCGCCGGCGTTTAGCACGCCTGTCCGGCTTGCGATCGCTGGCCGAAACAACAGCCGGATGATCCACTTTCCCCGCGTTCGCGGCCGATAGCCCGCTATCGGCGTCGCCGCATCTTCCACTTCCGTCCCCGACCCTCGCTGCCATTCCCAGGCCAGATCCGCGCCTAGTTCATTTGTCACGTCCCGGCCCGTATTTCAAGGGCTCCAGTCCTACACCGAATGTGATATTGCGCCGATGC
Organism: Massilia sp.; assembly: GCA_039927975.1. Taxonomy (GTDB): domain Bacteria; phylum Pseudomonadota; class Gammaproteobacteria; order Burkholderiales; family Burkholderiaceae_D; genus JBDSTZ01. Next base: position 895 of record JBDSTZ010000012.1, on the reverse strand, counting down.
GCGCGGCGCGTCCGCATCCTACAGTGAACTCAGCGCGCCACCTCGGCGACGCCAGAAATCACGAGAGCCTTGCAAGGCTCCGCCAGGGATGAAAGACGACCATGAACGAATTTCGCGCACTGCTCGATCTGCTCGGCATGCTCATTGCCGATCCACGCACCGGTGTCCTGCTGGCGCTGCTGGCACTGGCCGCCTGGCATGACTGCCGCTGCTTCCGCATCCCCAACCTCCTGTGCGCCGGCGGCATCATCTTCGCCCTGCTCTACAACGACGCCGTGCCACCGGTGCCGCACGCCACCTGGTTCTGGGCGCCGGCCGGCATGCTGCTGTGCTTTTCCCTGACGGTGCCGATGTATGCCTTCGGCGTGATGGGCGCCGGCGACGTCAAGCTGCTGTCGATGGTCGGCGCCTTCCTCGGCGTCGGCGACGGCCTGCAGGCGCTGCTGTTCAGCATGATCACCGCCGGCCTGGCCGCCCTCGCGTTCGCCCTCAGCCGCCGGGTCCTGCGCCGCATGCTGGCCAATGTGCGCGAACTGCTGCGCACCGTGATGTGGTCGGCCGTGGCCGCCGCCCGCCCGGCCGTACCGGTGGCCGCGATGGCGTCGGTCGGCCGCCTGCCTTTCGGTCTGTCCATCGCGCTCGGCACCGCTATCTGGCTGGTCGGCGACCAGCTCGGTTTCATCTGACCTTCATCGACATCACGGGACACATCATGAAAAACCTCAAGGCAATCGGATTGATCGTGGTCGCACTGCTGGTCGCGCTGGCGGCGGCGGCGTATGCCAGCGGCTGGGTGTCGCGCCAGGCCGGCATCGCGTCCAACAAGGTGGTGGTGGCCGCCGCCGACATCGAATTGGGCAGCAAGATCACGCCGCAGATGCTCACCACGCTCGAC
>JBDSTZ010000011.1:0-7924 GCA_039927975.1 Massilia sp. | reverse complement strand
CGAAAACGGCGGCTACCTGAAAAAAGCCCAGGTCAACATGATCGTCACCACCCTGGCCAGCCAGCAGGTCTCGGTGCTCGGCCAGGTCAATCGGCCCGGCCGCTATCCGGTCGACGGCAAGCGCAGCCTGCTCGACATCCTGGCGCTGGCCGGCGGCATCGGCGCCGACGGCAGCGACACCGTCAGCCTGGTGCGCACCCGCAACGGCAAGACCGTCAAGGACAGCATCGACGTGGTGCAAATGGTGCGCGCCGGCGCCCTTGACACCAATGTAGAGGTGGCCGGCGGCGACATGATCTTCGTCGAACGGGCACCGCGCTTTTACATTGTCGGCGAAGTCCAGCGGCCGGGCGCCTTTCGCATCGAACGCCAGATGACCGTGCTACAGGCGCTCTCGGCCGGTGGCGGCCTGACTCCGCGCGGCAGCAACAAAGGCTTGCGCATCACCCGCCGCGACACCGGCGGCAAGCCCTACACCATCAACGCCCGGCAAGACGACCTGGTCCAGGTCGACGACGTCATCACCGTGCGCGAAAGCTGGTTCTGACACAGCGGCCCGCCGTGGCGGCGCCGCCGGCGCCACGCCCTTGCATGCCGATACAGAGAGCGAGAGTCCAACATGAATGTGCATCAGTTCTTATTGATCCTGCTGGCCAGAAAGAAGATCATCCTGGCGGTCCTGGCCACGACGGTGCTGCTCACCGTCGGCTACAGCCTGCTGCAGTCCAAGACCTACAAGGCGACCGCCTCGGTGCTGCTGAACTATAAGGGGGTCGACCCCTTGACCGGACTGACCATGCCGGGCCAGCTGCTGCCCGGCTACATGGCCACCCAGATCGACATCATCAGCAGCAAGAATGTGGCGCTGCGCGTGGTCGAGCAGAAGCAACTGGCCAGCATTCCCAATGTGATCGAGCAGTTCAACGCCACCATGAAGGGACGCGGCACGATACGCGACTGGCTGGCCGACCTGCTGCTCAAGAACCTTGAAATCGTTCCTTCGCGCGAAAGCAGCGTGGTCGAGATCAGTTTCAAAGGCAGCGATCCCGGGTTTGTGGCGGCCATCGCCAACGGCTTCGCCGACGAGTACCAAAAAATCTCCGTCCAGCTCAAGACGGAGCCGATGAAAAAGGCGTCCTCGTATTTCAACGAGCAGACCAAGCTGCTGCGCGACAATGTCGAGACGGCCCAGGCGCGCCTGTCCAAATACCAGCAGGAAAAGGGCATTCTGAGCCTCGACAACAACCGCGTTGATGTCGAGCTGTCGCGCCTTAACGATTTGTCGCAGCAACTGGTGCAAGCCCAGGCCCAGTCGATCGAAGCCAGTTCGCGCCAGCGCATGGCCGGCGGCACGGCGGTCGATTCGCCCGACGTCGCCAACAATGGTTTGATCCAGAGCTTGCGGGTCGGCCTGGCCGGCGCCGAATCGAAATTCGCCGAGACCGCCCAGCGCCTGTCGGCCAATCATCCGCAATACCTGGCCGCCAAGGCCGAAGTCGACAAGATGCGCGCCGACCTCGGCGTCGCCCTCGGCTCGGTCTCCCGCAGCGTCGGCAACAACGCCGTGGTGCTGCGCCAGCGCGAAGGCGAATTGAAAGACGCGCTGGCGGCGCAAAAGGTCAAGGTGCTCGAACTGAACCGCGCGCGCGATGAGCTCGGCGTGCTGCTCAAGGATGTCGACAGCGCCCAGCGCGCCTTCGACGCCGCCGCCCAGCGCTTCTCCCAGACCCGCATCGAGGCACAGTCCGAACAGTCCGACATCTCGGTGCTCAACCCGGCCGTCACGCCGGTCGAACCGGCCGGCCCGCGCGTGCTGTTCAACACGCTCGTGGCGATCCTGCTCGGCACCGTGCTCGGGGTCGGCATCGCCTTCCTGATTGAAATGCTGAACCGGCCGATCCGTTCGGCCGGCGACCTGAAGGATGTGCTCGGCATTCCCGTGCTTGGCACCATCGAGTGGCGTCCCCAGCGATCGCGTGCGCTGGGATGGAAGGCGCTGATGGGCCCACGCCGGCTGCGATTGAACTAGACCAGGGGACTTGACGATGAACTCACAAGCGCTCAGCGCGGCGCGCGCCGCCGGACTCACCGCCGAACCGCCCACCGCCGGCGCGGCGCCCGGCGCCGGCCTGACCACCGCTTCCTCCTGCATCGGCGCGCTGCTGCTCGACGCCGGCAAGCTCACCGCGGAGAACGCCGAGCGCGTGCTGCGCCTGCAAAAGGAACTCGGCATCCGCTTCGGCGAGGCGGCCGTGCGGCTCGGCCTGATCGACGAGGAGGACGTGCGCCAGGCCTTGGCGCGCCAGTTCGACTATCCCTACCTGCGCAAGGGCGAAGCTGGCCTGTCGCCCAAGCTGGTGGCGGCCTACGAGCCGTTCAGCGCCCAGGTCGAGGCGCTGCGCGCGGTCCGCAGCCAGCTCATGCTGCGCTGGTTCGGCCGCGGCCGCCGCGCGCTGGCGCTGGTCGGCGTCGATCCGGCCGACGGCGTCGGCCTGTTTGCCGCCAACCTCGCGATCGTGTTTTCGCAACTGGGCGAGCGCACCCTGCTGGTCGACGCCAATTTGCGCACCCCGCAGCAGCAGGACTTGTTCGCCCTGGCGCCGCGCCAGGGCTTGTCCGACGTGCTGGCCGGGCGCGCCGATCTCGACGCCATCGTCCCGGTGCCGGCGTTTCTCGACCTGGCGCTGCTGCCGTCGGGCACGCTGCCGCCGAATCCCCAGGAACTGCTCAGCCGCGACGGTTTCGGCCATCTGAACACCCAGCTCGAGGGCCGCTACGACGTCGTGCTGTACGACGTGGCGCCATTCGCCGCCGGGGTCGACGCGCTGGCCGTGAGCGGGCGCGCCGGCGGCGCCCTGCTGGTGGCGCGCCGCCACCACACGCGCCTGGCCAGCGTGGCGCGCATGGCCGAACAATTGAGCGAGGCCGGGGCCGACGTGGTCGGCTCGGTGGTGGTGGATTTCTGATGCCGGCCCAGGCTCATCCCGTTCCCGGCCGCCACGCCGCCATGGCGCGCGCCGTGCTGCCCGAATGGTGGCCGGTGCTGGCCGGCGCGCTGCTGCTGTTCGGGCCGACCTTTTATGACCTGTTCACCGGCGCCTGGATCAGCGAGGAACAGGGCCATGGGCCGATCATCTTCGGGCTCTCGCTGTGGCTGATCTATCGCAAGTGGCCCGCCATGCTGGCCGCCACCCAGGCCAAGCGCGGCGCCTGGCCCGGCTGGCCGCTGCTGGTCGTCGGCCTGCTGCTGCATCTGCTGGGGCGCTCACAGCACATCCTCATGTTCGAGATCAGTTCCATCATCGTCGTGATGGCGGCGGTGCTGCTGGTCAAGCGCGGCGCTGGCGCGCTCGGGGTCCTGTGGTTTCCCTTTTTCTTCATGCTGTTCATGGTGCCGTTGCCGAGCGAGCTGGTGGCCACCCTCACGCTGCCGATGAAGATGGCGGTTTCCTACGTCACCGAGCATCTGCTGTTCATGGCCGACTATCCGATCAGCCGCTCCGGCGTGATCCTGCAGATCGGCCAGTACCAGTTGCTCGTCGCCGACGCTTGCGCCGGCCTGCAAACCCTGCTCACGCTCGAAGCGCTTGGCCTGTTCTACCTCAATCTGGTGCGCCATCCCTCGGCCGTTCGCAACATCGGCCTGGCGCTGCTGATCGTGCCGATCTCGTTTTGCGCCAACGTGATCCGGGTCGTCAGCCTGACCTTGATCACCTATTATTTTGGCGACGCGGCCGGCCAGGGCTTTCTGCACGGCTTCGCCGGCATGGTGCTGTTCCTCACCGCGCTGGTGCTGATCCTCGGCGTCGATTCGGCGCTGCAATACAGTGTCAAGCACAAGCGGCCAGTCGCGGCCGGGGAGGGCGGGCTATGAATACCCGCTTGCTGGCCTCGCTCGTGCTGGGTACGGCGATGGCACTGACCTCGGCCCTGAGCGGGGCACTTACGCCGCGCGTCAAGGTGGCCGAAGAGCAAGAGCATTTCAGCCTCGACGCCATGATTCCACGCAGCTTTGCAGATTGGGTGGTCGACGACACCATCGTGCCGCTCAAGCCCGATCCAGAGCGCCAGTCGGTCCTCGAGAAGATCTACGATCAGACGCTCTCGCGCACGTATATCAACCACGCCGGGCAGCGCGTCATGTTGTCGATCGCCTACGGCGGCGATCAAAGCCGCGCGCTGCAATTGCACCTGCCCGAAGTGTGCTACGTCGCCCAGGGCTTCGACATGGTCAAGGTCGGCGACGGCACGCTCGCGACGCGTTTCGGCACCGTGCCGGTCAAGCGCCTGGTGGCGCGGCAAAACAGCCGCAACGAGCCGATCAGCTACTGGATCACCGTTGGCGACAAGGCGATCAGGTCCGGCATCCAGCAAAAGATTCAACGCCTGGCCTACGGTCTGTCTGGGAAAATTCCGGACGGTATGCTGGTGCGCGTGTCGACCATCCAGGCAGATGAGCGCGACGCCTATCGCTTGCAGGATCGGTTCGTCGGCGAGATGCTCGGCGTCCTGGCCAGCAAGGACCGCGCGAGGTTGCTGGGCTCGGCAGGCCAGAACGGCTGAGGCGCTGGCGCGGCGGCGGGATGCGTCGACCGGGGAGGGGGGCGTTTTTTGGCAATGCGACCAGCACCATCCGGTTGGCGACCAGCGGACGGAATCTTGCAACGTCGGGCGCGAAGCGAAGCGGAAATTGACCGCGTGACTTGGCAAGCGCATCGTTTTTAGATCCAGGCGCGCAGTTGTTGTCGAAACGCGGAGACGTGATCAGGGGCGATTCTGGCATTCGATCCCGAGCTGGCAATCGACTGTTCGGACAAGCGCGACAATCGAAAGCCATGACGCACCAGATCCGTCGCACCGCTTGCAACGCCTCGACAAACGGCGACGTCTGACCCGTGCTGCAAGTTGAAACACCCAATGAACCACGGCCATCGCAACGCCTGAGGCGGCGGCCAATCCCGGCGGTACTGGTCGCGCCGCCGTGGCGAATATTCCCATCTGACCAGACAACCGATGCAAGCGCCAGCCTATCCGCGCTGGCGCTTGCGCCCAGCAAGGAAGGCCGACATGGATGCATTGCTGCCCTACCTCTACACTTCAATCCCCTTCGTGGTGGTGCTGCTGCTCGCTGCGCTGTGCGTCGTCGGCATCGGCGTCGGCCTGGTCGCGCCGCGCTTCCTGGTCTACCCCTACCTGCTGATTTTCTTCTGGGTCAATTCGACCAGCTATGGCAGCCTGTCGGTCTTCTCCAGCGCCGGCGTCTACAGCCGCGGCTCCGGACTCCTGTACTTCGCCTTGCTGACCTGGTACATGGCCGGCGCCTGGTGCTGCGCGCGCGTCAACGCCAGCTTCCAGGGCGACCGCGCGCCGGCTTGCAACCTGCGCCCGTGGTTCCTCGCCTGGTTCCTGCTGCTGATTGCCCACCTGGTCGCTGCCCTGTTCATCGGCAAGAAGGTGTCCGACGCGCTCGCCCCCAGCGGCTTCTCCAACATCGTCTGGATGGCCCCCCTGGTGTCCCTCATCCTGCTGTCGTTCCGCACCCGCGCCCAAGTCGTCGAACTGTCGCGCTTCATCCTGCTCGCGGCGCTGGCGCGCGCTTCCTTCGGCTTGCTGCGCTGGGCCGCTTTCGGCGGCGACCCCAACAATGTCTACGCCAATATGAACGCGATCCAGATCAAGCTCACCTTCTTCGACATCAACGACAGCCTGCTGTGCTGCCTCGGTCTCGCCATCGCCGCCGTCAACTTGTTCCAGGCTGTCCGCGTCGAGCGCGCCCGGCTGTGGGTGGCGCTCGACTGGCTGACCCTGGCCGCGACCGCGCTGTGCATCATGCTGTCCTACCGCCGCACAGCCTGGATCGGCCTGCTGCTCGCCTGCGCGATCCTGCTGTGGCGTTTCCCGCCGCGGCGCCGCGTCCAGCTCATGCTGGGCGGCGTGCCGCTGCTGGCCGGCGCGCTCGGCTATGTCGCCCTCAAGCGCCTGTCGCAAACCAAGGGTGCCGGCGGCGGCATCGCCAGCCTGGTCTACGACATGCAATCGCGCCGCTTCGGCGCCGAAAGCGAACGCGTGCTCGAATTGAAGCTGGCGCTGGCTGACTTTCTGGCCAATCCGCTGACCGGCATCGGCTCCTGGGGCCGCTACACCGGCTACCAGCGGATCAGCTGGCAAGCCAATGCCGAGGGCGGCCAGTTCATCCACAGCGGCGTGCTGCATCTCGGCCTCAAGAGCGGCCTGGTCGGCCTGGTGCTGCTGTTCGGCACCGCCTGGGCCTTCGCCCACTTTGCGCGCCGCGCCCTGCGCGAATTGCCGCCGGAATTTATAGCGCTCGGCACCGCCGGCGTCGCGGGCCTGGCCTTCATGCTGCCCGACATGCTGATCGGCACCCCCGTCCCCCAGGTGCGCACGACCCAAATGCTGGCCATCTGCATGGCGCTTCCCTACCTGGCGATGGCAGCGAGCAAAATGCCGGCCGTCGCGCTCTCGCCCGGCAAGCCGCGCGCCTTCCGCAGCGCCAGCGCGGTGCCGGCCTGATGAAGCTGCAACTGGCCCGCAACGCCTTCTCCAACCTGATGGGCGCGCTTGTCCCGGCCTTTGTCGCGCTGGGAACCGTGCCGCTGGTCGTCAAGGGCCTGGGCGACGCCAGTTACGGCGTGTATTCCCTGGTGACGGCAATTGTCGGCTATTTCGCCGTCATCGACATCAACGTCACCGCCGGCTCGGTCAAGTTCGTCTCGCACTTTGCCGCCCGCCAGGACCACGACAAGATCAGCCAGACCATCGCCTTCGGCGTGCTCGTCTACGCCGTGTTGGGCCTGCTCGGCGGGGTAGGCCTGTACGCCGGCGCCGATGTCCTGGTCGGCAAAGTGTTCGCGGTGCCGCCCTCGCTGCGGGTCGACGCCGTCGCCACCCTCAAGTTGGCCGCCTTCGGATTTTTCATCGGCCAGCTGCAAAGCTATCTGCAAAGCGTGCCGCAGTCGCTGATGCGCTACGACATTTCCGGCCGCGTCGAGATGGTCTTCGGCACCCTGGTGCCGCTGCTGACCGTGCTGGTGCTCGTGGCCGGCTACGGCCTGTTCGAAGTCATCCTGTTGCGTGTCATCGGCAGCGTCGTCCATTGCCTGGTGCTGTGGCGCAGTATCCACCGCCTGCTGCCGGAGCTGCGCTGGCGCTGGCCAGGCGCCGCCATCAGGCGCGACCTGCTCGGTTTTAGCGCCTGGTCTTTCCTCAGCCGCTTCGCCGCGCTGACCTACGCCTATGCCGACAAGCTGATCATCGGCGCGCTGATCGGCGTCACCGCGCTGGCCTATTTCACCGTCGCCTCGACCCTGGCCAACCGCGTCCTCGGCCTGAGCTACCGGCTGTCCGGCGTGTTCTTTCCCGCCGCCAGCGCGCTGTCGGCCAACGGCGAGCTGGCCCGCCTCGACCGCATCTACCTCAAGGCCACTCGCTACGTGGTGTTCGTCAACGCCGCCATCCTCGTGCTGTGCGCCGTGTTCGCCGACAAGATCCTGCTCTACTGGATCAATCCCGACTTCGCCCGCCACGGCGCACTCGTGCTGGCCGTGATGGCGATGTCGCAATTCATCGATTCGCTCACCACCTTGCCCTCGCTGGTCAACGACGGCATGGGCCATCCGCGCGTCTCCGGCATGTTCGCCGTCGCGCGCGCCGGCGCGGGCCTGCTGGTCGTCTACCTCGGCGTGCTGCACTGGGGCATCGACGGCGCCGCCTTCGGTCATCTGGCCGCCTCCCTGCTGTTTTCCGCCGGCTTCATCGTCTATGTCCACGGCCGCACCGTGCCGACCCGGCTCTCCGCGCTGTTCGCGCGCGGCTACGCGCCCACTTGCGTCGGCGTGGCGGCGCTCGCCGTGTGCGCGCGCGCCGCCGAAGTCTGGCTCGACCGCCGCGCCGTCGACCTCATCGC
>JBDSTZ010000010.1:0-2061 GCA_039927975.1 Massilia sp. | reverse complement strand
CCAAGGGCTTCGCGGTCGACCTGCTGGCGCGCACCATCGAGACGCAAGGCATCCATCACTATCTGGTCGAAGTGGGCGGCGAGTTGCGCGGCGCCGGCCGCAAGGGCGAGAACAATCCATGGTGGGTCGCGCTCGAACAGGTGCCCGGCGAAGCCGGCCTGGCGCAGACGGTGCTGGCGCTGCACAATGTGGCGGTCGCCACCTCAGGCGACTACCGCCGCTTCTTTCAGTACGGTGAGGGACGCGCCTCGCACACGCTCGACCCGCGCAGCGGCTACCCGATCCGCAACGACATCGCCTCGGTCAGCGTGATCCACCCGCAATGCATGGCCGCCGACGCCCTCTCGACGGCGCTGTCGGTGCTCGGCGTCGAGGCCGGCCTCGCCTTCGCCGAGCAGCACCACCTGGCCGCGCGCTTCCTGGTGCGCACGGCGGCCGGCTTGCGCGAACACGCCAGCAGCGCCTACCGGGCGATGCTGCAGGCATGAGCACCGATCCGCTGCGCCTGGCCGGCGCGCTGCTGCTGGTGGCGCTGTATCTGGCGATGTGCGCGCTGATTCGGCGCGGCCGGCCAGCGCCTGTCGGTGCACCCGCCCAGGCGAGCGACTGGCTGGTGGCCTATGCCAGCCAGTCCGGCACCGGCGAGCAGCTGGCCATGCAAACGCTGGCGACCTTGCAGACCGGCGGACTCGCGGCGCGCGCCATCAGCTTCGAACAGCTCGACACGGCGACTCTGGCCGGGGCAACGCACGCGCTGTTCATCGCCAGCACCTATGGCGAAGGCGACGCGCCCGACAGCGCCGCATTGTTTACCCGCGTGCTCGAACAGGTCGAGGCGCTGCCGCAGCTGCACTACGGCCTGATGGCGCTGGGCGACAGCAGCTACACCCACTACTGCGGCTTCGGCCGGTTTCTCGACGGCGCATTGCAGGCGCGCGGCGCCCGGCCGCTGTTCGCGCGCATCGAGGTAGACCGCGCCGCGCCGGCGGCCATCACCGCTTGGCAGCACCACCTCAGCCACCTGATCGGCACCAGCGACGCCGCCGACTGGAGCGCGCCCGCGTTTGGCGAGTGGGTCGTCGAATCGCGCCATCTGACAAACCCGGGCAGCGCCGGCGCGCCGGTCTACCGGGTGCGCCTGCGGCCCCTCGAAGGCGCCCTGCCCGCCTGGCAGGCGGGCGACCTGGCGCAGCTGCGCGTGCCGCAGGAGCCCGACCTGCCGCGCGAATATTCGATCGCATCCATCAGTGCCGAGGGCTGGCTCGAACTGCTGGTGCGCCTGCATGTGCGCGAGGACGGCAGCGGCGGCCTGGCGTCGAGCTTTCTGTGCCTGGGCGCGCCGCTCGGCCAGGGCGCCGGGCACGTCGCGCTGCGCCTGCGCGCGCACACCCGCTTCCGCCAGGGCGACAACGCCAGCCGCCCGCTGATCCTGATCGGCAACGGTACCGGCATGGCGGGCCTGCGCCCCCATCTGGCCAGCCGCGCCCTCGCCGACGGCCCGCCTTGCTGGCTGCTGTTCGGCGAGCGCCAGCGCGAGCACGATTTCTTTTACCAGGACCAGCTGGTCACGTGGCAGGCCGGCGGCCCGCTCGACACCCTGAGCCTGGCGTTTTCGCGCGATGAGGGGGCCGTGCGCTATGTGCAGCATGCGCTGCTGGCGGAAGGCCCGCGCCTGCATGCCTGGCTCGCCAGAGGCGCCGCCATCTACGTCTGCGGCAGCCTGCACGGCATGGGCGAGGGCGTGCACGCGGCCCTGATCGAACTGCTCGGCGAGAACGCGCTGGCGCAATTGAGCGTGGAAGGACGCTACCGGCGCGACGTGTATTAAGGCGCCGCGCCGTGCGCGCATCGACGGTGCTCCGCTGACGCTGGCGGAGCCGCAAGTCAGCCTACACAAATGAGAATGATTCTCATTGCGATCTTGTGGAGTTGTCGCTACAATACGACACGCCGCATCCATTTGCACAGCTCCGGACTACCTAGTAAATGCGAATCATTATGATTCTGGTTTATTGATTAGCATCCGCCTTCCCTCTTTCACGCTTTTTGGAGAACCACTTG
>JBDSTZ010000009.1:0-8459 GCA_039927975.1 Massilia sp. | reverse complement strand
CCCGCCGACGCCTACAAGCAAGTCACGCTGCGTCAGACCATGCGCCTGTCGCTGGGCGGCAAGGCCTTGCGGGTACGCTTGAGCAATCTGTACGGCAAGGAGCCGCTAGTGATCGGCGCCGCCACTCTGCGCCTGGCCGACCGGGACGGGGCCGGCGGCACACGACCGTTCCATACCTTGCGTTTCAGCGGCGCGAGCAAGGTGAGCGTCGCCCCCGGCACCGAGCTCTACAGCGACCCGCTCGACGGCGATTTTGCCGGCGGCGACGACGTCACCGTCTCGCTGTACGTCGACAGTGGTCCGGCCGTGCAGAGCGCGCACGTCGCCGCCCATGCCAGCCAGTACATTGCCGCCGGCGACCAGACCGGCCGCGCGACGCTGGACGGCGCGCGCAGGATGACGTCCTGGTTCCATATCGGCGCCGTCGAGGTCGCACCCGTCGCCGCCGCGCCGGTGCTGGTGGCGATCGGCGATTCGATTACCGACGGCTCGGGATCGACGGACGACCAGAACGAGCGCTGGACCGACTACCTGGCGCGGCGCCTGAAGCGCCAGCCGGGCGCGCCGGCCATCGGCGTGATCAATGCCAGCATCGGCGGCAACCAGATGCTGCGCGACGATCTTGGCCAGAAACTGCTCGAGCGCTTCGAGCGCGACGTGCTTGGACGCGCTGGCGTAACGCATACCCTGATCCTGATCGGGGTGAACGATCTGGGTCGGCTGCACAAGGGCGGCGCGGAAACGGCGCAGTCGCGCGCCGCGATGCTGGGCAACCTGCAGGCCGGCTGGCGCCAGATGATCGCGCAGGCGCATGCGCGTGGCGTGTGCGTGCTGGCCGGCACCCTGACGCCGTATGGCGGCAGCACGCTGTACAAACCCGACGCGGCCAACGAGGCCGACCGCCAGACGCTGAACCAGTGGTTGCGCGATTCGGCCGATATCGATGGGGTGGCCGATTTCGACGCCGCCGTGCGCGATCCGGCGGCGCCCGAGCGCTTGCAGGCGCGCTTCGATTCCGGCGATCATCTGCACCTGTCGCCGGCCGGATACGGCGCGATGGGCGACGCGGTGCCGATTGAGCGCTTGAAGGCGTGCGCGATACGTCGATAAGCCGAGTCCGAGTTGGGGCCTTTGCTCACGTGCAAGTTCCCCATGACACTTGAGATGAATGTTGGCGGTCGGCTGGACGCCTTCCGGAATTGCCTTCTCGCCTAAGCGACAGCACCGGATTCCCGCCTGCGCGGGAATGACGAAAACGGGCCGGGATTGGTGTGCTAATCGGTCCCGTCTGGGCGGGAACGACGAAGTCTGAGCGCGATCTGCGCGGGAAGACGAAGTAGGAGCGCAATCGGCGCGCTAATCGTTCTTCTCGACAAAGCTCTTAATGCGCGACAGCGCCTGCTCCCATTCACGCCCAATCGATTCGAGCGAGCGCCGGGCTGCGTCAATGCTGGTCGGTTCAAGCTGCCACAGCCGCTCGCGGCCGATCTTCACATCGCGCACCACGCCGGCATCGGCCAACACAGTCAAGTGCTTGGTCACGCCCTGCCGGCTGATCGCGGTGGTCTGCGTCAGCTGGGAAATGGAAAACGCGCCGCCGCCGCTGAGCTCGCTCACGAGCTTCAAGCGCGTCGGGTCGCCCAGCGCGGCAAACACGTCGGCCAGCGTGTCTCCCGACGCGCCGGCCGGCCCCGCATCCATCGTCGCCTGTCTACTCGCCGACATGGCGCGCGATGTTTTTCAGCTGGAAATCCCAGCCTTCGCCGTGCAGCTGGAACGCTTCGGCGCGGCGATGCGCGGGCACCTGGTCGAAACCGGACTCGACCACGGTCAGCAAGATGCCATTGCCCGGCGCATCCTTGAGGGTGAAGGTCACCAGGGTGCGCTGCTCGCCAGAGTAATCGACAGCCGGGTCCACCGCGTACGGATGCCAGCGAAAGGTCAGCACGGTGCGCGGTTCGACGCGTTCGACCAGGGCGTCGAAGGTGATGTGCTCGCAGCCGGGCATGGTCATCTTGCCGCGCACTTGCTTGCCGGGCGCGAACTCCTGGCCGGTGAGATCGGCGCCGAACCAGGCGCCGAACTGCGCGGCGTCGGTGAGCGCGTCCCACACGCGTTCGCGCGAGCCATTGATAAGGATGCTGCGTTCGACGCGGTCGGTGTCTGATACGGTGCTCATGCTGCCTGCTTCCTTTCAATGGCCGGGGTGCTCGGTGGCGGAGGCACCAGTATATACGGCGTGCCCTCACCGGTTTCCACATATTGTTTGAGGCTGGCGAGGAAATGCTCCCAGCCTTTCACGCACAGATTGAAGCATTGCAGCGTGGGCGCCAGGCCCAGGTGCTCGAAATCGAGCCGCGTGCCACCCTGCCCGTCCGCGCTCAAACGAAACACCGGCTCGGTGCCGACCCATTCGTCGGGCTTGCTCACCGATTCGGCGATGATCACAGCGCGCGTGCAACGCCAGCGCACCTCTCGGCCGGCGTCGAGCCGTTCGACCAGCATGTCTTTCGAGCACGCGCCGAAGCGGAAATGAAGGGTGTCGCCGACCGCGCTGGAACCGTCGCTATCCTGCGACCACCAGCCTTGCAGGCCGTCGAGCGTGGTCAGGGCGGCGTAGACCGCCGCAGGGCTTGCGGCGATGTTGATGCTGTGCTGATAGTGTGTCATGTCGCCTCTCCGATATGCAACCATTTGGCTGCAGATTCATTATGGCGCAGGACTCCGATATATGCAACCAATTGGTTGTGCTTAGTCGTGCAGGCGCGCCAAGGGCTTTTTTGCTCGGAAACCGCATGGGAAAATAAAGCCGGAAGTGCTAGGGCTTGCCGCCGAAGGGCGATGAGGCACTCTGCGCGCATTGGAAGTAGGAACGTGTTGGCGTGACCTTCACCACCTTTTCGGGCGGAGATCCGCTGCAGGCCTGCTCCAGCGGTGGCTGCGCGAGCTTGCGCACGATCTTGTTATTACGGTCGATGGCGTAACCTTTTCCGCCAATCAGCCTGCTGTTCTGGCACTCCGGTTCGGTGCAGTAGGTGGCGCAATCGTTGCACACGGTCGCCTGGCCGCCGTCGAAAGGCTGGCATTCGTCGTAGCTTGGTGGAATCACGACATTGAATCCGCGACTGTCGAAATAGCCGCATTTGACGGCGGTCCTGCCCTGCTCGTCGCGCGTGGTGACGGCGAACCTGCCGATGCCGTCGCGGGCGTCGGGAAAGTCAAAATCGCCCGTGTGGATAATGTTTGGAATCACCACCATGCCGCGCCGGTCGACCGCGACCAGCTCATGCGGGTTGCCGATGATGATGGTCGTGTGCCCGCTGGCGTTCGGTTTCAGCAGGCGCAGGTAGGCGCGCTTGACGTGCCGGTCGGCCCCGCTGCCGGCGAAACATTGGCTGGACCATTCGGCTTTCTGGTCAGTGGGCGGACACAGATCGGACGAGGTGCACGCGACCACGGCGAACCCGGCAAGCATGAGCAGCAAGGCGCCGACGACCGGTCTGATCACTTTAATTCCCAAAACCTCACCTTGACCACTTGCACCAGATGCGCCTTGCCGTCCGGCCGTGTGAGGCTGGTGAGCCAGAAGTAATACATATTGTTGTCCGGCGTGTCATGACCGGTGGCGTAGGCAAGCTGCCGGGCGCCGCCGTCCCACAAGGTGAAGTGGCCCGAGGCGTCGCCCCAGCCCGACACTTCAAACGCCATGATGCCACTGCGCGCGCCGAGCGTGGTGTCGAGGAAGGCTTTGGCTTCCTGCACACGCGCCTTGTAGAGACGGCTCATCTCGGCGCTGTCGTCATACAGCGCAGGCGGGATCACGGTCAAGCTGAGCTCGGCGTCGGCGCCCTTGAAACGGCGCGACAGCTCGGCCTTGAGGTCCTTGACGCGGATCCAGTACCACAGGCCGTCGCCGCCCTGCACGCTGCCGCCGGCGTTGGGATTCCTGTCGAGCCTGATGCCGCTTTTGTTGAGCCCGTACGACATGCGCACCGCGCAGGTGTTCTGGTAGGCCGCTTGCTCGTACAGCTTGACGAAGCGGCCGCCGATCTTTTCATCGTACAGCGCCGGCGTCAGCACGCTGGCGTCGGGATAGTGCTGTTTCATATCGGCCCAGGAAGGGCGACGAGATTGGAGACCAGTGGCGGCGTTGTTCGTGCTTGCGGTGGTTGGCAATTGGAACCCCTGTTGTGGGAAGGGTGACTGGCGCGCACCGGACCGGCCGCCGGATCCATGACCAAGAGGCACCGGCCGCGCTGCGTTAAATGTTTTGAAATGTTGATTTATTTGCACAGTATGCGCAGCGGGGTGCGCGGTGTCAATGCGGGTTTGAGGCTGTGGGGGAGAGGCGACAGGCGCGAAAAAACTCCCGCTTACCCCCGGTAAGCGGGAAAAGACTGGAGAGGCGACATTGCCGGACAGACCATCGGCATGGCTTGCCCGGCTGGACGCCGTACACGCAGCGCTTCCCACGACAATGTGGCATGCAGGAAGTACCCCGTAAAGGTATGACGATCCGGAAAGGGATTCTCCTCCGGATTCCGTGAAATATATTTTGGAGCGTGATTCGGGTGATCGGTTCGGGAGGCTGGTGGGATTGGCAGCTGCCCAATGAGGCTCGCCGCCTAGCGCATGGCGATGAGAAAAAATACGACCACGAAGGCAAGCAGCGGCAGGCCATTCATCAGCAAGCCGAGCCAGCTGAGCCAGGAGCGCGGTCCGGTCCGGCTGAACGCAACAATGGCGCAGACCGTACCGATCAGGCAGCCGACGCCAAGCAGCAAGATACCGTTGCCGAGGCAGCGAAAGCCGAAATCGCCGCAAGCGCCGGAGGAGCCTTCAAAGACGCCTTGCATGGCAAGCAAGGCCAACACATAGCTCAGGCCGGCAATGGCGATGCTGATGGGACCCCACGCGCCGGCCTTCATGTCGCGCCGCGCGAGCTGCGCACGGCGACAGTGGTCGCGCCGGTGTTTTCGATGGTGGGAGCAAGGCCATACGCCGGCGGAAAACTGCGCGGAGGACGCTGCGCTTTCGGATACTGCTGAATGTTGAGCAAGCGCGGCCTTGAGGCGTGGTGGATGACGCTTTGAAGTATAGCGTTGATCACCAGCACCGCTGGCCGACGCGCGTCGGGCAGCGCGCATCGCCCGACGGTGCCGCGTCGTCGCGGCGCGGCCGTCGTTTGCTCGCCCTATTTCGGCAGCACCACCCGTCCCGCCACCCACAGCGTCGCCGCCACCGCTTTGGCGTAACGCGGCTGGCCACCGCCCACCGACAAGGTGTAGCGGCCCGGCTGAACGCTGCGCACGCCCTGCTCGTCGACCTGCGACAAAGCCCTGGCGTCGAGCTTGAGCTGCACCGCCTGCCGCTCACCCGGTTTCAGGTGCACCCGCGCGAAACCGCCCAAGGTTGGATTGGCAGGCTCGCCCGGCTTGGCCACATACAGCTGCACCACCTCGTCACCGGCCCGCTTGCCCGTGTTGCGAACCTGGACCGACAAGGTCACCGCCTCGCCAGCCTGAACGCTCGACGCCGACAGCGCCGGCGTCGCGTAGGCGAAGCTGGTGTAGCTCAGTCCATAGCCGAATGGATACAGCACATCGCCCTTGAAATAGCGGTAGGTGCGGCCCGCCATGCGGTAGTCGGAAAACCCCGGCAATTGATCGGCGGACTGGTAAAAAGTCACCGGCAGGCGGCCGGCCGGGCTGAAATCGCCCGCGATAAGGCCGGCCACCGCGTGACCGCCCTCGCCGCCCGGATACCAGGCTTCAATGATCGCGGCGACGTTGCGTTCGGCCCAGTTGAGCGCCAGCGCGCTGCCGTTGATCAGCACCAGCACCACCGGCTTGCCGGTACCGTGCAGACGCTTGAGTAATTGTTCCTGCGGCGCCGGCAAGTCGAGACTGGTGCGATCGCCACCGGCGAAACCGTCGGCGCCAACCTTGCGTTCCTCGCCTTCCAAGCGAGCCGACAGCCCGCCGACGAAGACCACCAGGTCCGCGTTCCTGGCCGCCCGGACCGCTTCGCGGCCGCCATCGCCAGGCGGGCTCCACAGCAGAACCTGCTTGTCGCTCAGGCCGCGCTGGGTGGCTTCCACGCGGATCGCGTGGCGCTGTCCGGCAACCAGACTGACCGTGCCGCCCACCACCGACGGCGTATCGATCACGCGCCATTCGTCGCAGACCAGTTTGCCGTCGATCCAGATGCGGTAGCCGCCCTCGCTCTGGAAGCGCAGTTGATAAGCGCCGCTGGCGGGCGCGGTGACGTAACCGATCCAGCGCGTGGTCGTGCGGTGATCGGCACCGTTCCAGCTGACTTGCGCATTCTTGACGCTGCGCGTTTCGGCGGGTGCGGCGTCGCTGACGTCGCCGGCGAATTGCTCCATTTTCAAGCCAGGCTGGGCGCATTGCGCGTCGGTGCACAGGGCTTGATCGGGCACCGCAACTTCCGCCGGACCGACCAGGCCGCTGCCCTGCACGTGCACGATGCGCGCATGCGGAAAACGCGCGCGCATGCCGTCGAGCACAGTGACCGGCGCCGATGGCTTGCCGTTGTAATTGCCGACCAGCGAATCGTAGCTGTCGGCATTCGGGCCGATGACGGCGATGGTGCGCGGCTCCTTCTTGAGCGGCAACACGCCGTTGTTCTTCAGCAGCACCATCGATTCGCGCGCCATCGTCAACGACAGCGCGCGGTGGGCCGGCGTGTCGTTGTCGGCCGCGCCGATCTGCGCGAACGGTTGCGCCGCCGGCGACTCGAACATGCCGAGCCGGATGCGCGCGGCGAACAGGCGCTCGAGCGCGCGGTTGAGGGTCGCCTCGGGCAGCAGGCCGCGCTGGACGGCGTTGACGATGGGCGTGACTTCGGTCGTCATGCGGTTGCGGTAGTCGCCGCAGATCAGGTCCATGCCGGCGGTGATGCCGATGGCCACCGCTTCTTCGGGCGTCTTGGTGTAGTGCAGGCTGTCGCCGCGATAAATGTTGGCCGCCGCGCCGCAGTCGGACACGACGAAGCCCTTGAAGCCCCAATCCTGGCGCAGGCGCTTCGCCATCAGATCGTCGCTGGCGCAGGCCGGCACCCCGTTGACGGCGTTGTAGGCGCACATGATCGAGTCGACCTTACCGTCGACCACGGCGGCGCGGAAGGCTGGCAGGTAGGTGTCTTCCAAATCATGTGGCGACGGGAACACCGATTCAGCGTGGCGATTCGACTCCGGGCCGCTGTGGACGGCGAAGTGTTTGGCGGTGGCGACGGTCTTGAAGAAGGCGGAGTCGTTGCCTTGCAGACCGTTGATGAAGCCAATCGCCATTTTGCCGGTGAGATAAGGGTCTTCGCCGTAAGTTTCCTGGCCGCGCCCCCAGCGCGGATCGCGGAAAATATTGATGTTGGGCGACCAGACGTTCAGGCCGGGGTTGACGCCGTCCTTGGCGGCGGTGCGGCCGTTGGCGACGTACTTGGCGCGAAATTCGGTGCTGATGACGTCGCCCACGCGCTGCATCAGTGCCGGGTTCCAGCTGGCGGCCATGCCGATCGCTTGCGGGAAGACGGTGGCGAAACCGGCGCGGGCGACGCCGTGCAGGCCTTCGTTCCACCAGAAATATTTGGGCACCCCGAGCCGCGCGATGGCGGGCGTGGTGTTGCCCATTTGTTCCGCTTTTTCCTGGAGGGTCAGGCGAGCGACCAGATCGGCGGCGCGTTGTTCGACGGTTTTGCTCGCGTCGAGGAAGGCACAGTCGCGCGGGCTGCACGGCGGCGCTTCCTGCGCCAGGGCGGGCGCGCTAGCGCAGAACAGCAGCTGCAGTGCGAGGCAGGATTGTCGGAGACGCGGGGGGAAGTGCATGGAAGGGCCTCGGCTGATCGGGCCATCCCATCGACGGCCATCGTGGGGAGCGATCCTACCGGAGCAGGCTAAGTTGCACCAATATTAATTTGTTCGAGAGCCATACTAATTTGGAAATCGGTTGGCAGAGGCGCCCCTCCTGCATCGATCGTCAGGTCAACAGGCTGGTCAGCCAGTCGGGATGGATATGCCAGCCGCACAAGCCAGCCAAGCCCATGATGACACCGAGCCCGGTCGGCACCAGCGCTACCAGATAGAGCCAGCGCTGCTGAGTAAGCGAGGTCATCGCCAGCAGCGCCACCGCGATCGCCAGGAAGGCGTCCGACAGGTCGAACTGGTCGTCCCGGTAGTTGGCGGCGTCGTAATCGCGCTGATCCTGGTCGCTCTGTTGCTTGAGTTCGAGTTTTTTCTGCTCCTGGTCGGCCAGAAGGGCGTGGTATTTTTTCAAGGCGTCCTGATAGGCCGCTTGGCTGGCGGCGGGAGCATTCAGCAAACCGAGTTCGATCTGCGCAATGGTCGACTTGGCGACCTCCTCGCGAACATTGCGCGCCTGGTAGAACGCCCAGTGGTCGAGCTTGTTGGCTTGGGATTGCTGCATGGCCTGGACGATGTTGTC
>JBDSTZ010000008.1:0-4250 GCA_039927975.1 Massilia sp. | reverse complement strand
GCCCTGGATTTGCGGGATCGTGTGTTCGCCGGCGACCTTGACGCTGACGGTGCAGCTGAGGCTCTGGGCGTCGCCGTTGCTGAAATTGACCACCACCGCGTAGCTGCCGCTCGGCACCGAGGCGCCGACGTCGAGCGAGACGGAGGCGCTGGCGCCGACCGCCGCCGCCGGTGCAAAGCCGCTCAGGGCGATGCCGGCCACCGCGCCGCCGCTGATGCTGGCCGCGTTGACGATGCTGTCGGCGTCGCTGGCCTTGAGCAAGCCGGAAGCGGCGCTGCCTTGCACGGTGCTGATGGCCGAGGGGCAATCGGTGACGATCGGCTGCACGACCGGCCCGCCGCAGGCGTTGGTGGCCGAGGTCGAACGGCGCGGGTCGATCAGGCCGGCGGCAAAATCGGCGCCGTTGTTGTCGGTATCGACGCAGCCCTGGCCGCCGCGCTTGATCGAGGTGGTGTTCGAAGGCGCCGGCGCGACCGTCGTCTCGAACAGGTTGGCGGTGCCGAAGCCGACCAGGTCGACGATCTTGCCGCCGCCGTCGGCCACTGTCATGGCGGCGGCCTGGCTGGCCAGCGCGACCTTGCCGGTGGTGCCGGACAGGTTGAGCGAGCCGGTCTGGTCGGCCGTGCCGACATCGGCGCCGACCGCGCCGCCGGAGGCGCCGGTGACGAGAAAATATTGGCCGGGCTGCAGCGTCACGTTGGGCAGCGCGGTCGCCTGCCAGGTGGTGCCGGTGGCCGACTGATATTGCACACTCATCCCGGTCAGGCTTTGTGCCACGCCGCTGCGGTTGAACAGCTCGATGAAATCCCGGTTGTAGCTGGCCCCCGCGTTGCCGCCGGCGCCGTAGACCTGGCTGATGACGACGCTGGCCGGCGCGGCCGAGGCGGGCACGGCGAGGCCGGCCAGCGCGGCGGCCAGGACGCTGGCCAGCAGGGTCTTGCGGCCCGGAGAGGAAATCGCGGTGATGAGTGTTTTCATGAAGCAGCCCTGATATGGTGGTAGTGGAGTCGCTGTGTCCCGGCCACCGTCAGCAAGAGCAGCGGTGATCAAAACGATATTGGCTTTTGGCAAAAATCAGTGTACGGGCGACAAGTGACAACATCATGACGACGCGTTGAGCCGAATGGACCAAGCCATGATCGGCGATTGCCGGCGACGCCGGCGCACGGCCGGGATGAAGCACGCCAGCGCGCGGAGGCACTTGCTGGAGAAACACTCAACGCCGGTAAGGCGCCGCCAGCGGTTCACCGATGAACACGCCCTGGGCCGGCCAGGCCACGCTTTTCCAGTAAGCTTCGATCGCGGTCTCGCCTTGCAGATAGTGTCGAAGCAGCACGCTCGGGTTGGGAAACTTCTGCCAATAATTGCAAGGCTCGCTCACCGAACCGTAGCTGGCGGTGGCGCCGGCGTCGAGCCAGCGCAGGCTGCTCATCTGCCCTTCCCCCAGCAAGTCGCCGCCAAGCGAGGTCAGATGGTCGGCCAGCGCGCCGGGCAGGAAGGCCAGCGTGTCGAGTTTTCCCACCTCGGCCATGCCGGTCTGGTAGATCATCACGTCGCGGGCGTTCTCGAGCGCGTCGCTGCGAACCACCCTGGTGTTGAGCTTGCTGCCCTTGATGCGCCCGGCCGGCGGAAAAAACTGGGCCCGCGTGTTGCGCGCTTTTTCCGAGGTGATCAGGTAGTAGGCGGACGCCTCGGGCATGCGAAAGCCGCTGGCCACGCCGCGATCGATCAGGGCCTTGGCGCGCTCGACCGATTCGGTCGGCAGCAGCATCGACAGGCGCATCCCGAGTTCGCTGAACGGACGGCCGCCGGCCGCATTGAAATAGCCGCTGGGCTGGCCGGCGGCGCACGAGACTTTGCATTGGGCGGCGTCGAAGCCGAGCGTGTAGGCGGCGGTGATCGAATTGCAGTCGACCGCGTAAGGCGCCGTCCAGATCATCAGCACAGCCTCGATGCCGGCGGGCAGCCCGGCATCGATCTCGGCCTTGAGCTGATGGAAACGGGGCGCGCTCAAGCTGTGCGGCTTGTCCGGAATATGGACGTGCACCACATTGCGCGCCGGGATGCCGCGCCGCCGTTGGTAGTAGGCGCCGACCGCCACGCTGTGCGGATCGTCGTCGTTGATGACAATGGCCAGCTGGGCTGCTTGCAGCGCGGCGGCGCGGGCGGTCCTGGCGGGGGCTGGCTGGGTTGGCGACTGGGTGGATGACGATTGCGCCGCCGCGGGCGGGGCCTCGGCGACCAGCAGGAAAGTGATCGGAACGATGGCGATCAGGGCGCGCAAGCTCATGGTCAGTGGCCGTCAAGGTGGGCGGTCCGGGCGGTCCGCTGTGGCGAGTATCGCCCAGTCCGCCCGGCGACGCCGCAACGCGCGTCAAGCCGGCTCGCGGCGCGCCGCCAGCGACAACAGGCCGAGCCCGCCCAGCAGCATGCCCCAGGCGGCCGGCTCGGGCACCGGCGAGATGGCAAACACCGCGAGCGCGTCGACCTTGACGATCTCGCCGCCGGTCGAGCGATCGACGATGCTGGCGCCCGACTCGGCCGGATTGCCATACGAGACTTGCCACGAGAACGCGCTGTCGAGCGCTTCGTTGAAATACAGGTCGTGGCCGGCGCCGAAAGTCGGCCCGTAGTCGGGCGCGTTGAAGGTCTGGCGCAAGCCCTGGCTGGGCAGGATGAAACTGGTCGACACCTGGCGATACACGGCCGGCGCGGTGAAATTGAACAGGAAGGCGGTGCGCTGGTAGTCGTAAGCGGTGTCGTGCCAGCCCTCGTCGGACGACCAGCTCTGCGGGTTGTAGCCGCCCACCAGGTAGGGTTGGCCTTCCTCGTTGCGCAGTTGCGCCAGCACGAAGGTGGGGCCGCGCTGGTCGGCGGCGGCGTGGAAGTCTTGCGAGGTGTCGCCCGGCGCGCGGGTATAGACATTGTTGAAGCGCAGCCGGCCTTCCCCCAGCCAGCGTTCGAGCTGGGCCCGGGTGGACTGGTCGAGCATGATGTCGCCCGCCGCCGCCGGCATGGCGGACAAGGCACAGGCGAGGCCGAGCGAACCGAACACAAACAGGGTCTTCATGGCGCACCTTCGTCGTAACGGGTGAGCTTCATTGTAGGCCGGGCGGGCGGCGGGCGACACACCCTTGAGCGCCGGCAAACCGGCATCGCGCTCCGTGCGCGCCAATAAAACGAGCGCCAACAAAAAGGGAGGCCGCGGCCTCCCTCCTGTCGAACCCGCCGGCGTCGCCTCAGGCGCGCTGGTAGATATCCTCGAAGCGGACGATGTCGTCCTCGCCCAGGTAGCTGCCCGACTGCACCTCGATGATGTGCAGCGGCACCTTGCCCGGATTTTCCAGGCGGTGGTTCATGCCGATCGGGATGTAGGTCGATTCGTTTTCGGACAACAGGCTGACCTTGTCGCCGCAGGTCACGCGCGCGGTGCCGCTGACCACCACCCAGTGCTCGGCGCGGTGATGGTGCATCTGCAGCGACAGCTTCTCGCCCGGCTTGACGCTGATGCGCTTGACCTGGAAACGGTCGCCCGCGTCGATGCCCTCGTAATAGCCCCACGGCCGGTAGACCTTGGTGTGGTGCAGGTGCTCGGTGCGTTCCTGCGACTTCAGATGCTCGACCACCTGCTTGACGCGCTGCACCTGGTCCTTGTGGGCCACCAGCACGGCGTCGGGCGTTTCGACGATCACCAGGTCGCTCACGCCGAGCACGGCGACGATGCGGCTTTCGGCCCGCACCAGGGTGTTGCGCACGCCATCGAGATAGACGTCGCCGCGCTGGACGTTGCCGTCGGCGTCGCCCTGCTGCACTTCCCACAGCGCCGACCAGGAGCCGACGTCGCTCCAGCCGATCGCCGCCGGCACCACCACCGCATGCGAGGTGCGCTCCATGACCGCGTAATCGATCGAGTCCGACGGGCTGGCGGCGAACGAGGCTTCATGCAGGCGGCAGAAATCGAGGTCGGTGTAACCGAGCCGCACGGCCGCTTCGGCCGCCGCCGCCATTTCCGGCGCGAATTCGCCCAGTTCGGCCAGGTAGCGGTTGGCGCGGAACAGGAACATGCCGCTGTTCCAGTAATAGCGGCCGTCGGCGACGAATTGCTCGGCCACTTCGCGCTGCGGCTTTTCGACGAAGCGCTCGACCTTGTAGCAACTGTCGGCGCCGGGCGCGGCGGCGCCGCGCAGGATATAGCCGTATCCGGTCTCGGGCGCGGTCGGCACCACGCCGAAGGTCGCCAGCGCGCCCTC
>JBDSTZ010000007.1:0-3261 GCA_039927975.1 Massilia sp. | reverse complement strand
AGTTGGGCAACTGGGTCATGATGTCCGTCTTGCTCACGCCGGTGACGGTTGGCACCACCGTGTCGTAGTTGTTGATGTACTTGTTGTTGAGTACGTTGCGGATATCGAGCGCCAGGCGCAATTTGGGGATCCCGGCGTACTGCACCGAGAAGTCGAGATTGCGCTGCGGCGTCAGGTAATTGACGTTGACCGGGTTGGCGTCGAACTTGCGCTTGTGCATATAACGGTGGCGCAAGTGGAACTGGAAGTCGCCCAGTTCGTAGGAAACGGTGTTGGACAACACCCATTTCGGCGTGCGCGCCATGATGCCGGCCACCGTGGTCAGCTTGTCGTCGTCCGGGCCGTTCGAGCCGGCCGAAAACGTGCCGACCGCGAGCGAGCGCGCCTGCGAATACATGGCGGTCGACTGCCAGCTCAGGTTCGGCCTGACGCGCCACTTGAACCAGCCTTCCACGCCCTTGGTCAGATAGTGGTTCAGATACTCGACGACATAGGTGGTGCCGTCGGTGTTGAGCGGGGTCTGCTGGATCCATTCGAGCATCTCGGTGCGGAACAGCGTGACCTGGCCGGTGAGCGTCTTGCGGCCGAACACGTAGGCGATTTCGTCCTGCTTCAAGTCGACCTGCGGGAACAGCGGCTTGTTGGCGGCGTTGAAGGCGGTCTGGTAGCGCGCCACGATGCCGGTGATGTTATTGCCGGTCATGCTGTGGCGATAGTAGAGCTTGTCGCCAGGGGTGAAGTTGTAGCCGACCGAGCCACTCCAGTTCTTCAGGTAGACCCGCTTGGTCGCCTCGACCAGCGGCGCGCGGACATAGTTCTGGTTGTCGTACCAGGTCAGCTTGTCGCCGTCGAGACCGCCGTAGTTGAGCGCGCCGGCGCCCTGCACCTGCGGCGTCGTCACAAAAGGCACGGTGTGGGTCTGCGCCAGCGTGAGGGTGCCCTTGTAGCTGCCGTTCACGTCCCATTTGCCGGGCGACCAGGAGGCGCCGAGCATCGGCTGGATATCGCGTTCGCGGTCGGTGTAGCTGTACGCCGTGTAGCCGCCGTCGGCGTAGCCGCCGCCCACCCGGCCCCAGCCGCCCTCGTCGGTGAGCTGATAGGTGTTGGTGCCGGTGACGTAGCGCACCCCGAGGTTGCGGATGTTGCCGGTCTCAAATGCCGAGATGCCGCGGCCATTGAAGTAGGTGTCCTGACGCTGGTTCGCCTGCACCGCGAACAGGCCGGCCTGGACGCGGAACTGGTCGCCCGTGTAAGTGGCCATGAAGTTGATCATCAGGTCGTTGGAGATGCGGTTGCCGACGTTCGAGTTGGTGATGTAGACCACATCCTGCTGCGCCGTATTGCCCGCCGAGGGCACCAGCAAGCCGTTGACGAGGCCGCCGCCCATGTCGAAGTTCGCGTTCGGCAAATTGCTGAAGGTCACGCATTGCGCCGGGTTGGTGCTGGAGCCGGTGGTGACGCCGGGTGCGCATGCGGCGCCGGTGCGGTAATTGGTGCCGTTCGATTTG
This sequence comes from Massilia sp., assembly GCA_039927975.1. Taxonomy (GTDB): domain Bacteria; phylum Pseudomonadota; class Gammaproteobacteria; order Burkholderiales; family Burkholderiaceae_D; genus JBDSTZ01. Next base: position 1,753 of record JBDSTZ010000007.1, on the reverse strand, counting down.
CCGAAATTGTTGGCGACGGTGGCGCGCAGTGCGCCGGTCGCGATGTCGTAGATTTCATAACGGCCGGGTTGACGGTTCAGGTTGAACGCGGCGCGCGCGTCGTTGCCATTGATCCCGGTCTGGTTGACGGCGAAGGCATCCTGGAAGGCGTTCAAATTGGCAAGCGAAACCGGGCCGGCGCCGTAGAAACCCTGCTGCAGAAACGCCGTGCTCTTTTGCTTCTTGATGGCCGAACTGAAGCTCCAGCGCCCGCCCGTGTCGTGATCCCATTTCAGCCACAGCGCGTCCTGGATGTAGTTGGCGCCCTTGGTCGGATCGTGGTACATGGTGCTGCCGGGGCCGTCGACGATGTCGGTGCGCACAGTGTGCTGGCCGCCCTGCATGAACATATTGCCGCTGCGGATGAAGCCCGGCACCGGCACCGGATCGGTGTAGCCGTGCACCGGCTGGGTGAACTGGCCGTTCCAGGAGTTGGTGTCGTCGAGGTGCTTGACGGTCAGACCGATGGTGCCGCCGCCGCCGCCCGAGGTTTCATAGCTCTTTTGCACGCGGACCTTGACCTGGCCGCCGAGGTTGAGCGGATAGCCGGGATCGACCGCGCCGGTCGAGCTGCGGTAGAAGCCCGAGACGCTGGCGCGCAGGTCGCCGGCCTCGTTGCGCCAGCCATGGTAGACGTCGACCTGCTTCCACGACAGATGGGGATCTTCCTGGCCCTCGATGCCGAGCTTGGTCTGGACCACGGAGCCGGGCTGGATGGCGCCGCTCATGAAGTTGAACACTGCGCCGGCCGAGGTGGCCAGCGAGGTGCCGGCGGTGCCGCCGCGCACCGCTTCGACGCGGTTGGTGGAAATGTCGGCGCGATAGAAGCTGCTGTCCTGCAGGTTGTTGAATTTGACGGGAATCACCGGCAGACCGTCTTCCAGGATGCTGGCCCAGAAATTGGCGGTGGTCGGGCTGTTGGTGCCGACCGTCAGGCCGCGCGTGTAGACCTCGTTGCGCGCGACGCCCTCGTTGCTCTCGACGACCACGCCCGGCATGTCGCGCAGGTAGTCGTCCGCGCTCATCGGCGTGAACTTGCCCAGGTCCTTGGCGTCGAGCACCGAATAGGACACGTTGGCCGCCTTGGCGGCGGTCGCCCCGACGGTGCCGGTGACGATCACGGTCTGGGTTTCATCCTGGGCTTGGGCGGCGGCCTGTTTCTGCTCGGCGACATCCCTCTTTTGCTCGGCGACCGTCTTGGCCTTGGCCGGCGCGACGTCCTGCGCCAGCGCGGCGCTGGCGCCCAGCAGACCGGCGCTGGCCACGATGGCCAGCGCGAATTGCGGCGTTTGCATGGCGAACCGGGACCCGGTCAAATCGAATTTCTTTTTCATCTTCTCCACTTTCTTTTTTAGTGACTATTTTTGGGTGAATCATCGTGTGGCCGCGTGTCGTCCGTCGCGCTACCATCTCCGCTGTGCGGGACGGCGCCGTTCACGCCAGGCGTGGCGATACCGGCGAGCGACAACGCCGCGCGGTGGCGCGGGTGTGGGCTTTTGCGATTCATGTTATCGATAACGTGATAACGATAACACGAAGAATTGGCAGCGTCAAATACCGCGTGACTGTCGCATTGCGACAACGTTTTTCGATAACTAACGCTCATCCGGATGAGCGTTAATGGTCACGCTTTTTTCGGCGTGGCGCGATGGCCGGCTGGGGGAGGAGAGGATGACAACGCGCGGCGCGGGGGCCGCGCGCGCCGGCGTGGGAC
>JBDSTZ010000006.1:0-9901 GCA_039927975.1 Massilia sp. | reverse complement strand
TCCTGCAAGGCGTGGGGCAGAAGAAATTGCTGTTGAGGATCGTAGGGTAGATAGCTCGTCGTCATCCGCCTAGTTTACAACACGCAAACGGATGACGGAACGGCTTCTGCCGCGCAAACTCCTAGCGCTCGAGCAGGCCCCAGGCGCCGTTAATGCGCGCCTCGAGCGGGCGGAAGTTGATCTTGTAGGCCATCTTCGGGCTTTGCTCGATCCAGTAGCCGAGGTAGACGTAGTCGAGGCCCAGTTCATGGGTCTGGGCGATCTGCCACATGACGTTGTAGGTGCCGAACGAGGCGCCGGCGACGTCGGGGTCGAAGAAGGTGTACACCGACGACAGGCCGTCGGACAGCACGTCGATGATGGAAACCATGCGCAGCACGCCGTCCGGCTCGCGGAATTCGACCAGCCGCGTGTTGACCCGGCTTTGCAGCAGGAATTGGGCGTATTGGTCGCGACTGTCCTGGTCCATGCCGCCGCCGGCATGGCGGGTGGTCTGGTAGCGCAGGTAGAGCGCGTAGTGCTCGTCCGAGAAGCTCAGGTTGGCCACCACCGCCTGCAAGTCCGCGTGGCGCGCCCAGGCGCGCCGCTGGCCCCGGCTCGGCGCGAACTCGGCGGCGCGCACCCGCACCGGGATGCAGGCGTTGCAGCCGTCGCAATAGGGCCGGTAAGTGAAGATGCCGCTGCGGCGGAAGCCGTTCTTGACCAGTTCGGAGTAGACGTCGGCGTTGATCAGGTGCGACGGGGTGGCAACCTGCGAGCGCGCCTGGCGCACGTCGAGGTAGCTGCACGGGTAGGGTGCGGTGGTGTAGAACTGCAGCGTTGAAAAGGGCAAGTCATTTAAGTGCGTCATGCAGATGCTCTCGTGGTGACGTGATGGTCGTTCGTGGCCGCTTGCTGCGCCGCCCGCCAGGGCGATCGGTCCGGACCCGGTGCGTTTCGCTCGCTTCCATGTCGCTCGCTTCGATATCGCTCGCTTCCATGTCTCTCGCTTCCATTGTAACGAAAGATTCGCCTTTTTACTCCACTGCGCTCAAAGGGGAAACCGGCCGCCAGTCGTCGATCGCCGGCGCTTCGATCGCGCCGCGCAGGTGCTCAAGAAAGGCCGCGCGGCTGATCGGGGCGGCGCCGAGCGAGGCCAGGTGGGCGGTCTCCTGCTGACAATCGATCATCGCGACGCCATGGCGGCGCAGGAAGCCGACCAGGAAGGCGAGGGCGATCTTGGAGCCGTCGGGCACGCGGGCGAACATCGATTCGCCATAGAACATGCGGCCGATGCATACGCCATAAGCGCCGCCGACCAGCGCGCCCTCGTGCCACAGCTCGGCCGAGTGGGCGTAGCCCATCGCATGCAGGCCGGTATAGCCCTTGATGATGTCCTCGGAAATCCAGGTGCCGGGGCCATCCTTGCGGGGACCGGCGCAGGCCCGCATGACGCCCTCGAAGTCGTGGTCGAAGCGCACCTGCCACGGCCCGCCCTCCCGCATGTTGCGCTCGACCCGGCGCAGCGTCTTGCGCAGGCTGTCGCTGATGCGGAACTGGGCCGTCATCAGCACCATGCGCGGATCGGTGCTCCACCACAGGATGGGCTGGCCCTCGGAGAACCAGGGGAAGATGCCGTGCTTGTAGGCGATGAGCAGGCGCTGCGGCGACAGGTCGGCGCCGGCCGCCAGCAAGCCCGGCGCGTCCATCGTCAATGCGTGGGATACGTCGGGAAAGGGCGTGGACGCTTCGAGCCAGGGAATCATGGATCAGCCAGGTTCGCTCAGGTTGCGCATGGGACGCACGATATCATGGCTATGAAAGCCGAACTGCGCGCCCTCCCGCACTTTGAGTCGGTCGGCAAAGAACAGTTCCAGCGTGGTGCGAATGGTCGGGAAAGCCAGTTCGTCCCAGTCGATCTCGTGCTCGGAGAACAGGCGCACGTCGAGGCTTTCAATGCCGGCGGCAAAGTCGAGGTCGCGCAGGCGGGCCAGGTAGAACAGGTGGACTTGGTGCACGTGGGCCACGTTGAGCATGGTGAACAGGTTGCCCAGCTCGATATTGGCGCCGGCTTCCTCTTCGGTCTCGCGGATCGCCGCCTCGGCCGTGGTTTCATTGTTTTCCATGAAGCCGGCCGGCAGGGTCCAGTAGCCGTAGCGCGGTTCGATGGCGCGCTTGCACAGCAGCACTTTGACCTTGCCGTCTTCTTCCCACACGGGAATCGAACCGACAACCAGTTTTGGATTTTGATAATGAATCGTGCTGCATTGCGCGCAGACGTAGCGCGGGCGGTTGTCGCCCTCGGGAATGACCAGTGACACCGGATGGGCGCACTCGGAACAAAATTTCATAAGCGAAAAGTTCGGTGGAGTAGGTTGAACAGTGATTGTATCGTCTACTCTACACCGAATGAACTGGCTGCGCGGTGGCCGCGAGTTTGCGAAAAGCGCTTTTCGGCGAATTTTTGCTGCTGCTATGGGAGTTGCGGCGGGGATTAATATTGCCTAAACCGGCTATCTGTCATATAATGATCGCATCAGACGCGGGGTGGAGCAGTCTGGCAGCTCGTCGGGCTCATAACCCGAAGGTCACAGGTTCAAATCCTGTCCCCGCAACCAAATTCCAAAGCCGCTGTGCCTGCAAAGGTCCAGCGGCTTTTCGATTTTTGGCCTCTACAATTGCACGAGGGCGATGTTCAAACCCAGCAAGCTGCGCGCCATTTTCTTGTCGAGCGTGAGGGCCAGCGGAATGCGCGCGGCCAGGGTGCAGGCGACGTGCAGGGCGTCGCCGCCGCGCAGCGTGGCATGTGGGTCTCGCACAAATTCTGCAGCTTTGTGGAAAGTACGAGACTCGATTTTCAGTAGCCTGAGATCGCGCGCGCACATCAGTTGGAAGCTCGTCCAGGCCTTGCTTGCCTGTTGCAGGGTCAGGTCTCCTCGTCGTTTTTTCACGCTGATCGCGCTGGCGAATTCCGGGACTGTCCACACCGACGAGTACAAGACTACCTTGGTCTTTCGGTACCAATCGTCCACCGCGTCACTATTGGGCTCTTGGGCGCACAGTGCGACAAGTGCGCTGGTGTCGATATAGCAGCCCATCAGTAACGGGCGTCGTCGCGCATCGCTTCAACGACGGGGGTGCCCATCTTCATTTTGTCCCTTTCGAATGCAAGTTCGTCGGCAAACGCCCTCCGGTCAAAATGCGTCTTCCGCAAGGTTACCGCACCGTCCGCTTCGACGGTGGCTTCGACGACATCCCCTTCTTTCAAAGGAAATTCATCCAGGTAAGCACTCGGCACAATAATCTCCAGCCCGATCGGGTTGTCGGAAACATAGCATCGCATGGCGGCACCTCGAACATCAATGTGAGAGCGATCCATTGTAGGCGCTTGCCGCAGCGTTTCAATGGCTGCTTCGATTGCCCGCGACGTCCCGGCGCCGCATTTGCCGATTGATCGATGTGGCTCAAGCTTGCCGCAAGCGGGCGCGACAAGTGTCGTCGACTGCTGTCCAACCAGGGCGATCCGGTGAGCCGGATCGCTTAACGGTGGGGGCAAGCTATACATGAATACGGTCGACGAAATCAACGCGGCATGGGGCTGGGTCGGCATGTCCGCAGTGGAAGTGCTCGGTGAAAACGATTTTGGCAACCTCATCATCAGGGATGATGAAGGCAAGTATTGGCGCCTGCGTCCGCACGATCTGTGCTGCCAGCCGGTGGCCGAGAATAGCGACGCGTTTCATGCGCTGTCGTACAACCAGGCTTTTTTGCAAGACTGGTACATGACGGAGGAGGTCATGCTGGCCAGGGCGACCCTCGGGCCGCTGGCCAACGGTCGCAAATATTGCATGAAGGTGCCAAGCGCGGCGGGCGGCGAGGTCGGCGGCGACAACCTGGCGACGGCGCCGCTGATGGCGCTCATCCGCTTCAGCGGCGATGTCGCCCAACATATGGAGGGTCTTCCGACAGGGAATCATCTGAACGCGCCTTATGTGGAATAGGGTCGCGGTACAGCGCTGCTGTCTTGCCTGCTGCCGGAGTCAGGGCGCCAACGTGCTCCAGAGATACGCGGCCGCCATGGTCCGGTGCGGGCTGTAGGCGGCGAGCAAGGATTCGGTGCGCGCCATGTCCGGCTTGGTCGCTTCGCCCAGCAATTGCTGGAAGGCGGCGCGGATGGCCACGTCGCCATGCAGTGAACAATCGGCGTAGCCATAGCCGCGCAGCAGCGCGTAGTTGACAGTCCAGGGACCGATGCCCTTGATCGCCAGCAGCGCCGCGCTGGCCTGGGCGATGTCGTCGCCGCGCGAGAGCGTCAGCGCGCCGGCGTCGACCATGGCGGCCAGGCGCAGCAGGGTCTCGGCTTTCGAGCGCGAGAACTTGCGGCTGGTGAGCGTGTCGACGTCGAGCGTTGCCACGTCGCGCGCCTCGGGATAGCACCAGATGCCGCTGCTGTGCTGGCGCCCGGCTTGCAGGATGAAGGTGCGGCGCAGCGCGATGGCGAAACTGAGGTTGATCTGCTGGCCGATGATGGCCCAGGTGAGGGCTTCGAAAATGGTCGCCGATTGCACGATGCGCAGGCCCGGCCGCGCACGCGCGAGTGGGCCGAGCAAGGTGTCGTCGCGCACCGCATCGACAAAGGGAGCGGGGTCGATGCGCAAGGCGAGGATATTGATCAGCATGTCCTTAATGCCCGCCAGCGCAGCCGGGTTCAAGGCGCCGTCGGCGGCGATGTCGCACACGGCCGCGTTACGTTCGATGCCGACATCGAGCAGCACCGGCACGCCGTCGACCATGACCCCTTTGCGGATGCGGTCTTCGCTGATCTGTTCGGCCACGGCTTCGCGGTCGCGCGCATGGAAGGTGAAGACGTCGGCGCTGTCGTAGCCGGGCGGCAGGGCGATGGTCAGCTGCACTTTTGCGCGACCCCGGCCGGATTTTGCTTGTCCCGTGCTTGCATCGTCATCTGTCTTGACCCAGGTCGGGCGGCGCGCATGCCGCGTCGCCAGGCTGGGTGAGCGCGGCCGCGTGCGGCACTTGCAGGCTTGACGGCACAGCGTTCTTCACGGCCGTCAGTTCAGCGAGGATGGAGATGGCGATTTCCGCCGGCGTCTTGCTGCCGATGTAGAGACCGATCGGACCGTGCAGGCGTGATAGTTGCTGCTCGTCGAGGTCGAACAGCGCGAGCCGTTCGCGGCGGCGGGCGTTGTTCACGCGCGAGCCGATCGCGCCGACATAAAAGGCGTCGGACTTGAGCGCCTCCATCAGCGCCAGGTCGTCGAGCTTGGGATCGTGGGTCAGCGCCACCACGGCGCTGCGGCTGTCAAGGCGCGCTTCGATGACGAGGTCGTCCGGCATCATGTGCACCAGCGCGACCTCGGGCAGCGACCAGCCGCTGCGGTATTCCTCGCGCGGGTCGCACACCGTCACCTTGTAATCCATCGCGGTCGCGATCTGCGCCAGAAAGCGCGAGAGCTGGCCGGCGCCGATGATAAACAGGCGCCAGCGCGGACCATGCACGGTCGTCAGCACGCCGCCTTCGAGCCGCTGGACGGCGCCGGCGCCGGCGACCGCCAGCGTGACGGCGCCGCTGGCCAGATCGAGCCGGCGCTCGACCAGTTCGTGGCGTTCGAGGCGCGCGAGCAGCGTGTCGATCGCGCTGGCCGGCGACAGCGGTTCGATCGCCAGTTCGATGGTGCCGCCGCAGGGCAGGCCGAAGCGGTGCGCCTCGTCGGCGCTGATGCCGTAGCTGACGATGCGCGGCATGCTGTCGACGATGCCGTGCCGGCGCACGCTGACGATCAGGTCGTCCTCGATGCAGCCGCCCGAGACCGAGCCGACCACCCGGCCATCGTCGCAGATGGCGAGCGTGGCGCCGACCGGCCGGGGGCTCGAGCCCCAGGTCTTGATGACCGTGACCAGCGCGCAGCGATGGCCCGATCCGATCCAGGCCGCCGCCGTTTTCAATACTTCGAGGTCAATGCTATCCATCGGATGGAATATACTAGTTTTCTTCGATGCGGGTTGGACCCGCCAACAAAACAGCGGACCACGAGATGAGCAATGATACAGACAAGGCCGGCAACGACAATGGCGAGCCGAAGTTCGGTCGGCTGTTGGTGGTGCTGCTGGCGGCGGTGGTGTTTTGCGGCCTGTTGACCTGGCTGATGGGGACGTTTTTTCCGGACTTCCCGAATTTCTGAGCGTGGCTGCGGCGCACGGGCGCTCGCTGCGCCTGGCCACACGCAATGCGGCGCAGGCGGGCCGCAAAGCCGGGCGGCCCTACTGCTCTCGCCTGGTACCAGCCTTACGGCACCAGCGGCTTCTTGGCCGCCTGCTTGGCCTTGACCTCGGCCGCCGCTTTCTCGATCGCGGCGAGGCGGAACGCGGTGGCCGGGTGGTTGGCCACATAGCCGGTCAGCACGCTGGCCGGATAGGTCGCGGCGAGCCGCTTCCAGAAGTCGTCGACGCCCTCGATATCGTAGCCGGCGCGCGCCAGCAGATACAGGCTGAGCCTGTCGGCGGCCGCGTCGAGATCCTGCGGCATGGCCTTGATGCCGCCGCCGGTGATCAGCTGGTTCAGGTCGGGCTGCACGCGCACCAGGTTTTCGATGACGTCACTGATGGTGCCGGCGTTGCGCTGCATCGCGGCGTGGGCCAGTATGTTGTGGGCGATGCCTTTGGCCAGCGGGTAGGCCAGTTCGCTGTCGCCGCGCGTGAAGTTAATCATGCCGCGCGTGACCAGTACACGCGCGCCGTCGGCATAAGAATTGACGTAGTCCGTGTTGCCCAGTTCGACGTTGTAGCCGCAGGCGCGCGTGACCGGAATGCCGATCTGGCGCTCGGCGCCGTCGCGCTCGACCACGAAGGCGAGGGTGGACTGGGAAGCGATCAGCGGGCCGAAGATGGCGCCGGCCAGGGGCAAGGCGTTGGGACCGGTGGGCACCGGCTTGCCGCCGACCGACAATAGCCGGTCGCCGCGGTGCAGCCCGGCGCGCGCGGCGCCGCTGCCGGCCAGCACGCCGGTCACCTGCAGGCGATCGTTCATGCCGAACGCGACATGCGCCGCCTCGTTCAAGTCACCGCCGTAGGAAAAACGGTTCTTGGCGGTGAAGGCGAGCAGGTTGCGCGCACTGTTTTTGCACAGCTCGGCGTTGTTGATCAGGAGCGGAGCGGCCACGCGGTACAGGCGCTCCTGCAGCGCCGCCATGCGGGTGAGCGACTCGGCCAGCGCGGCCACGCGGGGCGACACCGGCGGCGGGGTCTGGATTGCCGGCGGCGGCAGGGCGGTGATTTCAGGCGGGCCCTGGAGCAGCGGGGGAGTGGTGCAAGCCGACAGCAGAACTGCCAGCGTCAAGCCCAGCGCCGCAGGGCGCAGACCATCGATACGGATCATGGATTCCTCGAGTTTTTATTGTAATCCTTGAGCTGCCTGCCGCACGGTCCCGCGCCGGCGCCAATCGCCGGCGGTACCTGCGTACGCCGCGCTATCGAAGCCGGTATGGGACCTGCATGCCACGCAAGCTCGTGGTGTTAATGTTTGCCGGTGCTTCCAAAGCCGCCGGCACCACGTTGCGACTCCTTGTCCGCGTCGAATTCGTCGACCACATTAAAGCCCACTTGCAGCACGGGGACGACGATCAGCTGGGCCAGGCGTTCCATCGGATTGAGCGTGAAAGCCTGGCTGCCGCGGTTCCAGGTCGAGACCATCAGCTGGCCTTGATAATCGGAGTCGATCAAGCCTACCAGATTCCCCAATACGATGCCGTTCTTGTGACCCATGCCGCTGCGCGGCAGGATCATGGCGGCGTAGCCGGGATCGGCCAGGTGGATCGCCAGACCGGTCGGAATGAGCACCGTGGCGCCGGCCGCGATGGTGATCGGTTCATCGATGCAGGCGCGCAGGTCGAGGCCCGCGCTGCCGGTGGTGGCGTAGGCCGGCAGCTGGTCTTTCATGCGCGGGTCGAGGATCTTGATGTCGATGGTCTTCATTGGATGCGTGGTGGTTATGCGGTGAGGATCAAGGCGGTGAGGATCAAGGCGGTGAGGATCAGCCGGCGGGGATCAGGTGAGCAGGGAGCGCTGTTCGAGGCGCTTGGCGATTTCCGACACCAACTGGCGCGCCAGGGTGAGCTTGTCGGCGCGCGGCAGCACGGTGTGGCCGCTCTCGTCGAACAGGATGATGGTGTTGTCGTCCTGGCCGAAGGTGTGGTGGCCGATATTGCCGACCAACAGAGGGATGCCCTTCTTCTCGCGCTTGACGGCGCCGAATTCGACCAGGTTGTGCGATTCGGCGGCGAAGCCGACGCAGTAGGGCCAGCCCGACAGCGAGGTGGTGGCCGCCACCGCCGCCAGGATGTCCGGGTTCTGCTCGAACTGCAGCTGGGGCGGCGCGCCGTCGTCCTGCTTCTTCATTTTCTGGTCGCTGGCGTTGGTGACGCGCCAGTCGGCCACGGCGGCCACGCCGATGAAGACGTGCTGGCCGCCGACCGCCGCCATCACCGCGTCGTGCATCTGCTGCGCGCTCTGGACGTTCTGGCGGCGCACGCCGTGCGGGGTGGGCAGGGTGGTGGGACCGGACACCAGCAGCACCTCGGCGCCGGCCTCGCGCGCCGCGCGCGCCAGCGCATAGCCCATCTTGCCAGACGAGAGGTTGGTGATGCCGCGCACCGGATCGATCGCTTCAAACGTCGGGCCGGCGGTGATCAGCACGCGCTTGCCGGCCAGGAGCTTGGGCTGGAACGAGGCGATCAGTTCGTCGAGCAGTTCGGGCGGTTCGAGCATGCGTCCAAGCCCGACTTCGCCGCAGGCCTGTTCGCCGGCGGCCGGGCCGAACACGCGCACGCCGTCGGCGCGCAGCTGGCCCACGTTGCGGCGGGTGGCGGCGTGCTCCCACATTTCGACATTCATGGCCGGCGCGACATGCAGCGGCACGTTGCGCGGGCGCGCCAGGCACAAGGTCGAAAGCAGGTCGTCGCAGGCGCCGTGCGACAGCTTGAAGATGAAGTCGGCCGAGCAGGGCGCGATCAGGATCGCGTCGGCGCCGCGCGTGAGGTCGATGTGAGCCATGTTGTTGGCCACGCGCGGGTCCCACTGGTCGGTGAAGACCGGCTGGCCGGACAGCGCCTGCATGGTCACGGCGCCGATGAAATGGGTGGCCGCCTCGGTCATGACGACTTGCACCGAGGCGCCTTCCTTGACCAGCGCGCGGCATAGCTCGGCCGCCTTGTAGCAGGCCACGCCGCCGGACATGCCGAGGATGATTTTCTTGTCCTTCAAGTCCATGCTCATGCTGTGCTCCTGGTGCGCCGCTTGCGCGAATAAAAGGGCCGCGCTGGTGTGCGGCCGCTGCCCGCCTAGTGCTTGTTCACGCGCCGCAGTTCGTCGAAGATGAACAGGATGGCGCCCAGTGTGATGGCGCTGTCGGCGACGTTAAAGGCGGGGAAATGGCCCCAGCCTTGCAGGTGGAAGTCGAGGAAGTCGATCACGTGGCCGTACAGCACGCGGTCGATCACATTGCCGATGGCGCCGCCCATGATCAGGGCCAGGGCCCAGCAGAATAGCCGCTGGCCCGAGTGGCGCCGCAGCAGGTAGAGGATGAAGCAGACCGCGCCGATGCCGATCACGGTGAAGAAGTAACGCTGCCAGCCGCTTTCGTTCTGCAGGAAGCTGAACGCGGCGCCACGGTTGTAGGCCAGCACCAGGTTGAAGAAGGAAGTGACGACCTTCTCTTCGCCGTGGGCGAACAGTTTGGTGATGCTGATCTTGGAGAGCTGGTCGCAGAGGATGACGATGAATGCGATGCCCAGCCATGGCAGCATGCTGCCGCCGCGCGCGCTGGAAGAAGAGGAGAAGCTTGGTTTTCTGGATGCCATATTTTTCTTGTCGGGTTGGGGAACTGCGCCGTCCCGATGGACGGCGCAGC
>JBDSTZ010000005.1:0-2808 GCA_039927975.1 Massilia sp. | reverse complement strand
CGCGGATTTCACCGATCACCCAGGACAGCGGTCCGGTGTCAAAGGTCGTCGCCTGCGGAGAATCAGTCATGGTATTCCAAAAGTTAAGCTTGCAGCCTAGGCGACCACGCGGAAGCGCGATACCGAGTTTTTCAGTTCCTGCGCCAGCATGGTGAGCTGGCGAATCGATTGCGCGGTTTGCTGGGTGCCGTCCTGGGTCTGCTCGGTGACCGACAGGATGTGCTGGATGTTATGCGCCACGCCGTTGGCCGAGGTGGCCTGCAGCTCGGTGGCGAACGAAATGCCCTGAATCAGTTCTGCGAGCCGGTTCGACACGCGCGAAATGTCCGACAGCGCGGCGCCTGCGGCGTCCGACAGCTTGGCTCCCTCGACCACACCCTGGGTCGATTTTTCCATAGCGGCCACCGCGTCGTGGGTATCGGTCTGAATGGTGCGCACCAGCGCGCCGATCTGCTTGGCCGCCTCGCCGGAGCGTTCGGCCAGCCGCTGCACCTCTTCGGCCACCACCGAGAAGCCGCGACCGGCCTCGCCGGCCGACGCGGCCTGGATCGCCGCGTTCAGCGCCAGCACGTTGGTCTGTTCGGTAATGTCGGAAATGAGCTCGGTGATCTCGCCGATCTCCTGCGACGATTCGCCCAGGCGCTTGATGCGCTTGGAGGTTTCCTGGATCTGCTCGCGGATTTCGTGCATGCCCTTGATGGCGTTTTCCACCGCGGTCGAGCCCTGGTGGGCGGCGGCCAGCGACTGGCGCGCCACCTCGGCCGATTCGTTGGCCGATTTCGACACATCGGTAATATCGCTGGCCATCTTGAGCACCGTCGCCGAGGCGTCTTCGATCTCGCGCGACTGCTGCTCGGTCGCCGTCAACAGGTCGGTCGAAATATTCTGCGCGTTGGTCGAGGCCGAGGTCACCTGCTCGGCGGTGGTGGTGACGCGCTCGACCAGCCCGCGCAGCTCTTCCACCGTGTAGTTCACCGAGTCGGCGATCGCGCCGGTGATGTCTTCCGACACCGTCGCGTGGACCGTCAAGTCGCCGTCCGCCACTTCCTGCAGTTCGTTCATCAGGCGCAAAATGGCGGCCTGGTTCTGGTCATTGGTGGCCTTGGCCTCCTCTTCCTTCGCCTGCGACTGCTGGCGCAGCGCTTCGGCTTCCTGGCGGCGCACGTCGGCGCCGCGGGTCCGGTTGCGCGAATCCTGCAGCATCACGTGGCTGACCGAACCGGCGGTGGCCAGGGTGAACAAGGCGGCGACGATCATCAGCCAGAACCAGGTGTCGGTCGAATCCTGGTTGCCGCGGTAGGTGGACTGCACGTTCGACAGCAGGCGCCGCACGTCTTCGTTCTCGAAGAAGATCGATTGCTCGGCGCCGCGCGCGGCGGTAAATTTCGGCAGGTCGCCCAGCACCGAGGCGACCACCTTCTGGTAGACGTCGAACTTGGTCTTGACGACGGCCAGTTTGTCGCGCAGGTCCGGATCGCGGATGGCGCCGATGCCCAGGCTGTCGTTACCGTTCTGGAAGGCGTCGATGGTGTTGCGGAAGGTGGTGGTGTCGCGCCCGAGCTGGAACGCGGTTTCGGGCCGGATCACGCCCGAGGTAAGAAATTCGCTGGCGCTGCGCGAGAGGCGCTGGGTCAACATCATCATGCGGCCAAGCGCGGCCAGTTCCTTTGGATTGCCGCCGCGCGCGACCTTCTTGTCGAGCAGGTCTTCGGTCAGGGCCAGCAGTTCCGGCGAGAGCGTGTCGAGCTGCTTGAGCGACTTCTGGAAGCCGGTCAGTTCCTTGCGCATCTTGAGGATGGTGCCGGCGGCGTTGTCGGAGGTGACCCACTTGGTGCTCACCTCGGCGAGCATCTTGGCCATGTTGGTCGACGGTGCCGGAATCGCGTGGCCGGCGAACTCGCCGCCCTTCGACAGCAGCTTTAGATCCTCGGTCAGCTTGACGCGGCTGTCGTCGAGCTGGACGAAGGCTTCCGGATTGCCCTGGATCGCGTTCGGCGCCGCCTTGCCGACCCGCTGCGAGTGCATCAGGGCGTCACTGGCGATCTGGGTTTGCGAGGAGCTGATCACGTTGGCGGTCGAATTCTGCCACAGCGCGATGATGGTCAGCACGATGCCGCCGGCCAGCACCATCAGCAGGATGCGCAGCTGGCGCGCCAGCGACAGGTGACCGATCATCGGCAACTGGAACGGGGTGGGCTCGTCGGTGGCGGCGGCCGGCTCGGCGGCCGGGCGGCTCATCGCGCCGATCAGGCTCAGGGGACCGGCCACGGCTTCGGCCGACGGCTGCGGCGCGATCGCTTCGGGCGCGCCGGTTTCGCGCAGCAGGCGCTGGACGGCGATGCTGGCGTTCGGCCCGAACTCGGTATCGGGCGCCGGCTGCGGCGCCCCGCCTTGCGCGCTACGCGCGGGGAAAAACCCGTTGATCTTCGATGCGAATCCCATACCTGCTCCCAGTCCCTAAGGTGCGCCCAACGAGGTGAACGCTGTTGTTGTTTTTAACGATGTCAGTAACGATGTTAGAAACGATGTTGAAAACTTAGACGAGGTCACCCACGCTGCCGTGCCGCGGTCGCCTACAAACCGACGTGCAGGAAGGCCGGCTCCCGCACCAGCGCCGCCAGGTCGAGGGCGCGCCATTGGTTGCCGTCCGGGTCGCGCAAGTTCTCGCCGTCGACTTGCATGTCGCCGGCGTTGCGCAGCCCGTACACGCGGCCCACCAGCAGGCCGCAATTGAAACCGAGGCCGGCGGCAAAGGTGATGATCCGGCTGTCGGGCCGGATCGCGGTCGCTTCGTGTTCCAGATACGGC
>JBDSTZ010000004.1:0-10463 GCA_039927975.1 Massilia sp. | reverse complement strand
CTGGTGCCCACCGGCGCCGTCTGCGCCGTCGCGCCGACCGTCAGCGTGGTGCTGGTCTGGCTGGCGCTGCCCGACGCGGCCGACAACTGCAGTGGCGCCGCCGCCGTCGCGGTCCAGGGATAGCTGTTGATTTGCGTGTTCAGGCTGATCGCCACCGGCTGGGCGCTGAAATCGCGGCCATTGGCGCCGCCGAGGGTCAGCGCGCTTGGCGACAGGCCGAGGGTGGCGGCTGCCAGGTTGAGCGTCACGGCCACCGTGGCCGGCGTGCTGACCGGCGAGCTCAGGACCAGGCTGGCGTTGTAGCTGCCTTGCGCCAGCTTGCTGGGGTCGAGGCTCATGGTGGCGGTGGCCGGCGTGGTGCCGCTGAGCGGGGTCAGCTTGATCCAGTCCGCGCTGCTGACGGCGCTCCACGCGGTCGGCGTGGAATTGTCGAGCGTGAACTGCAGCGCCTGCGAGCCGATCGGCGCGCCGTTGATCGCGTTGAAGGTCAGGTTGTTGCCGTAGATCTGGAAGGCGGTCGGCAGGACCGTCAAGGTCGCCGGCAGGCTGACGTGCTGGCCATCGCTAGCCTTGAGGTCGACCACGGCCGCGTAGCTGCCCGCGGTCAGGCCGCTCGCATCGATGCTGGCGTCGAAGCTGCCATTGCCGCTGCCGCTGGCGTTGGCCACCGTCAGCCAGGCCGCGCTCGAGGTGACCGTCCAGGTACGCCCTGGCGCCGCCACCGCGACGGCGGTCTTGAAGCTGGTGACCGCGCCGAGCCGCAAGCTGGTCGTCAGCGAGCTGTTCGGATACAGCTTGATCGGCACCAGTTCGCCCGCCACGACCGTCAGGTCATACGGCAAGTTGACCGGCGAGCCGGGAAACTGCGTCGCGCAGGCGGCA
Source organism: Massilia sp. (assembly GCA_039927975.1). Classification (GTDB taxonomy): domain Bacteria; phylum Pseudomonadota; class Gammaproteobacteria; order Burkholderiales; family Burkholderiaceae_D; genus JBDSTZ01. The sequence goes on along the minus strand of JBDSTZ010000004.1, from coordinate 9,581 downwards.
TCGCGACAAAGCTTGATGAGCAGATTGCCCTTGTAACCGCCCGGCACCAGCGAGGGCGAGGAGAACAGTGTGGCGGTGTACTGGTCGCCGTTGCGGGTCAGACCGGCATTCGGCACGATCACGCCGGCGTCGTCGACGATCTTGGTAAAGACTTCGGCGGCGCCGCTGAAATCGGCCGGCCGGGTCGCCGTCGCGTTGACCGTCATGGCGATCGACGTGCCGGCCGTCATCGTCTGCGCCATCGACGAGGCGCCCAGTAACAGCGCCGGGGAGGGCGGCGCGACGGGCGCCGGCGCGACATCGGCGGCGGGGGCGCTGCTACCGTCGCTTCCGCAGGCGCTCAATAGGAGGCTGAGCAGTAAAGGGGTGAAATATTTCATGAGTGTCCTCGAGGGGCGCGCTGGCGCCTGAAACTTTTGGTAAAAAGACTCTTATTATTTCATGAATTACAATATTATCCAAGTGCAATAATTGGTGAGTATTGTCAAGTCGCCGGCAGCGCGTGCGCGCATCGGGAGGGGGCGGGCAGTCGGCACGCGGCGGCCATGGCCGCCAGACGCGCACGGGCGCCTTGCGCCTGCCGCGCGTGTTCCCGGGCGCCCTGCGGGCCCGACAATGCCGCTGCATGCGCCGCCGCTGGCACGGCGTCCATCGGGGCAAAGGCCAGGTTCCCCGACCTGGCCGTGCGCTTTGCGCCGGGCGCGCCGGCGCCGCCCATGCTTACGGCCCGACCGGCACGAACACCAGCAGCGGGTCGTCGGTCAGCGCCGCCATCATCATGGCGTCGCCGGAAACGACCATCTGCCGCGCCAGCATCGTCTTGGCGTACCCGGCAAACTTGAAGCTGGTCTGCAGCGTGCCGTCCGGGCGGTGCACCCACACGTCGGCGGCGGGGGTGGAAGCGCCCGAAATGCCGCAGAACACGCGGCCGTCGCTGGCCACCTTGACCGCGTTCGGATAGGCGTCGCCGCCCGGAAGCTGGCCGATCTGGGTGGCCGTGTCGCCGTTGCTGATGCTGCAGCGATACGGAAAGCCGCTGGCAATGTAGAAGCGGCTGCCGTCGAGGTTGGCCGCCACTTGGCCCGACGCGCCCTGGCCGCCTTGCCCGCTGGCGTAGCGCGACGCCAGCAGGGTGCCGCCGTTGATGGCGGTGTAATCGATCGAATAGGCCAGACCGGCATCGGTGAACAGGCGGCGGCTGTCGCCGCTGGCGGCGATTTCGCCGGTCGCGAAACTGCTGCCGAGCGAGGCGCCGCTGGCGGCCAGGAAGTTGCCGACGTTGGTGGTCAGGACCACGTTGACCCCGTTCGGCCGCGCCGCCACCAGGCGTGTCGAGTCGGTCGCCTTGATCGCCACCAGCGGCCAGCTGCCGGTCTTGGTCAGGGTGGACAGGTTCACCAGATCGATGCTCAGGCCGCCGGTGGCGGCCGCGTACAGCGTGTCGCCATTCGGACTGACCGCCATGCTGCCCATTCCGGCTGGACCTGTCACGCTGGCCACCTTGGCGCCGGTGTAGACGTTGTAGACGTCCAGCGCGCTCAGACCGTCGTGCACGTACACCAGCGGCCGGATCGGATCGGCCACCAGGTTGACGTAGCGCTGCGCCAGCTTGACCTGGCTGGCCGGCGTCGCGCTGCCTTTCCACAGCGCCACCTTGATGGTTTCCGGCACCGTCACGCCGGCGTCGCCCGAGCTCAGTGTGATGGTGGCGTAGCTGATCTGGTCGACCGGCAGCGACGACGGATCGGCGCTCAGCGTCAGGGTCCCGGCGCCGCCGGTGGTGCGCCCGCTGGCCGCCACGCTCAGCCAGGGCTGGCTGGAACTGGCGCTCCACGCCGCGTCGACACCGAAGTTGTCACTGATCTTGATCGTGCGCGCCAGGCGCGACCAGCCCGGCGTCGACGCGAAGGCCACCCCGGTTTCGGCGGCCAGCAGCTTGTGCTGGTCCTTGTTGATGGTGACCGGCACTTGCTTGGTGATCGTGTCGCCGTTGACCAGCGCTGTCACCGTGACCGGGGTGACGCTGGTGCCGGCCGGCGCCTGCACCGAGTTCATGCCGACGACCAGCGTGCCGCCGGTCTGGGCGGCGGTGCCGGACGCCGTCGGCAGCATCAGCGCCGCCGCCGCCGTGGCGCTCCACGGATAGCTGTTGGTGTCGGTGTTCAGGCTGACCGTGACCGAGCGCGGGTTGAAATCGCGGCCGTTGGTGCCGCCCAGGCTCAGCGTCGCCGGCGACAGGCTCAGCGTGGCCGCCGCCAGGTTGAGCGTGACGCCCACCGTGGAGGGCGCGCTCAGCGCCGAGCTCAACGTCAGGCTGGCGTTGTAGCTGGCGCTGCCGGGCGGCAACGCGCTGCGGTCGATGCTCAGGGTGGCGTTGGCCGGGGTGGTGCCGCTGAGCGGATTGAGCTTGAGCCATGCCGCGCTGCTGCTGGCGTTCCACTGGGTCGGCGTGTTGTTGTCGAGCGTGAACTGCAACGCCTGCGCGGGAATCGTCGCGCCGTTGACGGCGTTGAAGGTCAAATTGCTGCCCTGGATCTGGAAGGCGGTCGGCAGGATCGTCAGGGTGGCCGGCACGCTGGCGCTCTGGCCGTCGCTCGCCTTGACGTCGACCAGGGCCGAGTAACTGCCCACCGCCAGGCCGCTGACGTCGATGCTGGCGCCGAACGAACCGTTGCCGGCGCCGCTCGCACTGCTCAGTTTGAGCCAGGCCGCGTTCGACGTCGCTGTCCAGTTGCGCCCGGCCGCGCCGACCTCCACCGTGGTTTGAAAGGTCGAGGCCGCGCCAAGCCGCACGCTGGCCGTCAGCGGCGCGCTCGCCAGCACGGTGATCGGCACCCCCGCGACCGTGAAGTCGTAGGGCAGGCTGACCGGCGAGCCGGGAACTTCCGACGTGCATCTGGCGTCCCGGCAAAGGTGGATCTGGAAAATGCCCTTGTAGGAACCGGGTTCGAGCGAGGGAGACGAAAACAGGGTGGCGACGAACTGGTTGCCGTCCTGGGCCAGGCCCGGATTCGGGCTGAGGACCTTCGCCTCGTCGACGATCAGGGTGTAGAGCGTGGCGATGCCGGCAAAGTCGCTTGGCCGCGTGACGCTCGCGTTGACCGTCATCATCTTGGACGTGCCCGCGGTTATCGTCTGCACCAGCGGCGAAGGGCTCAGCGTCAGGGCCGGCGAACTCGCGCCCGGGCCGCCGCCGCTGCTACCGCCGCTGCCGCCACCGCCGCCGCCACCGCAGGCGCCGAGAAGGAGGGCGAGGAGCACGGCGCTGAGGTATTTCATGACGATCCCTGGAGCGGCGCCGGCGACGCCGCGATGAGTTGCAAAAAGAACTCTATCATTTCACGTGCTGCAATATTATTCAATTGCAATATTTGGTGAGAATTGGCGTGCCGCCGCGCCGGGTGGTCGTCCACAGGAAGGTCGCGCCCATAAAAAAACCCCGCCGAAGCGGGGTTTTCAGAAATTGCGCCGGGGCGCAATCGGTATTGCTTGCTGCGATTACTTGCTGCGGGTACCCACAACTTCGATCTCGACGCGGCGATTCTTCGCACGGCCGGCGCTCGTCTTGTTGTCGGCGACAGGCTGCTTCTCGCCCTTGCCTTCGGTGTACACGCGGTTAGCTTCGATGCCTTTGCTCAGCAGGTAAGCCTTGACCGATTCCGCGCGGCGGATCGACAGCTTCTGGTTGTACGCATCGGTGCCGACCGAATCGGTATGGCCGACGGCGATGATGACTTCCAGGTTCATGCCTTGCAGCTTGCCGCTCAGCTCGTCCAGGCTCTTCTTGCCTTCTGGCTTGAGCACGGCCTTGTCAAAGTCAAAGAACGCGTCGGCGTTGTAGGTGACTTTTTCCGAGGTCGGCACTGGCACTGGAGCAGGGGCCGGCGCTGGCGCTGGGGCCGGCGGTGGCGCGACCACTGGCGGTGGCGGTGGTGGCGGCGCCACGCACTTGCCGCCTTCGAGCTTCTCTGGTGCTACGCACAATGGCGCATCGCAACCTGGCACCGCGTCAGCCGGCGTCCAGTAGCCCGTGCGCCAGCACAGACCGTACGGGTCACGGGCGATCACGCCACGCGCATCCTGTACATACGCGCTGTGCGGTTTCGGCGCCTGGATGTCGGTGGTCAGCGGGGCGTACGGTGGCGCGGTCGGCGCACTGCTCTGCGCGACTGCGCTGCCGGCCATCGCTGCGGTAGCGGCGAGGATCAAGGTTGCAATTTTCTTCATCTTTAATAGTCCTTTCGGGGGTGATATCCGCAGCAAAAACTGCGCAACTGGGCGTGCATGGGCGAAATACTAACATGGTGCCCAGCAATGCTTAATTTCAAATTATGAAACAAGCAATTAACTTATCGGCCATTTTGCCACACGCGACGAAATAGCACGACCGTGGCTAAATCAAACACAGGGGCAAATGAATTCCATGTTGTTTTTGTGCAACGCAGCGTAGCGATCAGTGACGCTGGCTTGACAATCGACGATTCAGACTTGACAAGCCGGCCGCCGCGCAGCCTGTCGAGCAGCCCGTGTCGCCCCCGATCTATTGCGCAGATGCCATAGCCGGCGTGTTAAAATCGTCCGCTTGTCACCCGCACGTCATCAACCACAGCCTGAGAGCAGTCGACCCGCCAATGGATCAATTCGCAAAAGAAACTATCCCGATTTCCCTCGAAGAAGAGATGCGCAAGAGCTACCTCGATTACGCCATGAGCGTGATCGTCGGCCGCGCCTTGCCGGATGTGCGCGATGGCCTCAAGCCGGTGCACCGCCGCGTGCTGTTCGCCATGCACGAGATGAACAACGTCTACAACCGCCCCTACGTCAAGTGCGCGCGCGTGGTCGGCGAGACGATGGGTAAATACCACCCGCACGGCGACGCCTCGATTTACGACACCCTGGTCCGCATGGCGCAGGACTTTTCGCTGCGCTACACGCTGGTCGACGGCCAGGGCAACTTCGGCTCGGTCGACGGCGACAGCGCCGCGGCCATGCGTTACACCGAGTGCCGCCTCGACAAGATCGCCGGCGAAATCCTCGCCGACATCGACAAGGACACGGTCGACTTCCAGCCCAACTACGACGGCAAGGAAAAAGAACCGACGGTCCTGCCGACCAGGATTCCGAATCTGCTGATCAACGGCTCGTCCGGCATCGCGGTCGGCATGGCCACCAACATCCCGCCGCACAATCTGACCGAGGTCGTCAACGGCGCCCTGCACGTGCTGCGCAATCCCGACTGCACCATCGACGAGCTGATCGAACTGATCCCGGCGCCGGACTTCCCGACCGCCGGCATCATCTACGGCGTCTCGGGCGTGCGCGACGGCTACCGCACCGGCCGTGGCCGCGTGGTCATGCGCGCCAAGACCCACTTCGAGGAATACGGCAAGGACGGCGGCCGGATCGCCATCATCGTCGACGAGCTGCCTTACCAGGTCAACAAGAAGTCGCTGCTCGAGCGTATCGCCGAGAACGTGCGCGACAAGAAGCTCGAAGGCATTTCCGACATTCGCGACGAGTCCGACAAGTCGGGCATGCGCGTGGTCATTGAACTGAAACGCGGCGAAGTGCCGGAAGTGGTGCTCAACAATCTGTACAAGCAGACCCAGTTGCAGGACACCTTCGGCATGAACATGGTGGCGCTGGTCAACGGCCAGCCCAAGCTGCTCAACCTCAAGCAGATGCTGCAGTGCTTCCTGTCGCACCGCCGCGAGGTCGTCACCCGCCGCACCGTGTTCGAACTACGCAAGGCGCGCGAACGCGGCCACATGCTCGAAGGCCTGGCCGTCGCGCTGGCCAACATCGACGATTTCATCGCCATCATCAAGGCCGCGCCGTCGCCGCCGATCGCCAAGACCGAACTGATGGCGCGCGCCTGGGATTCGTCGCTCGTGCGCGAAATGCTGCTGCGCACCGCCGAAGGCGCCACCGTCGGCGGCATCGAAGCCTTCCGTCCCGAGCACCTGCCCAAGCATTACGGCATGCAGGGCGATGGCCTCTACAAGCTCTCCGACGAGCAGGCCCAGGAAATTCTGCAGATGCGTCTGCAGCGCCTGACCGGTCTCGAGCAGGACAAGATCGTCAACGAGTACAAAGAGATCATGGCGCACATCGCCGACCTGCTCGATATTCTCGCCAAGCCGGCCCGCGTGACCACCATCATCACCGACGAAATGACCCTGGTGATGAACGAGTACGGCGCCGGCAACAAGGACGTGCGCCGCTCGACCATCGAGCACAACGCCACCGACCTTGAAACCGAAGACCTGATCACCCCGCAGGACATGGTCGTGACGCTGTCGCACACCGGCTACATGAAGTCGCAGCCGATCTCCGAATACCGCGCCCAGAAGCGCGGCGGACGCGGCAAGCAGGCCATGGCGACCAAGGAAGAGGACTGGATCGACCAGCTCTTCATCGCCAACACCCACGACTACATCCTGTGCTTCTCCAACCGCGGCCGGATGTACTGGCTCAAGGTGTGGGAAGTGCCGCAAGGCTCGCGCAATTCGCGCGGCAAGCCGATCGTCAACATGTTCCCGCTGCAGGACAACGAGAAGATCACCGTGGTGCTGCCGCTGTCGGGCGTCAACCGCACCTTCCCGGAAGACCATTACGTCTTCATGGCGACCAGCCTGGGCACCGTCAAGAAGACCCCGCTCAAGGACTTCAGCAATCCGCGCAAGGCCGGCATCATCGCGGTCGACCTCGACGAGGGCGACTTCCTGATCGGCGCCGCGCTCACCGACGGCGAGCACGATGTCATGCTGTTCTCTGACGCCGGCAAGGCGGTGCGCTTCGACGAGAACGACGTGCGTCCGATGGGCCGCACCGCGCGCGGCGTGCGCGGCATGAACCTCGAGGATGGCCAGCAGGTCATCGCCCTGCTGGTGGCCGAGAACGAGCAGCAGTCGGTCCTCACCGCCACCGAGAACGGCTTCGGCAAACGTACCCCGATCACCGAGTACACCCGCCACGGCCGCGGCACCAAGGGCATGATCGCGATCCAGACCAGCGAGCGCAATGGTAAAGTCGTCGCCGCCACCCTGGTCGAGACCACCGACGAGATCATGCTGATCACGACCGGCGGTGTGCTGATCCGCACCCGTGTGGCCGAGATCCGCGAGATGGGCCGCGCGACCCAGGGCGTGACCTTGATCGCGGTCGAAGACGGCACCAAGCTGTCCGGCCTGCAGCGCATCGTCGAGACCGACCTCGAAGACGTCGACCTGGCGCCGACGCCGGAGTAAGCCCGGTCCGGCGGGGGAAGGGCGCTACGCCGGCCCATCCCCGCCAGCGCCGTGATGTACGTGATAAACCGCTGTCCAACCCGAGATGACAATGAAAAAATATATCGCCGCATTCGCCACCGTCCTTACCCTCGCCAGCGCTCCGGTGCTGGCCCAGCAAGCCGCCGCTGCCGCCACCCCGGCGTCGGCGCCGGCCGCTGCCCCGGTCGACCCGGCCATTCGCGCCGCCGTGCGCAGTCTGTTCGCATCGATGAAATACCGCGACGTGATGCAAGCGTCGATGCAGCAAATCGTCCAGACGCTGCCGGCGCAGATGCGCAACGCCTCCTCGCAGATGATCAACAATAACGCCAACCTCGACGCGGCCGCCAAGCAGGACGCGCTGGCCAAGCTGGACGCGAAAATTCCGCAAATGGTCGCCGCCATGAGCAAGCTGCTGACCGATCCGACCCTGATCGATGAAATGCTCTCGGAAATCGAGCCGCTCTACGCCCGCAATTTCACCCTCGCCGAAATCAACGGCCTGGCCAAGTTCTACGCCACCCCGCTCGGCCAGAAGATGCTCGGCACGATGCCGAAACTGATGGGCGAATCGATGACGCTCGGCCAGAAGATCATGGCGCCGCGCATGGGCAAGCTGATGCAGGAACTCACCCAGGAAATCGCCAAGTAAGCACCACTCTCATAAAGGATCGCAAGTGACTCAGATCTACAACTTCTCGGCCGGGCCGGCCGTCCTGCCCAAGGAAGTGCTCGAACAAGCCGCTGCTGAAATGCTCGACTGGCATGGCAGCGGAATGTCCGTGATGGAGATGAGTCACCGCGGTCCCGAATTTATCTCAATCTACCAGGCCGCGGTCGCCGATCTGCGCGAGCTGCTGGCCGTCCCCGACAATTACAAGATCCTGTTCCTGCAAGGCGGCGGTCTCGGCGAAAACGCCATCATTCCGATGAACCTGGTCGGCCGCACCGCGCAGCCGGCCACCGTCGATTTCGTCCGCAGCGGCTCGTGGTCGGGCAAGTCGATCAAGGAAGCGGCGCGCTACGCCAACGTCAACGTCGCCGCCTCGTCGGCCGCCGACAAATTCAGCCGCGTGCCGCCGCAGTCCGAGTGGAAGCTCACGCCCGGCGCCGCCTACCTGCACATCTGCACCAACGAAACCATCGACGGCGTCGAATACAACTTCGTGCCCGACGTGCCGGCCGACACGCCGATCGTCGCCGACATGTCCTCCCACATCCTCTCGCGCGTGGTCGACGTTTCGAAGTACGGCGTCATCTTCGGCGGCGCCCAGAAGAATATCGGCCCGGCCGGCCTGACCGTGGTCATCGTGCGCGACGACCTGCTCGGCCACGCCTTGCCGATCTGCCCGTCCGCCTTTGACTTCAGCGTGGTGGCGGCCCACGATTCGATGTACAACACCCCGCCCACCTACGCGATCTACATCGCCGGCCTGGTGTTCGCCCATTTGAAGAAGCTGGGTGGCGTGGCGGCGATGGAAAAGCTCAACATCGAAAAGGCGCGCCTGCTGTACGCCGCGCTCGACGTCGACGATTTTTACCAGAACCGCGTGGCGCCGGAAGACCGCTCGCGCATGAACGTGCCGTTCTACCTGCGCGACGAATCGCGCAACGAACAATTCCTCGCCGGCGCCAAGGCGCGCGGCCTGCTGCAGCTCAAGGGCCACAAGTCCGTCGGCGGCATGCGCGCATCGATCTACAACGCGATGCCGATCGAAGGCGTGCAGGCGCTCGTCGAATATTTGAACGAGTTCGCCGGCCGCTGATCTAACAGAGAAGTCCCGTCATTCCCGCGCAGGCGGAAATCCAATGTCCGCCGGGTCGTCTTCGGCGCCTGACACCGGGCCCTCGACGCGAGGGCGACATCTTGATGACCGCGACGACAACAACCGAACGACGCTGACCCTACGAAGCTGACCATGACCGACAAACTTCAACCTTTGCGTGAACAGATCGACAAGATCGACGCGCAGCTCCTCGACCTGCTCAACCAGCGCGCCCGCCTGGCGGTGGAAGTCGGCCACATCAAGGCCGAAACCAAGGCGCCGGTGTTCCGTCCCGAGCGCGAAGCCCAGGTGCTGCGCGGCGTCGCCGACCGCAATCCCGGCCCGCTCAAGAACGCCGAAGTGCAAACCATCTTCCGCGAGATCATGTCGTCCTGCCGTTCGCTCGAAAAGCGCGTCACCGTCGCCTACCTGGGACCCTCGGGCACCTTCAGCGAGCAGGCCGTCTACCAGCAATTCGGCAGCGCCGTCGACGGCCTGCCATGCATCTCGATCGACGAAGTGTTCCGCGCCACCGAGGCCGGCA
>JBDSTZ010000003.1:0-3104 GCA_039927975.1 Massilia sp. | reverse complement strand
GAGGCGGGCGACGTCTTTCAGCTGGGTGACCGCGCCGTCGGCGCCGGTGCGCACGATGATGGCGCCGAATTCCTCGATGGTGGACAGGCGGCCCTGGGTGTTGACGGTCAGCTGGAACTCCGAGCCTTTCGACGGCGAGGCGCCGATCACGCCGGCGGCGACCTGCACGTTCTGCTCGCGGATGGCGGCGGTGACGTCGCCGGCGGTCATGCCGCGCGCCGCCACTTTTTGCGGATCGAGCCAGACGCGCATGGCGTAATCGCCGGCGCCGAACAGCTGGACTTCGCCCATGCCCTGGATGCGGGCCAGCTGGTCCTTCACGTTGAGCACGGCGTAGTTGCGCAGGTAGACGTCGTCGTAGCGGCCCGATGGCGAGACCAGGTGCACCACCATGGTCAGGTTGGGCGAGCTTTTCACGGCGGTCACGCCGATCTGGCGCACTTCCTCGGGAAGGCGCGGCAAAGCCCGCTGGATCCGGTTCTGGATCTGCGATTCAGCCTGCTCGACGTTGGTGCCGACCTTGAAGGTGACGGTCAGCGCGAGCGAGCCGTCGGAGGTCGACTGCGAGGACATGTAGAGCATGTTCTCGGTGCCGTTGATCTGCTCCTCCAACGGCGCGGCGACGGTTTCGGCGATGACTTTCGGGTTGGCGCCTGGGTACTGCGCGCGTACCACCACCGAAGGCGGCACCACGTCGGGGTATTCCGAGATCGGCAGCGTGAAGATCGACAGCAGGCCGGCCACGAAAATGATGATCGACAGGACGGCCGCGAAAATCGGCCGGTCGATGAAAAATCGTGAGAAGTTCATGTTCTTATTCCTTGGCTTTTTTGGCCGCCAGCGCGGCCACTTTCAGATCGGCGGCTGGCTTGCCGTCGGCGTCCATGGCCACCAGTTCGGCCGTGACGGGCGCGCCGGGGTGCACGCGCTGCAGGCCGTTGACGACGATTTTCTCGCCCGGTTTGAGGCCGTCGCGCACCACGCGCAGGCCGTCGACCGTGGGTCCGAGCGTGATGGCGCGGTATTCGGCGGTGTTATCAGCTTTGACCACGTAGACGAACTTTCGGTTCTGGTCCGTGCCGATAGCGCGCTCGGAAATGAGGGCGGCCTTGGCGGCGGTCTCGCCGTTGCCGGCCAGTTGGACGCGGGCGAACAGGCCGGGCACCAGGATGTTGTCGCTGTTGGCGAACAGGGCGCGCATGCGCACGCTGCCGGTGGCGGCATCGAGCCGGTTGTCGACGAATTCGAGCTTGCCCTCGTGCGGGAATCCGCTCTCGTTGGCCAGGCCCACCTTGACTTCGACCGGCGCGCCCTTCTGGGCCACGCGCGCCACGCGCAGGTAGGTTTCCTCGTCGCCGTCGAAGCTGGCGTAGATCTCCTTGTTCGACACGACCGAGGTCAGTACCACGGCGGCGTCGACCAGGTTGCCGAGGGTGACTTCGGCTTTCGAGACCCGGCCGTCGATCGGCGCGGTGACGGTGGTGTAAGCCAGGTTCAGGCGGGCCGCTTCGGCCGAGGCCTGGGCGGCGCGCGCGTTGGCGTCGAGTTCTTTGACGCTTGACGACTTCTCGTCGAATTCGCGCTGGGCGATGGCCTTGTCGGCCAGCAGGCGTTCGGCGCGTGCCAGTTCGAGCTTGGCCAGGTCGGCCTTGGCGCGCGCGGCGACAGCGGCGGCGTCGGCGCGGCTTGACTCGGCCTGGAACGGCCGGGCGTCGATCACGAACAATACGTCGCCCTTCTTGACCAGGCTGCCCGGCTTGAACTTGACGGCGGTGACGTAGCCGCCGACGCGGGCGCGGATGTCGACCCGTTCGACCGCTTCGAGGCGGCCGGAGAATTCCTGGGTTTCGTTGACGGTGCGCTCGACCACCAGTGCGGCGGTGACCGGCGGCGCGCCGGGCGCGGGTGCTTCGGCGGGCTTGCTGTTGGCGTTTTCGCAGCCGGCCAGCCCGAGCGCGGCGAAGCCGGCCAGGGCCAGCGCGGCAAGCAGGGGCTTGGCCGTGGTGCTGAGTCGATTGGAGATTTTCATGTTTATTCCTTTTTATATGAAAAATATTGATAACCAGGGCGACAAAACCCCGCAAAGCGAAAAACTGGGCGAAACGCTTCCCCTGGCGCCGTTCACGGCGCCAGCGGCCAGCAGTAAGGGGTGGATCAGGACGGCGTGGGTGGACAGTCCAGCGATTGCAGGAACACGCCGATTTCGGTCAGCGCCGCGCCTTGGCAGGCGCACTCGTTGCGCCCTTCCGGCGCGTCGAGCGGCGTGGCGGACAGGCGTTTGTGGGTGGTCGGCACGCCGAATTTTTCGAGCTTGACGGCGTATTGTTCAGCCTCGTCGCGCAGAGGGTCGTCGTCGGCCGACAGGATCAGCGCGGGCGGCAGGTTCTTGAGGCGGCTCGATTGCAAGGGCGAGGCATACGGGTGGGTGCGGTCGGCGGCGTTCGGCAGGTAGCCACGGTAGCTCGCCGCGCAGCTGTTGGCGACGCAGGCGCGGCTCGGGTCGACCGGCACTTCGCGCATCGAGCAGCTGGTGAGCGCCGGATCGAGCATCGGCATGATCAGCAGCTGGCCGGCCAGCGCCGGGCCGCCACGGTCGCGCGCCATCAGGGTGCAGACCGCCGCCAAATTGGCGCCGGCTTCAATGCCGGCCACGATCAGCTGCTTGCCGGTCCAGCCCAGTTTGGCCTTGTGCTTCTTGGCCCAATTGAGGACGGCATGCGCGTCTTCGACAGCGGCGGGAAACGGGCGCTCGGTGGCGAGCGTGTAATTGGACGCGAGCACCTGGTAGCGGCCGCAGGTGGCCAGATGGCGCAGGAAGGTGTCGGCGTCGTCCAGGTCGCCGCTGACGAAGCCGCCGCCATGGAAGAACACGATCAGGCCGTCCTTCTTGACGCGCGCCTCGCCGCCGCTGTACAGGCGGGCGCCGAGCGGGCCTTCGGCGCCCGCCGCTTCCAGCGCGCTCACTTTGAGGGCGCAAGGCGCGCCATTCATCGGCTGGCTCACTGGTTCGCTCCGTGGTCAGGTCCGGCTTTGGCGCCGCCAAACAGGTCGTGTGCAAGTGCGTCAAAACCGACGCTCTCGGCATGCACGGCACGCGGGAAATG
>JBDSTZ010000002.1:0-5323 GCA_039927975.1 Massilia sp. | reverse complement strand
CCTGGCGCAGCGCTCGGCGGCGGCGGCCAAGGAGATCAAGGCGCTGATCGCCGCCTCGGTCGCCATCATCGACGGCGGCAGCGCCTCGGTCAACGCGGCCGGCCACAGCATGGGCAATATCGTCTCCTCGGTCCAGCAGGTCAACGACATCATCGAGCGCATCAGCGTGGCCAGTTCGGAGCAGGCGGTCGGCATCTCGGAGGTCAATATCGCGGTCGGCCAGATGGACGAGATGACCCAGCAGAACGCCGCGCTGGTGGAGGAAGCGGCGGCCGCCGCGGCCAGCCTGCACGAGCAGACTGTCAACCTGGCGCAAGCGGTGTCGATCTTCAAGATCGACGCGCTCGACGAAGACGCGGCAAGCGCCGCGCCGCCGCCGCTGCACACCGATCCGGACGCCGATTTTCACGATCCCGACGAGCGGCGTTCGTCGTCGAGCCGGATGCGCAAGGGCGGCGAGCGGGCCCAGCGCGCCCTGCCCGGCGCGGCGCGCGGCAGGAGCGGCAAGGCGTGAAGCGATGGGCGCCCCGGCGTTTCAGCGTTTTAGCGTCTCAGCGCATCGGCCGGCTCAGGTAACGCGAGCCGGCCAGGCCGAAGCGCCAGGGCACGTCCATCGCTTTCGAGATGCCGATCCGTGGCCCGCACGCCACCTCGACCGGCGCGCTGACCGGCAGCAGTTCGAACGGCGCCTGCGCCAGCGGCTTGCCGTTGAGCGCGCGGGTGACGCCGAGCGCCTGGCACAGTTTGCCGGGGCCGGAGCACAGCAGGCGCGGCTCGTCGACCCCGCGCCGTTCGCGCATCAGGTCCAGCCCATCGGTCGGTTCGAGCGCGCGCAGCAGCACACCGGCGCCATGGCCGCTTTCCCGGCAGACGAAATTGAGACACCAGTGGATGCCGTAGGAGCGGTACACATAGGCGTGCGCGCTGTGGCCGAACATCGCCATATTGCGTTCGGTGGGTCCGGAATAGGTGTGCGAGGCGGGGTCGGCGCGGTCGTAGGCTTCGGTTTCGACGATGCGCCCGCCGACCCCGTCGATGAGCACAACGACGCCGATCAGCTGGCGCGCCACCTCGTGCGAGGGCGCATCGAAGTCGATGCCGGCAAGAAGGGTTGTCATGGCGCGATTGTAGCCCGAGCCGCGCTGCGCCCGCGTGACGCCTGAGCGCGACAGATTTTTTCGCGGCGAGGCGCCAGCGGCTTGGGACTGGGATATAGTAGGAAGTAGTGACCCAGGGCAATACGATCGCCATGCATATCCTGCAACTCACAGCAATATTATCCAATGAGTAATCTCGCCGCCCAGGCCAACCTGGCCGAGGATCCGGTCGAGGCGCTGATGCGCTCGATCCGGATTCCGCCGCGCCCCAGCCTGCTGGCCGAGCTGCAGCGCGAACTGGCCTCGGACGAGCCGTCGCCGCTGGCGATCGGCCGCATTATCGCCAGCGACGTCGGCATGGCCGGCGCGCTGCTCAAGCTGGCCAACTCCTCGTTCTACGGCGGCGCGCGCAAGGCCAAGTCGATCGACCAGGCCATCATCTTCCTCGGCATGAACCAGGTCGCGGCCTTGATGACGGGCCTGCTGGCACGCCAGGCGATCGCCGCCGACGGCGCGGCGCTGGCTTCGTTCTGGGACCTGTCGAGCCGGCGCGCGCAGGCGATGGTGTTCCTGGCGCGCCGGCTGCGCAACGGCGCGCCCGATATCGCCCATACCTTCGGGCTGTTCTGCGATACCGGGGTGCCGCTATTGATGGCGCGTTTCGCCGATTACGGCGCCACGTTCGAGGCGGCCGGGCGCGAGGCGGCGCGGCCCTTCACCGCGCTGGAAGACGAGCGGCACAGCAGCAACCACGCCGCCATCGGCGCCCTGCTGGCGAGGAACTGGGGCTTGTCGAGCGATGTGGCGTGGGCCATCCTGCACCATCACGATTACGCCGTGCTGACCGACGCCGCCACCGCCGACGCGGTGCGCTCGCTGGTGGCGCTGTCGCTGCTGGCCGAGCTGGCGATCCAGAAGTACCAGGGCAATGTCGCTTCGCTCGAATGGGACAAGGGCGGCGAGCGGGCCTGCGCCTACCTCGGGCTGGGGCCGGAGGAGACCATGGATCTGGTGGATGAGCTGCTGGATTGTTTTCACGGGTAGGATGAGGCTACGCATTAAGACCACCTCGATCATCGCCCCGGCGCCGTGCGATTCAAAAAGGCGCTCACCGCGTCGGCATCATCAAGGTAATTTTTTCCAATAACCGGGTTTGCGCCGATGATGGGCAAGCGCGAGAATGCGGAGATCGTTTCCGGCTAGTTGATAAATGATCTGATACGGAAATCTGCGCAGCGAATACTTTCGTTGCCCGCCACGAAGCGCGCTGCCAATGTGAGGATTGCCCAGCACGAGATACGCAGCACGCTCGAACTCATCGACAAAGGTCCTGGCCAGCTCCTTGTTCGCGACTTGGGCGTAGTAGGTGGCGATCGATTCCAACTCCGCCGAGGCCAGTTCGTCGATCAGCAGTTTCATTTCAAGCGCGCACGCACTTGAAGAAGAGCATCGGCCAGCGGCACCGGCTTGGTGACGCCATTTTCTATATCGGCAATGCGCCGTTCCACCTCGACCGCCCATGCCTCCGCCACTTCGGCATCTTCATCAAGACTTTCAAGTAGCAGCTGAGCAAACGCGGCGCGTTCACTCGTGCTGAGCTTGAGCGCCTCGAACGCCAGCTTTTCCAGTTGCGTTTCCATTCTCAACTCCTGCGGTAATTCTCCAAACAAGCACCAGTCTAAGCGGAAAACACACGGCCGTTGCACTCCTTCGCGACAGATCGGACTTGGAGCAAGTACGTCAGAAGCCGATGCGTATGAAGAAAGCGCATCGATGACGTCACTGCAAACTCAGGAGATCAAAAGCCAATCAGACCCTGCCACAACCGCGCCTTGTCGGCATACGGCGCAGTATAGGCTGGGCTACTTGACGGCAGCGCAATAATACGAAAGCGCTCCGCATGCTCTCCCAACACCTTCATGCCCAGACGTGCGGCCGTGCCGCCGTTGAACGCGATCGTTGTCAGCGCGGGCAACGTCCCGACCAGTGCCAGCAGATCGTTATCTGCGCGCTCGCGTATCCGGCTGTCCAGGCTTCCCTCGCGGCGCGCCTCGGCCACCACGTCCCACAAGCCCACCCCACGCGCCAGCAAGGCCGCCAGCCGCGCCGGATAGTCGAGCGCCACCAGGTCGACGTCGAGCACCTCCGACATCAGCGTCCAGAACCGATTTTGCCGATTGCCGTAATATTCACTGCGCGCCAGTGATTGTTCGCCTGGCAGGCTGCCCAGGATCAGCAGGCGGGTATGGGCGTCGACCACCGGATCGAAGCAGCGCTTGCGCGGCGCGGCGGCGGCGTCTGAGTGGGATCCGTTATTCATCGCAGCATTGTAGCCGGGCCGTTGGCGGCGCGCGGCCCGGCCCGACTTGAAAAGGACAAGCTCCATGAGCGACCCAGTCGTACTGATCACCGGCGCAGGCCGCGGCATCGGCGCCGCCTGCGCCCTGCTGGCCGCGCGCCAGGGTTACGCGGTGTGCGTGAACTACCACGTCAACCAGCAGGCCGCCGAGCAGCTGGTGCGCGCCATCGAAAGCGCCGGCGGCAGCGCGCTGGCGGTGCGCGCCGATGTCGCCGACGAGGCCTCGGTGCTCACGCTGTTCGAGCAGGTCGACGCCCACTTCGGCCGCCTCGACGCGCTGGTCAACAACGCCGGCATCCTGGCGCCGCAGATGCGCGTCGAGCAGATGGACGCGGCGCGCCTGAACCGCCTGTTCGCCACCAATATCACCGGCGCCTTCCTGTGCGCGCGCGAAGCGGTGCGGCGCATGTCGACCCGCTACGGCGGGGCCGGCGGCGCGATCGTCAATCTGTCCTCGCGCGCGGCGCAGCTGGGCGCGGCCGGCGAATACGTCGACTACGCCGCTTCCAAGGCGGCGCTCGAAGCGATGACGATCGGGCTGGCGAAGGAGGTGGCGGCCGAAGGCATCCGCGTCAACGGCGTGCGGCCAGGCCTGATCCATACCGAGATCCACGCCAGCGGCGGCGAGGCTGGCCGGGTCGAACGGCTGCAGGCCTCGGTGCCGATGGGACGCGGCGGTGAACCGGCCGAGGTGGCGGCGGCGGTCCTGTGGCTGCTGTCGGCGCAGGCGTCCTACACCACCGGCAGCTTCATCGACGTGTCCGGCGGCCGCTAGCGGCTGGCGCGGTGTAGAATCGTCCGACCGATCCACTCACGCCGAGACCGACGCATGAACCAGGCCCGCGACATCGACACCCTGCTCGCCCAGTACGGCGAGAGCCACCGCAACCACACCAATGAGCTGGTGCACATGGTGTGCGTGCCGCTGATCGTGTTTTCGCTGCTGGGGATCGTCTGGTGGGTGCATCCGCTGGCGGCGCTGGCGGTGTGCGGCGGCGCGCTGTGGTACTACTACCAGCTGTCGCGCCCTTTCGCGGCCGGCATGCTGGCCATGTCGCTGGTGATGCTCGCCCTGCTGGCGGCGCTGCCCGGACCGGCGGTGCTGCCGCTGTCGATCGCCATTTTCGTGCTGGCCTGGATCGGGCAATTCATCGGCCATCAGATCGAAGGCAAGAAGCCATCCTTCCTCGACGACCTGCGTTTCCTGCTGATCGGGCCGCTGTTCGTGCTGGGCTTTTTGTACCGGCGCCTGAATTTGGCGTACTGAAGCTGGCGTACTGAAGCCGGCGTACTGAACAGCGCTCAGGGCAAGCCGGCGTCGAGGCCGACACCCGCGCGGGCACCCGCCTCGTCGGCCGAGCCGTCGTCGCGCTGGCCGGTGACGAGCATCGTACACAGCAGCACATAGCCGAGCAGCGCTGCGATTTTCAGCTGGAGCGAAGGTTTCATACCGGGTCCTCATGGTCAATTCGTTCATGCTACTTTGAATTATTCGCCCACTTGAGCGGACCCGGCCGTGTTTGTCGCAGATCAAATCGGCGCCGTCCGACTGTCGCGTCCAAGCCTTGACCGGCAAGAAACAGTGAATCGCTCTATACTTTAGCGATGCCATCTTCGCTCCTGTTCGCCATCGCCACCCTGATCTGGGGATCGACCTTCTGGGCCATCACATTGCAACTGGGCGAGGTGCCGCCGGCCGTCTCGGTGGCCTACCGCTTTGCGTTGGCCTCAGCCGTCCTGTTCGGCTTCTGCCTGCTGCGCGGCAACCGCCTGCGCCTGCCATGGCGCACCCAGCGCTGGCTGATGTTGCAAGGTTTCCTGACCTTCTGCCTGTCTTACATCTGCACTTACAACTCCGAGCAGTACC
>JBDSTZ010000001.1:0-4482 GCA_039927975.1 Massilia sp. | reverse complement strand
GCAGCTTGGCGCGGCCGGCGTCGGTGATGGTGACGACTTTCTGGCGCGCGTCGGCGCCCGTCACCAGGCGCGCCCAGCCGGCGTCGGTCAGCGGCTTGAGGTTGCGCGTGAGGGTGGTGCGTTCGGTGCCGAGGCGCTCGGCCAGCTCGGCCACCGGCAACGCGGCGCGGGCCATGTTCGCCAGCACCGAGTACTGGGTGATCTTCAAGCCGACCTCGGCCAGGTGGCGGTCGTAGATGCGCGACATCGCGCGCGTCAGCTTGCGCAGCTTGAAGCAGGTGCAGGACAGGGTTTGCGGGGCGTCGGACATGGAATAAGTGTAATTGCACGGATACGGTGTGCGTATTCTAGTGCATATGCACGCATTTGTCTCAACGACCACGTTTGACGACGGTTTTCGCCGTCCGCTTCACTGCGGTGCCGGGAAAAAACGGCGTGGAAAGCCAGGCTGCGGCGCGTGGACCGGCGTCAGCGGGAAGATGGCGACAGGCCGCGCCCGTCAAGGAAACGCAGCGCCGTCGCGGTGAAGGGAAGCGCGGGATCGTACACAGGCACATGTTCGCCGCCAGGAATGATCCATAAGGCGGCGTCGGGAATAGCGCGGTAGATGCCCACTGCAATTTCAACGGGGAAAAAAGCGTCGCGATCACCGTGGACCACCAGCGTCCGCGCGGTGATGGTCGATAAAGTCTGGGCGCTGAAATTCATGTCGTCGTGATTTTCGTGCAGCGCGTTGAACTGTCCGATCAGTTGACGAACCTGTTCGTCGCCGCGCTTGGCGCACTCGCGATACATGTCGCGCACTTCCTGCGGCATGGTGCTGAACGATGCACGGCGCATGATGGCCCTGGCCTGGTCGGGGAAGTGGGTGGTGGCGGATATCAACACCATCGCGTCAATGCGCGCGGGCTGGCTGCTTGCCATGTGCAGCAGCGCCATTCCACCGGAACTCATTCCCATCGCCGAGAAGCGATCAATCCCGATATGATCGAGCAGGTGGAACACGTCGATGGCCGCTTGCCGATGGGTGAACTCGTTCGCGGGATTGGTCGAATGGCCGTGGCCGCGCAGATCCACCACGATCAGCCGGTGGCGTTCGGCGAGCGCCGCGATAAACGGATGCCAGTTCTGCGTACAGCCGCCAAAGCCGTGGAGCAACACCAAGGGCGCGCCGACGCCGGCCTCCTCGTAGTACATCTCGATATCGTTGATTTGAACCGTGTGCCCACGCGCGCCGGCCGTTTCGGGAGCGTACTTCGTCGCCATCATCCGCCTTGTATGGTTCGGCCGCGACGAGCGTGGCGACGGGGCGCAAGGGTCTGCGGCAAGCTTGCGACCGAGGCCGCCACGCATCGCCGCCCGGGCCGGCATCCCGCCCTCCCCGGCGCGCTTGCAACTGCGACTACTACTGCGATTTGATCAGCATCGCGATCGCCTCGGCCGCCATGCCCTCCTCGCGGCCCAGGTATCCGAGCTTCTCGTTGGTCTTGGCCTTGATGTTGACCTGCTGCGGCGAGACGCCGATGTCCTCGGCGATGCGCGAAATCATCTGCGGAATATGCGGCGCCATCTTCGGCGCCTGGGCGATGATGGTGGCGTCGATGTTGCCGATGGTGTAGCCGGTGGCGACCACCCGGTGCGCCACTTCGCGCAGCAGGGTGCGCGAATCGGCGCCGGCGAACATCGGGTCGGTGTCGGGAAAGTGCTTGCCGATGTCGCCCAGCGCGGCCGCGCCGAGCATGGCGTCGATGATGGCGTGCAGCAGCACGTCGGCGTCGGAATGGCCGAACAGGCCGAGCCGATGCGGGATGGTGACCCCGCCGATGACCAGTTTGCGGCCTTCGACGAGAGCGTGGCAGTCATAGCCGGTTCCGATGCGGAAGGGCGGCGCGGGATTGTAGGATGTCAGAGCCATGATTCGTTCACATTTAACAGGTTAAGGCGCGGCCAAGTACATCTCGGCGATGCGGATGTCGTCGGGCAGCGTCACTTTCAAATTACGGGGATGTCCTTCGACCAGCTTCGGCGTGAAGCCCAGCGCTTCCATCGCGCTGGCGTCGTCGGTAATCGCGTTGGGATCGGTGGCCGCGGCGAGTGCGTCGCACAGCAGGCGGTACCGGAACATCTGGGGTGTCTGCGCCAGCCACAGGCCGTCGCGCGCGACGGTGGCGAGCGTGTCGCCGGCACTGCGCTTGACGGTGTCCACCACCGGCAGCGCCAACAGGCCGCCGACCGGATCGTCGGCCACGCCGCGGATCAATTTTTCGATCAGCGCGCCGTTCAGGCCCGGCCGCGCCGCATCGTGCACCAGCACCCAGTCGTCCTCGCGCAACGTGTCGCCGAGGGCCGCCAGGCCGTTGCGCACCGATGCCAGCCGGCTCTCGCCGCCGCAACGCAGGACCGTCACGCCGTGGGCCGGCGCGACCTCGGCGATGTAGGGATCGGCCTGGCTGACCACCACGAAAGTGTGGCTGATCAGCTCGCTCGAGAGGAAGCTGTCGAGCGTATGCCGCAACATTGGCTTGCCGCCAATCTTGAGATATTGCTTAGGCAGCGCGCCCGCCCCCGCGCTCATGCGCGCACCGACGCCGGCGGCCGGAATCAGAGCGAAATAACGGGGCGTGGGCTGGTTCATGATCGTGGTTCGGTTCGAAAATTCAGTCTTCAATGCGGGGCGCTTACACGCCAATTTTGCCGTCCGTTCAGTCCTTTGGAGGGACAGGTCCGATAAGTGACTGTACCTCACCTGCGCAAACTTTGCTTAACCTCGCATACTCTTTTTCAGTGTCGATCGCCTGCTGCAAATGCTCCACCCTGGCCACCTCGCGCTTGATGAACGGCAGCCATTCCCGGTCCAGCTCGCGTTGCAGCTTGAGCCTGCTCTGACCCGCCGGCGCATACACCAATTGTGCGCCGAGACGCGGGGTCAGACTGTTGCGCACCACACCTTCCACTTTCGGCAAATAGTCCAGATAGGCATTGAGATGGCGCATCTCATGCGCAAGAATCGCCCGATACGCGCAGCTGTCCGGCGCGAACTCGCGGCTCACATAAATAACGATGGGCAGATAGGCAAGGTTGACATCGACGTGCGGCGCCATGCATTCGCGGCCGCTCGCGCTGTCGGTCAGCATGCGGGCGTTGAGGGCGATGCCGATGCGCGATTCGGCGCGCGTGAGGCCGAGCACGAAGCGGCCAGCCTGGCCGCCGCCCTTCATCCGGGTCAGTGTTTTGTAGGACAGGGAAGTGTCGATCCGATAACCCGCATCGGCCGCGCGCACCTGCAGCGATGGCGCGCCGAGCCGCTCTTCGCAGCGCTGCTGGAACGTGGCGGCCGCGCCGGCCGCAGCGGCCGCCGTTGCGATCGACGCGGCGCACAGCATCGACAGGCCCGCGAACAGCGCGAGCAGCCAGGCCGCCAGTCGCGCGCGCATGGCCAGGCTCAGTCGGGCGACCAGCTGCCGTTGTTGAATTTTTCGAGCCAGAAGGTGCCGATGATGGTCTTCACGTCGGTGATCGCGCCGCTCTTCACCATGGCCAGCAATTCGGGCACAGTGCTGGTGAAGGTTTCGAGAAATTCGCCGGCGTCGAGCTTGGCGGGGCCGGCCACCAGGCCGCGCGCGAGAAACAGGTCGAGGTGCTCGTCCGAATAGGCGATCGCGTTGTGGATGGTGCAGACGAAATGCCAGTCGGTGGCGGTGTAGCCGGTTTCTTCCTGCAGTTCGCGCTTGGCGCAGGCGAGCGGGTCTTCGTCCGGATCGATCTTGCCGGCCGGGTATTCGACGAACACCCGATCGAGCGGATAGCGGAACTGGCGTTCGAGCAGCACGCTGCCGTCGTCGAACAGCGGCAGGATCACCACCGCGCCCGGATGGCGGATGTATTCGCGCGCGCTGGCGCTGCCGTCGGGCAGCAGGACCCGGTCGCGTTCGACCTTGAGGAAATGGCCGTCGTACACGGTGGTGCCGTCAACGCGCGTTTCTTTGAGGTCCATGCGGACTCCGCTGAGAAGTTGTTGGAACGATTAAGGGCGCTGCCTGCGCAGGTAGCGCATCACGAAACCGGGAAACGCCAGCACGATGAAGGCCCAGGCGGTGATGGCGTAGAACTCCCAGGTCTGGGTGAACACGTTGCCGATCTTCGCTTCGAGCCCGTAGCCGATCGCGCCGAGTACGCAGTATAGAACAAGCAGCTCGAGCAGGCGCAGCGCGAAGTGCTTGCGGCGCCGCGGGGCGCCGGGCGGCGCCGCCTTGAGGGGAATGAAACCGAACAGGTGTTCGTTGAAAAACGGCAGGTTGGCGAACAGCACCGCGATGATGATCACCAACCAGCTGGCGATGGACACATCCATCGAATCAGGTGCCGAGGGTCTGGGTCATCGCGTGAATGCAGGCGCCAAGCAGCGGGCCCGGCAGCACGCCGAGCAGCACCACCATCACGCCGTTCAGCGACAGCATGACCTGCATGTCCATCGGCACCTTG